>NZ_JBHUPY010000006.1:0-368801 GCF_042688385.1 Herpetosiphon sp. NSE202 | reverse complement strand
GGCATTGCGCGAATAATCCTTCTTTAATCGCCCGTTTGCTGCGTTGTCATCTGTTTCACCGTGTTTGACACATTCCGCATGCTCATTACAGAGCAAGCGGCGTATCGTGCCCAATTCAGAACATTCGATGAAGCGTTAATCGCACATATAGAAAAAAAAGACCCCCACGATACTATCGCGGTTGTTTTTTGGTTAAAAGAACCGTTAACAACGTCCATCCTATCTGTTTCACTTGATATCAATCGTCTGTTGGGCAGTAGCTATCATTTTACAATTAATCACAATCCTCCGCTGCTTTCGGTACAGATGAGTAAACAGCATCTATTAAGGCTTCAATGGTACGATGCTCTTGATCGCATTTATGTTGATACTCGGTTTAAGATCGCTGAGCCTGTCGTTGCTTCTTCTCATTATGCTGCTACACCAACCGTATTAAGTGCACTTCACACACAGTATATCTATCCATTGCACGATCAAAACTATCAGGGACAGAATCAGATTATCGGGATTGTGGAAACAAAAAAAGTGCGATCGATTTCGTCGCTTAATGTTCTGGCATATCAAGCTTCCTGTGCAACAGAACCATTTGGGGATCATGCAACCTTTGTAGCAAATATTGCGGCAGGAAATTCTGTCCTTGGTGGAGTTGCGCCCCAAGCATCGCTTCTTTCCGCATGCAGTATTGCGGCAGGACATCTTCAAACATCCCTTGATTGGATCTTTGATCAAGGAGCCCACGTTGCCAATATTAGCCTTTCCGATGAGGGATCGAATCAACTTACACTATCCGATCGACTTGTCGATTATGTCGCTCGTACTCGCAATAAATTAGTCGTTGTTAGCGCTGGCAATAACGCAGGGTACGTTGGTTCCCCGAGCAAAGCATACAATGTTCTATCCGTCGGGGCATTCCTCGATACAAACACGGTTCCTTGGCGTGATGACCGAATGTGGTGGGATACAGCAACACGGGGATCTGCCTTTCGAAATCCACAAAGTAGTGCCAATGACCGTGAAAAACCGGAGGTTGTTGCAGTAGGAAATATCACCACCCTTGTGGATGAGAATACGCCTGCATCCGACACTGGTACCAGCCTCTCAGCACCACAAGTAGCAGGACTCGCAACCCTCTTATTAAATATGAACGCGAATCTTTCACAGTGGCCAGAAGTAACAAAAGCGATCATTATGGCTGCTTCCGCCCATAATATTGAGGGTGATGCCTTTATCCCTTCCATCCATGAAACAGACTATCGCGATGGGGCAGGAGCACTTATTGGAACCTTGGCCCGTGATATGGCCCTGAACCAAGGAACCCAAGGAAATTGGTTCCCTTGTACCTACTCATGCTGGTGGGGGATTTCTGCGAGTAATACCGAACTTCCTGTGGGTGCGACCACAGGGGGACGTATCTGGGCCGATCCTGGCCAGCGTGTTCGAATCGTTGTTAGTTGGTGGGCCAATGCGACACCAGCCTTTCATTATGGATTAGAAACCGATTTTGACCTCGTTATTCGCGGACCAAACGATAGTATTGTCGCGCTTTCAAAGAGTACTGATAATAACTATGAGATGGTTGACTTTCTTGCACCACAGCAAGGACTCTACCGCATCGAAGTAAAGAAATTTGCCGCCAATGAAACCGGGAATAAACTCGGGATTGCTGCGCTTGTCTACGATCAAACTCCATTTCTTCCCTATAAAATCTTCCTTCCCTATAGTCGTAAATAGGAGTCTTCTATGACGCGATCACTACTTCTCTTGCTTTGTGCAAGCATCATGTTGGTTGGATGTGGCGCATCTCAGCCAGCAGAAACACTGATTCCTATCACGACGGTTATCGACTTTAGTGGCTGGGAGGGAGAATTTACTGGGCAGTATCGGCAACCAACGCCGATGTGTCTTTTAGAGCCATCAGAGCAAGCCGATAACCTTCTAACAGCAATGGTTAACCCGACGGTTCGCAACCAAATTCAACAATCGCAACAACCCCAAACAGTCATGATTGCATGTTTTCTCGGTCTTCGACAAGCTGGTGGCGCATCACTGTCGATTCAATCAATCACCATCAAGGACGCGATGCTTCAAATTTATGTGGCAGTTTCACTTCCACAGCCAAATGAGTTTGCAGAAAGTGGGACACACTCTCCCGTTTCAGTGGTTCGGATTGATCAAAGCACTATTCCACGAAACATCCCATTAACCCTACGGCTTATCAATACAGCAACAAAGCAAGAACTCGCGAAAAACAGCGTCATTTACCCCTAACGCTGTTCGTAAAGGATACTTGGTTGCCCTCCATAGCGTCTTGTGAGGCAATCAAGTATCTTTTTTGCGATCAGTAGAATTTTTATTAATATTTTTTAATGCTAGCGTATATTTTTCCCGAAATCGTACACTGATACCTGTGAGAGCGCAACTGGGCACGTACAACGTCTGAGCCTCCCCTTGCTCAATCACTGGGATGCTCCGTGCAAGCGGCGCACGAATTTCTTTGGGTATGTGGTAACTTCACGCATAATTCATCTGGCACTCATGGTGTACCACGTTCGTTATGCCACTGCGGGTTCGGGATTATCCGTATCGACCAATCCATGACGGATGGCCTCGCGAGCTCGTTCCGATAATCGTTGATATGTCGCCCGAATCTGGTCTAACTCGTCCTCTTCCAACTCTTCCAAATCAAGAAGCGCATTATGAGCACCCTGCGTTGCACGGATCAATTCATCAAGTTTGATTTGAATGGCTTCTGAATCGCGCGTCTGTGTATTTTGAATCAGAAAGACCATAAGAAAGGTAATAATCGTTGTGCTCGTATTAATGACCAACTGCCATGTATCGCTCCAGCCAAACAGTGGTCCACTAATCATCCACAGGAAGATCACCCCGACCGCAAGACCAAACGTCTGTGGTCGCCCCGTGATATGGGCAGTCCACTTGGAGATTTGGGTAAACCGTGACCTCGGTTTGACGCTGTACATACTATGTCCTTTGTATGGTACCGATGGCAGGGATGGGGGGAAGACCGGCATCTCACACCAACCGTCCTCAAAAAACCATAGGCACGTTACGGGCTCTTCGGCACAAAGACCTCAACTCCCCGAACCACGATTGCTGGACCTCCTTGCCTTGTCCACCCCTAAGTCGTCAAGCTGGAAGCGAAGAAACCCAACCCGAGCACCGAGGCGCTTCACCTACAACGCCTCAAAAGTGCGGCGAACGCATAGATTCGAAAAAATTATACCCATTCACCATTCCACGCACGGTCTAGAGAGCTGTCCCAAAGATCGCTCCAACGCCAGCTGTTAATGCCATCGCAAGCGCACCCCAAAAAGCCACCCGCATGGCACCCACGATGATGGGCGAACCACCGGTATAGGCAGCCAAGATCCCCAGCAGCGTGAGGAATATGAGTGAGGTTCCCGTCACCAAAACAACGAGATAGGAATTAGCCGCAAGCACAGCGGTCATCAGCGGGAGTATCGCGCCAACGGCAAAGGCAGCCGCCGACGCAAGCGCTGCTTGGATGGGACGGGCACGCATGGTTTCGGAGATCCCAAGTTCATCGCGGGCGTGGGCCGCGATGGCATCCTTCAGCATCAATTGCTCGGCGACTTGCTCAGCGAGGGATGCGTCAAGGCCACGGCGACCATAGATGGCTGCCAGTTCCGCACGTTCAGCGTAGGCATCCACGGCGAGTTCCATGCGCTCACGGTCAATATCCGCTCGTTCCGTATCTGCCTGGGAACTGACCGATACATATTCGCCTGCGGCCATGGACATTGCCCCTGCAACCAAGCCAGCAATGCCCGCCACAACCACCGACTGATGGGATGCGTTTGATGCAGCCATCCCAACCACCAGACTGGCAGTTGAGACAATCCCATCGTTTGCGCCTAAGACTGATGCACGCAGCCAGCCGATATGCTGGGTTCGATGCTGTTCTCGATGTGCGGTGGCCATGGTGACTCCTTTGAAATCTAGGGAGCGGGTAAACCCCATGTCTCTGATTCTCAGCGCAATACGCTCAGCGTGCATTCCGCTGCACCCGATCAGGAGCAGGTTGCACCAACCAGTCGATCAGGGTGTATGCCTATGCCCGATCGATCCGTGAATGAGCAGCGCCTTGCACGGCAAACACCGATCCGATCATGTGCAGACGCGATGAATGACTGTCAGCCTTCGCACGGTTACGCACTGACCGGCTGAATGCCAAAGCGTGCGGCGACCTCGGGGGTAATCAATCCTCGGAGCGCATAGCCAAGTCCGGTGATGATGAGGCCGAGGATGAAGAACCCGATGCCGAGGGCCATCGCACCGTAGGATGCGCCGAGCGCCATTGCCGACAAACTGAGTGAGGTCACGAGACTCGCCGCAGTGAGTTGAGTCGTGCGTGCTTGGTTTGCCACAGGCTGACCCATCGCATCCTTCAATGCCGCATCAACGGTATTTGTGCCAGATGGGTCGCCGCTGGCAACAGCAAAACGACCCATCTGGGCATAGGATAAGCCATTGGAGCTGTCAGCGGCATGATGCTGAATAAGTGCGGCCATGCTGAGCACCGTTGCGATCCCGGTTACTGGGGCATTCGGGATCGAGGCATCCGCGGGGGTTGTAATCTGTTGTGAACGGAGTTGCTCACCGACGAACCCATGGATAACGATGCCAGCGCCTGTGATGACCAATCCACCACAGGTAAAAAGAACGCCGATCACCATAACGAGCGTTGGAAAGAGTCGTATCGTTTTCATCCCGACCTCCTCGCTGCAATGCAGCGGTCATCGTGGTCTGATTGCTGTGGTACGTGTAGGCTCCCCGCAGGTCGAATTATGACTCCACCGTCGTTTGCGCCATGCTGATTGACTCCATGTGATGGATGGTCAAGAGCATTGTGCTCGTGATCTCAGCCCGCACGCTATGCGCAATGGAGGGATTCAGGACAAGGATCTGTCCCGGATCCAAGCGATGATCATTCCCTGCGATCTGGATGCTCAACCTGCCGTTAAGTACCTGAATACTGACGATTCCTTGGGCAACGTGATTGGGAAGTTCACCGCCCGCATCAAAGACAAATAAGACGAGCGTGACTGGCGCTTGCCGGAACAGAGTTATCTGACGATGCCCATGGATCGCGGGATGTACCTCATTCACGAGGTGATTGACAGCATGGGCAAGATGGAGAATCTGATTGTCGCCGATACCGCGTGCGACGGGATGGTCGCGGAGCCGAGGTGCTCCGTTGGGGACGGGAGTAGGGTCGATCATAGCAACTCCTTGGATGCACATACGTGCCAATAGGCAGAGAATCTGATAGCCCTCCGCATCGATTGCGATAGCCCACGCGCGACGGCAGTCTCCATAGTTTTGGTGACAGATACGCCGATCGGCGAGCGTTGAATCAAGCAGATATGATGATGGATGCGGGTGGATGACTCCCCAAGAGTACGGAGGGGAGTATGGAAGTCGTGTGTTGTTGGATAACAGCTGATCGATTGTCTCTTAAATCGTGACCACATCACATGCGTAATGGTTGATGGGTGATTAACCATCCCTACCGTTCTAAGGCTGGAATCATGATGGAAGCCATGGTTGTATGAGACAACATCGTTCTCAGCTCCTGCATGGAATCGGGCACACTTCGCCTTTCGGTAGGTACCCTATCCTGAACTGATGACCTTTGGATTTATGGTGGATTGCTTGTCGGAATGCTTCGTTCCAGCGGCACACCAATTAATGTTTCAACTTTGGCAACAAGGTCGGTAAAACTGGCCGGAAGTTCGAGCACATCGCAGCCAGCTGCTTGTAAAAAGGCTTGCTTACCTTGTATAAAAGCATGATCAACCGTCGTCACCAGAACGGGGATCTGCACCGTATTTGGATCAAAATGGAGTAATTTAAGTAATGGCCAGCCTGGAGCGGATGCTTGAAGGCCTACATCGAGAATAATTAAGCTCGGTTGGCTATCCCGCAACTGGTGATACGTCTGGTCAGTGGTCAGATAGGTTGTGGTACCATAGCCTGCTTCGATCAAAAGTTCCTGTAACAAATCCAATAACACGAAATCATTATTGACGACAGCAATTGTTTGGGGCACCATAGGATGCTCCTTTCTTGCGGCGCAGCACAGGCCGCAAGCGTCTGTTTGGTGTGATCGATGCGGAAATTCCGTAGCCGATCATGGTTGCCGCTTGCATTGGGCCAGCCCAACGCAAGCGGCATGGATTAGGCATACGACTCCGGTTGACTCTCGGCGGTGCGCGTAGCGGATGGGTCAACCAGCCGCAGGCGCATTGGTCGGAGGGTCGTGACCCGCAACGACGAATGACACGTCGCACAGATCACGATGCTGCCGCAATGCAAGACCCCCGAAAGTCCTTGTTTGGCACGACAGATGGGACAGGCAACCACGGTTATGCGAGCATAGGTGCTCATACCGTGCGTTTTGGTCCATCATCGATCCACGGATCACGGCGCTCACCGGTTTGTGGATTATAGTGTTGTGGCCCAGGCTCGACGGCGAGTGGCATGGTACTTGGTGGGGGCAGCGCAGCATCGATGGGAATCACTGGTCGTTGGACAGGAGCGGCCTGCCCACGCTGGCGGAGGTTCTGATAGTAGGTTTCGATCTGGCGTGGAAAGGCAAACAAGCCAACCATCAACATCCCACTAGCCAAGGCCGTCAATAGGAGCATCCATAAAGGCAGGGGTGGTGTTTGCCAATCGAAGAGGTGCAGCGAAATCGCCGTTGTGTTTTGGATGCCAATTGCTGCAAAGAGCACGATTAAGATTCCCGTAACGATGCCAAAAATGGCTTTCATGCGGAGGACTCCTTTGCCTATGGTCGCACTGTGCTGCATGCTAGGGAGCTGGATAGTGATCCAACCATTCCAACAACGCAGGAACAGGAATGCCACGGCAATAGTAGATCCATTCAGGAGCAGTTCCTGAATAGGTGGTAGGTGGTGCCATGCAGCAATAATGCTGGAGACACGCAACCCATAGATGTGGGTTATCACCATAGAAGAGAAGGGGAACTCGGTGTGATAGGATAACCAATGGTTATCGATGGGGGAGTGGCCGAGTTGAGGCGCACGATGCGCTTGAAGTGATACACAAGCGCATCTACGTATCACTATAGCACGCTTTCCATAATAAACAAGCTGCTGGTATCGTTTCGCCTCAACAAGCATGTCTGAACCCGCTGCCTTGATATCGATCCCTATCCCAAGGGGAGAGGAACTTTACAGAGCCAGTTATCGAGCGGCCTCTTTCGGATGGAGCCGCATGCTTCCGCTGTCATCGCCACCTGATGACGTATTCTTCCCACACTTTTCTTCCGTTGTTGGCGTGTTTCGCCCAATCTTTGGGTGGGGTTACGCCCTGCCAAGCTCGACGATGCTCACCAGATGCACTACCGAAATCCTTGCCCAACCAAGTACTAATTCTTAGATCGCAGCGAAGATCATCTGGTTGAGATCATACGCTGTGCTTGGATTGGCGAATGGGTTGTAGGCGTATCTTGGTTATGGAGGAACTTCCCTATGCGTATCATCCATCGTTCAGAACAAACCATTCAAATGGCGCATCATTATGAAACATGGGATATGCCGCTGCCGTTGCCACAAGCCACAGCAAAAAGTAAGGGAGCATCAGTGGCTATCACGATCCAGTCTGATGCTGATGTTGAGCCAGGTACGGTGGTCTTTAACTTTGATGACCCATCGATTGTGATTACCAATAGCACAATCACAAGCCTGCGCACTGCCACCCTTAAAACGAATACCCCCAAGCTTTCAGGAAAAAAGGTCTCTTTTGATGTTCTGACCCTTTTTCATCGACATTATGGTGAGGCGATGATTGATTAATCAGCCAGTTTAGACCCTGTTCGTGGCATAATTACCTCCACGAAGCGATTCCAATTAGTGTCTGTCGTTGTGTTTCTCATGCGATGGTGCTATACTAGAGAGGTGAAGTAGCGCATTTGTATTTCACCTCCCTCCTAACTCGGCCATATCCCCCACGCGATAACTATTTTGGTTATCCTATCATTCCGAGTGTTCACTCTTCCAATGCATATTCATGATTGTCGGCGTGTTGAAAACCAGCATTGTTGCTGGCGAAAACGCTTCCATACCATCATGGTTGCGTGCTCGCTGCAATGAGTGGGTCTCGCTCCCTGCAGGTGTCCCGCATGGTGATGCGCCTGCGCATCGGCATGGGCTTAGCAGAGACATCATCACGACCCGAGTCATCCACCAGGGATGGCTTGGCATTTATCGTTGTTGCATACACCGCGGTTGCTGGATGCACCTTCAATCAACCCGCTGGTTGCGCCGCGAGATAGGACATGTTGATGAAGCCGAATGAGACGCAGATCTTATTTATTGACCATGATGGGGAGGGTATAGCCCTCTTTGCATCGATCATCACGGCACTGCAAACCGTCCAGTATCGCCTGATTGCAGTTTCCGACCTCGACCATGGCCTGCGGATGCTGGCAACGCACCGGATCGATGTTATTCTCGTGCGACTGCCACTGACGGATACGGCCCGCATGATTATCCAAGTGCTGTCTGATCATGCAGCACCCTATCCGCTCATTTTCTCCGCCCCAAACGCCGATGATCACATCCAGATCCCGGCGTTGCACGTCGGCGCGCATGCCACACTGTTCGATGATGACCTGACGCCAGCCCTTTTTCAGCGGACACTTGACTATGCGTTTGCGCGCGTCGCACAAAGAGCAGCAGAAGATCATGTCCAAACGCTCACGAGCACGCTGGCAGTGGCGCTTGATACAACCCATCAGATTCACCATCATCTGACGATTGCGATCCATGAACTGCAAACGCCCATCAGTATTTTGCTGGGCTATATCGACTTATTGGAGCGACGCGTTGCGACCTGGGGTGGCATTCCCCTGCGTGAACGGCACATGATTAATACGATGCGGATGCAAGCCATTCACGTAGGACGACTGGTACCAACGTTGTTGGATAGTACGCTGATGACCCACGATCTGGGGCCGATTCAGCGTCGTTCGCTTGACCTCCGTGCGGTGCTGCGCACGGTCGTTGATGCCATGCACGGCATGCGCGCCGCGCATCTGTTGGTGTTGCGGGTTCCTGATGAAGCTATATGGATCGCGGGCGATTATGGGCGCTTAGTCCAAATTTTTCAGAATCTCGTGCTCAATGCCCTGCACTATAGCGGGATGCAGAGTGCCATTACCATCACCCTCGCTGCTGATGGGCAGATCACCATTCAGGATTCTGGGGTCGGTATTGCTGCCGATGACCTCGAGCAGATTTTTCGGCCATTTTTTGACACTGCTGATCCCCATGGAGCGGCACGGAGTGGTCAAGGACTTGGCTTGGCCATTGTGCAAGAACTCATCCAACAACACGAGGGCAGCATCACGATTGCCAGTGCGGTTGACCATGGAACAACCATCACTATCCAGTTTCCCGGGAGTGTTCGGCCACCCCGCCTACCGGAACATCTTTCAGCACTGCTGGTGAACGCTCCCAGCAGTGCTGGTCTTCACGGGAGCACACGATGAAAAAACGTTCTGTTCTGCTCTGGCTGAGCCTGATTGGTGGCCTGATGCTGCTCGGCAATACGAGCCCACAACCACAGGTGACGATTGGTGGTCTGACCCTTCCCGTGTGGCAGATGCTCATGGCGATCGTGCTCATCATGCTCAGTGGAGTCGCGCTGCGGTTCATTGCTTGGCAATATCATGAGTATCGCACGCTCTACAACCACCCACCCACCCATTGGAATCAATGGCCAGACGATCCCCTACCATCGAAACCGACCATGCGCTAACCCAATGGCTGTTTTAGAAGGGAGTTTGTTATGGTGGCCATTTCGCCCACTACGCTCATCGAAACCGTTTTACTGGCCATGCCATGTCCTGATACGTTGGGTGCGTGTACGATGCAAACGGTGTTTGACCGTGAGCAACAGCAGTATATGGTGGTGGTTGCGGGGTGGCACGGGCAGCATCGGATTCATCAGTGTCTGGTGCATATCGCCTATCACGATGAGCGGGTTTGGATTCATTGTGATCACACGATCCATGGAATTCCTGAACGTCTCATCGCTGCGGGGATTCCTGCCACCCGTATTTTGCAGGTTTTTCCGCTGGCTGACGCACGCATGCCCTAGCCGCGCATGGCGTGTCCGATTCATTGAAGAAAGGGGTTATCGATGGAAAGTCATTGGTTTACACCCGATCAGCAACACTATTTTCAGGTGGGGATTGCGGCCTATCCCCATCCCGTTCCGGTGACGAATGCCCTGCGCTGTCTGTTGTTTGGGTTTAGTCAGCAGGATCATCCGCTGGAGATCCATCCCCTGACCTTTGCTGAGCCGAATCATTTTGGAACCTTCACGCAGCGCTGGATGAGTCCGCAGATGCAGGGAAATGCCATCGCAGGCTGGACAGGCTTTATGGCCTTACGCTATCTCTTGGGCTACTTTAGCCAGTGGGTGCTGCTCCCACCGGCTATTCGCTATCAGGCGTGGCATCCGACCGCCCGCACGGTTACGCCACCGGTTCAGGTGATTGCCGCCATTCGAGCTTGGGATGTGGGCTGGGAACAGCAGCTTGATCCCCTGTTGCCACACATTGAAACATTGCGTCACCCACCATATGCTGCTCTTGCAGGGTGATTGCTTCCCGTTAGTAGAGGAGGTGTGGCATGCCGACACCACAGTATCCATCAATTCGCTCAATTTTACTCATTGGCAATTATGCTCCGCGCCAGTGTGGGATTGCAACCTATACCACCGATTTGCGCATGGCCTTGCTTGAAGCGTATCCGCAGAGCAGGATCGACGTGATGGCTATGAATGATACGCCTCTAGGCTATGCCTATCCCGATTCAGTGGTCTTTACGATTGATCAGGATAACCCAGATAGTTATTCCCAAGCTGCCGATTTTATCCGTTTGAGTTCGTATGACCTTGTGTGTATTCAGCACGAATATGGGATTTTTGGTGAGGCATCAGGGCGGAATCTGCTCGTGCTTATTCGTGCTATCACGATTCCGATCGTAACCACCTTCCACACGGTGTTACGCGAACCAACCGCCGATCAACAGACGATTTTGTGGGAGCTTGCGCAACGATCACAACGGATTATCGTGATGAGTTCGCATGCGGTCGATTTGATGCAGACAATCTATGGGATTCCATTGGCGCACATTGATTGTATTCCCCATGGCATTCCGGATCTGCCATTTCGTGATGGCGATGAGGATAAACAACACGCCAATTTGACGGGCAAGCAGGTTCTGCTGACCTTCGGCTTACTCTCACCAAATAAAGGGATTGAAGATGTTTTACATGCATTGCCGTCCCTGATCCAACAGCATCCGCAGGTGCTGTATGTGATTGTTGGAGCAACCCATCCAACCGTTCGTCAAACCGTTGGCGAGGCCTATCGCGAGATGCTGCAAGCTTTAGTCGAACAGCTTGGGATTCAAGCCCATGTGCGGTTTCACGATCACTTTGTGAGTCCGAGCGCTTTAGCAATCTATATGGGTGCGGCTGATATTTATATTACGCCCTATCATAGCCAAGAACAAAGCGTCTCGGGTACTTTAGCCTATGCAATTGGGGCTGGGAAGGCGATTGTCTCGACACCCTACTGGTATGCAACCGAACTCTTGGCCCATGGTGGTGGCATGCTGGTTCCGTTTCATGATCCAGCGCTGCTCGCTCAACAGATTAACACGCTTTTAGCCGAACCCCAGCTGCGGCAAACCATTCGCGAACGCGCCTATCAACGTGGGCGCACGATGCTCTGGTCGATTGTTGCCACGCACTATATGCGCAGTTTTATCCAGGCACAGACGCACCCCCGCCATCCTGTGCTGGTGCTGGCGAATCAACCCATCATGCACGGTTCGCCGATCATCCCGCCGTTATGTCTTAATCATCTGATCGCTATGACCGACGATATGGGCTTGATCCAACATGCGATCGTGACGCTTCCAAATCATCACGAAGGCTATGCGACTGATGATAATGCGCGGGCCTTGATTGCCATGATGCTCCTCGATCCTATCCAAGAACCACAGGCCCAGCGTTTGGCAATGCGCTATTTAGCGTTTCTCTGGTATGCCTTTAATCCAGCGACGCAACGCTTTCGCAACTTTATGGGGGCAAATCGGCAGTGGGGAGAGGCGACCGGCTCGGAAGATGCCCATGCGCGCAGTATCTGGGCACTTGGCACGGTGCTTGCGCAGAGCCATGATCCAGGTTTATGCGGCGTTGCACAACGGCTCCTCCGTTTCGCACTTCCGGCGGTGGCGCAGCTGACCCACCCACGGCCATGGGCTTTCGCATTGCTGGGATTCGCCGCCTATCGTCAACGCTTTTCTGGTGATCGCACGGTGATGGCGTGCCAAGCGCACCTCGCTGAACAATTATTAGCCCGTTTTCAAGCGGCGCATCAGCCCGATTGGGAATGGTTTGATGATCATCTGACCTATGATAATGCGGTGCTGCCACATGCATTAATCGTCAGTGGTCAAACCCTTCAGCGCCCCGATATGGTTGCGGCTGGATTAACGGCCTTGACTTGGCTCTGTGCGATTCAGCGGCCGGAGGCTGACCATTTCAAGCCCATTGGCTCGAATGGGTTTTTCCAACGTGGGCACGCTCGAGCGCACTATGATCAACAGCCAATTGAGGCGCAGGCAACCGTGTTGGCAGCATGTGCCGCCTTTGAAAGCACCGGCGATGCAGGCTGGTACGATGAAGCCCAGCATGCCTTGTCTTGGTTTCTCGGCCACAATGATGCAGGCGTAGCCCTCTATGATCCACGCACTGGTGGGTGTGCTGATGGCCTGGAAATTGATCGGATTAATCAAAATCAGGGTGCTGAATCAACCCTGGCCTTTTTAATCAGTCGCTTGACGATGCAAACGCTGACACCACCAATCCGTCTTGGAACGGCAGCGAGCAAAGGAGCCAGCGTCGTTCCCGCAACGCAGATTGGGGTGAATGTGATTCCACCACGCGAGCTTCGTTTATCAAGACCAGTGTAGTGTCTCATGGCGAGACAGTTTGGAATCCATGATGATCCAGCAAAATCGACTCGATCTGTTCGCACGGCATCCAGCTAATCCGATTTTACAAGCCAGGGATTGGCCATACCCGATTAATAGCGTGTTTAACCCAGGCGCAACCATCCTTGCCGATGGAACAACCTTGTTATTATGCAGGGTTGAAGATCGGCGTGGGCATTCGCATTTCTGTGCGGCGCGCTCGGCCAATGGGCTTGATCAGTGGCAGATTGATGCCCATCCAACCTTTGCGCCAGATCCGCAGCAGTATCCTGAAGAACAGTGGGGCATTGAAGATCCGCGCATTACCTACATCGAGGAATTAGCAGCCTATGGGGTGGTCTATACCTCGTATGCGGCTGGTGGCCCGGGCGTTTCTTTGGCAACAACGACCGATTTCAAGACCTTTACCCGCTATGGGGTAGTGATGCAGCCCGAAAATAAAGATGCGGCGCTCTTTCCCGTGCGGATTAATGGCTTATGGGCGATGATTCATCGCCCGATTGGCACGCATGGGGCGCATATTTGGATGTCGTTTTCACCCGATTTACGCCATTGGGGTCAACACCAGTGTATGCTTGAGGCGCGCAAAGGCGCATGGTGGGATGCCAACAAAATTGGGTTGTCGCCACCGCCCATCGCCACCGAAGAAGGCTGGTTGCTGATCTATCATGGCGTTCGAATGACGGCTGGTGGCTGTCTCTATCGCATTGGCGTAGCCCTGTTCGAAACCGACCATCCTGAGCGTTGTCTGCGGCGTGGCGAACCATGGGTCTTGAGTCCACACACGGAGTATGAACGCCATGGTGATGTCCCCAATGTGATTTTCCCGTGTGGTGTGACGGTATTGCCGGATGGCGATACGCTGCATATCTATTATGGGGCTGCCGATAGCTGTATTGCCCTTGCGATTGGGAGTATTCGCCAGATTCTCGATTGGTTGACAATCTATGGCCTCCCATCAGAGACACCATCATACCGTTGATACCACCAGCCGCGATACGCGTGGGGCTGGACAACCGAGGGGTTCGTCCAGTTATCGTTGATCGTCCTCGGGGGCTCAGCAATCGTTATCGGAATAGGTCTGCCCATGATCGTGGCGGCGACCTACGGCACGGAACCCCTAATTGGTCAGCGGAAAAAAAGGATGCAGGAGCGCGAATAAGACACGCCCATGTCTATGCTGCGTATCGGCGATCGTCACGCATACCGATCCTCATGGAGCCGTCGCACCATGTGTTCAATCGCTCGTGCATCACGCCCCAGACAGCACTCACCCACAAACGAACGGTAACCAACCCATGGCGGTGTCATCCCCACAGATTTGATAGAATACAGTGGTCAAATGATCCCTCGAGCGTTTGTTCTGGAGGTAGCAAAGTAACAAGCCAACCAGAAGTTCGTTATAGTTAATATTCTTTAATGCTCTTGCGGCTGGATGTAAGAAACGTGGGTTTAGGCATTGTTCGAACGAGCGTTGACGGTGTGGGGAGGGGTATTGGTGGCGGATCATCCGCATACAAAGCACACACGAGAGATTCTTGCTCAAAAGTGACTATAAAGGTAGCGGAAACATCGTAAGTATGAGTATAGAGATGGCGAAAAAGAAAGAAGGTAAAAAAGCGTTAATACTAGGGGGCTGATTTGTATAATAAATCAGCCCCCTACTCCCCTTATCACCCTGTTTACGCCTTATTTATACACTCATTTCATGGCACCCACAATCACTTTTAAATTTGCTCGAATAAGCCAAGTATGTGGATGCTGTATGCCTAATACCTGTTCATAGATAGCCGCGCCCGTTCATACAACCCCTGCCCCTCAACATACCGCTCTTGCTGGAGGCTATTGAGAATGCGATCTAAATCCCAGATTGCCTGCCGAGTGCTGTTACAGCGTGCAACGGCGTGGATAGGAGCAGAGTTTGTGCACGATAATGTCCTGGCTAGTGGTCTTCAGCACCAACGACGCAAAGATCCGAAACAGATTGTCCCACTCGGCCATAATCAACTCGGTGTTGATCTTGCGGATGGGGGGCGAGGAGCACGTCACCATACTGGCGCGGATGCTGAAACCCATAGAGGTTGGTCGCCATCGTGCGCGGGAGATTTTTATAGCGTGGGGCGAAAGCATACCCAAAAAGGGACAACAAGGCGGAATTAACGTGCAACTAGCAACAGTGGTTATTTATCCGATTGGCTAGGGTTGTTGGGCAAGTGTCACCACAACGGTTCCCTGCTCATCCAGCAAATTCAGGTTTGTGTCGGTTTGTTGATAGCTGCGAACTTGCTCAAATGCACGCAGCATGGCAATTTCTTGGGTTTGAACATCGTTGTCGGCACAGGCCATTAATGTCGAAACAAGTGGCCCAATTTGGATATTTGAGCCATCAATGCTGATTGGCCCACCATAGGAATTACAGCCACTATTCCCTGATACGGTGCTGGCCGATTCAATGGTGAATGGCAAGACATTTTGCCCAACCAAGGGTTGGCCATTAATTGTTAAGACGTTCCAGCGCGAGCCAATTAAATTTGACTGGTTCGCTTCAGGATTGATTGTCGGCGCGGTGGTTGGTTGAGTTGTTGGGCTAGTTGTGGTTCCACAGCCAATGATCAGGATGCTGGCAAATAGTATAGATAGTATGTGACGCATACGAGTGTCTCCTACATATGATAAATCTGTTCTGTTTATACCTAACACAACGTCAACTTGGGTAAGAATGTTCCCCTACTTGACGCTTCTTTGGCTGATGTGATAGTTTTCACAGAAACTACTTCATAGCAAGGAGCATCACATGATCATTCGTTTTGTGTTGACTGGCTTCGCTATCCTCGTTGCTTGGACGGTGCTCGACATGCTTCTGCATCGACTCTTTCTACGCCCGCTGTATGACGAAAATCCGACCCTCTGGCGACCATTCGATCAACTCAATACGCCATTAATTTCCGCAGTAACCTTCATCTTAATTAGCATCTTTATCACAACCTATTGGCTGCTGATTAATCCAAAATCGCTGACAACTGGGCTTGGCTTTGGGGCATTGCTTGGATTGGCACTCGGCATTGGCTCTGGCGGCGGGACATATATTCATCTGCCAATTCCCCGAAAATTGGCGCTTGGTTGGCTCGCTGGTGGCTGGATCAAAGGTATTGCTGCTGGCACAATCTTGGGCGCAATGCTGCACTAAATCAACCAAAAACCACTTAACGCATTTGCAGCAACGCTATTGACATACATAGCGTTGCCGCTGCTTCAAATAATTATCAATAACAGATTCAACGAGCGCTCTAGGCTTGGTATTGAGCTTGCTTTATGCCTCTCACAGCACTTCACAACAAGGGAGTTTTTGTGATCAACCAGCGCTTAGCCACCATGTTAACCACCGATCATGCCGAATTTTGTAGCCTGCTTACCGCTGGCATTGCTACCGCCGAGGGCACAATTTATGCGGCAATGACTGCAAACGATTGCTCGCGCTTGGCAGGGTTAATCGCCGAGAATGTTATTGCTCACTTCGCGGGAACCCAACCGATTGAAATTTTTGCCGAGCGTATGACCAAACTTCGCGTGCATGACCCAGACTATACGCCGGAATCAATTGCGGTGATTATCCAGATTATCGCAACCGCGCTGACCGGCATGCTCAATAACAGCTATCCACTTGCTGATCCCGAGTATCCTACGCTTCAGGCCGCCGTTCATGATCTTGTATTGCGCGATAGCACCGCATGTTTTGTCGTCTATGCGACTGAGCGTGAGCAAGCCCTGCGTTCAAGTCTGGCCGACCACGAGCGATTGGTTGCCCTGTTACGCGAACGCTCGATGCCAATTATGCCGGTCTACGATGGGATTCTCGTCGTTCCAGTAATTGGCCAGATGGATACGATTCGTGCTCAAGAATTAACCGAAGATCTGTTGACCGCGATTGTGGATTGGCAAGCAGAACAGGTCATTATTGATCTCACAGGTGTGCCTGAAATCGACCCAACCAGCGTCAACCAAATTGTGCAAATGACCAAAGCAGTTACCCTCCTAGGAGCCGCTGTGCTTTTGGTAGGGATTGATGGCACAATGGCGCAAACGCTTACCCAATTAGGCGTTCAGCTGGCGCATGTGCATATCAGTGCCCATCTTCAGGATGGTATTGCGGCAGCATTGGCGCAGTATGGCTTTGCAATTCAGCCAATCACAACTGCCTATCAGGGCTTTTAGCAGCCATTGGTATATATCGTGCTTGAAGATCAGCAGCATTATGCATCACTAGCATATGATGAAAGACAAGGAGTATGTTTATGCAGATTACAACCCGTGATGGGGTTCAGCTGTATGCCAAACGTTGGGGTTCAGGCCGGCCAGTCATCTTGATTCATGGCTGGCCCCTGACTGCTGATACTTGGGATGATGTGGCCTTGCCGATTGCGGCAGCGGGATTTGAGGTGATTGCCTACGATCGACGAGGCTTTGGCCGCTCTGAGCAACCATGGACAGGCTATGACTACGATACCTTTGCCGATGATCTCGCCGATGTGCTTGCTGCGACCAATGCTACCCAAGCAACGCTGGTTGGGTTTTCAATGGGTGGCGGCGAAGTGGCACGCTATTTTCAGCGCCACAAGGGTGCCCATGTCGCTCAAGCGGCCCTGATTGGCTCGGTTGTGCCGTATCTTTTGCGTACCGACGATAATCCCGACGGCGTTGCAGCAAGCGTGTTTGAAACCATGCAAGCCCAAATCACCAAAGATCGGGCAGCCTTTTATGCCACCTTCTTCAAAGATTTTTATGGTGTTGGCGTGATTAGTCGGCCTGTCAGCCCTGAAGTGATTGCCTGGTCCCAACAATTGGCCATGCAAGCTGGGCTTAAAGCCACTCTCGACTGCATTACGGCGTTTTCGCAAACCGATTTTCGGCCAGATCTGGCGGCAATCAGCGTGCCGACCTTGGTTATTCATGGAACTGGCGATGCGATTGTGCCAATTGAGCCAACCGCCCGCGTGGTTGCCGCAGCCCTGCCCAACGCCCAAGTTCATGAGTACGACGATGCGCCGCATGGCCTTTTAGCCAGCCACAAAACCCAAGTCGCCAGCGACTTGCTTGCTTTTTTACAAACCCACAAGTAAGTGCCAATATTCGTTATGTTGAGTAAAAAGTAGCGCCAGCAACTATTCGATTGCTGGCGCTACTTGCTGTTCTAGTGCTATTTAAAACCAACCATTACCATGCAACTGGCAAGCTTTGCAAGCCACGCACAACGGCGGTTGAGCGCCACCGCAATTGCTCAGCGGGCATTGCCAAACGCAAATTTGGCCGCAAATCAAACAGCAATTGCAGCCCGATTTGGGCTTCCATACGGGCCAATGGTGCACCTAAACAATAGTGAATGCCTAGCCCAAAGCCAACATGACGATTCTTTTCACGTGTTATGTCTAGTTCATCAGGATTAGAAAATTGCTGCTCATCACGATTGGCCGAGGCCAATGCAACCAACAGCAGATCGCCCTTGGCAATTTTGGTGTCGGCAACGATTACATCTTCAGCAGCATAGCGCTCGGTGGCGGTTTCAACCGGAGCCGTAAACCGCACTAACTCCTCAACTGCCGATTTGATCAGCTCTGGCGAACGGCGCAATAAGGCCAATTGCTCTGGGTTTTGCAACAAAGCCAACGTGCCTGATGAAAGCAAATTGACGGTTGTTTCATGGCCAGCCAGCATCAACAAAAAGACCATCGCCACTAATTCGTCCTCGCTGAACCGATCGCCATCAGCTTCGGCCTGCACCAAGGCGGTCAGCAAATCGGCTTGGGGTTCGTTGCGGCGTTTGGCAAATAACAGTTTAAGATATTTCATCTGCGCCATAATCGCCGGAATTGCCAACAACACATTGCCAATCGTTGGCGTGCTCAAAACATATTTTGACCAGCGATGAAATTTTTGGCGATCTTCGCTTGGAATGCCCAATAATTCCACAATAACCGTGAGCGGCAATGGCAAGGCGAAGTCGGCAATCAAATCGCCTCGGCCACGCTGCTGGGTGCTAATTAATAAGGCTTCGGCAATCTGGTGAATACGCGGGCGCATTTCCTCGACTCGTTGGGGAGTGAAAGCTTTATGCACTAACGCGCGCAAGCGGCCATGGTCAGGGCTATCTTGATCGAGCATATTCGATTCAAGCGCTTCAAAGAGTTTGGGCATCCAAGGCCGTTTACGTTGCTGCTCCAACGATTGGGCGTTTTTATAGTTTTTGACAAAGAGCCGATCATTTTTCAGAATCTCAACCACATCAGCGTAGCGGGTCACAATCCAGGTTTGCATCGAGCCAAGTCTGGCTTTGGCCACTGGCTGATCGCGGCGCAAACGGGCATAGACTTCAAAGGGATCAGCCTTAAACTGGCGATCAGTTAAGTTGATGATTGCAGGAATTGACGTTTGTTCTTGCGCTAAATGCTGCATCCAAATTCTCCTTGAACAACCAAAAGCATCTCCGCTTCATAGTAGTTGATTGGGGAGCGTTTGTATAGGATTATCGGCCTGCCACCATCACTCGGTACTGCTGCGATATTCTTCCTGAGTTTCGCTAATCAAGCGGCTAATGTCGGAAGCATAGCTTACGCCTAAGCTTTCTCCGTTTTTAAACATTCCGTTTATTTTCAGGGCAGTCGATGTAATAATCGCATTGTCGCGCAAGGCCAGATTGTCCGCCGTCAACGGACTGTTTAGACCTGCACTCAAGACGATTGCTTGCACGTCAACCCCAACAATCATGGTTTCACGGCCATAACGCGTTCGTAGCCACTCCAGATCAATCAGATTGAGTGCTTCTGCATCAAGATAGAGGATGCTCAAGGGATAGGTTGGTAGCGGATCGCTCGTTGATTGCACCGTTACGCCTGCCTTCGTAAATGCATCGCCCCACACTGCAATACTTGCCGCTGAACCGAGATACACCGCGTGCCGAGGTTCCGCCGCCTCAAATCCGGTAAATGCAAACCAAACCATCCCAACCAGCACAATCAAGCCAAATCCAATAACTAGCCAGCGGCGCATGATGTTGCCTCAATTCAAAATTCTATAGCGTGGCCATAATCCTATGCTTGGTCCTAAGTGGAACGGATCTCGGTTCCGGCCAAGGCTTGGCTGTTGTTATCACTGCTTGGGTTTGCTCCGCTCTTCCAAGCTTGCATGGTCGACGTTTGGATAGCCCAAATAACCATCAAGCTCCCGACTGGTGTGTGGTAAGCCAAATTGCTCTAAAAGACTAAGCGGATTTGTATACACAACTCCAACTTTTTCATATGCAACATCGGCGATAATTGCCACAATCTGTCGCTGCAAAGGTGTTGGAATATGCTCAGGATCAACATCAAAGCTGCCAAATGCCGCCAGTAACGCAGCATTCCAATACGAATCGTTGTGTTTATGGCTAAGCAGCGCCTCAATAAAATAGGGAATATAGGCTTCACGGCTAGCAGGATCGCCACATGCCAAACAGCAGGCCAAATCGAACCAAAAGCCATTGGTTAATGCCAATGCTTCGTAATGTTCGATCAGTGCAGGGTCGTGATGTTCGATCACATGCCCAATATAGGCAAACAGCTGGTCGGGGATAGGCGCAGGGACGCTATGAAAGATATACCTAATTGTAGCAACGAGCTTGAGCAAATCATCGGTTGCGGTATCCAACAAGCGTTGAGCAGTGGTAAGGATGTGTTCGCTTTCCCACCGACTGAGCAAGATTAAACAATCAGCTCGATAATCCACATTAGCGTGGTTGAGCACACTATCAATAATGGAGGCTTGATCGGCATCAGTCGGCTTAATCTCGGCTACGATGTTCAAAGCTTGCCGCCAAATTTGTTTATCTGGATCATGGAATAACTCCATGAAAAATGCCAGCTGCGCTTGAAATGCTTGTTTGATTTGGGCAACAACCAGCAACTCTTGTTCGAGTTGCTCGTTAAATGCCGCATCATTCATTCCCACAAGCTGCATGAAACTCTGGTGTGCATCACACCAGCTATGACCTTGGGCAATATCGGTGAGTAAACGCAGAATACTAACCCGCTGCGGGTAGGACTGATCGGCAACCAATTCGATCAAAAAAGGGATCGCTGCCAGACTCGCCGGATAGACACTCCCTTGGTGGACGAGAGAATTTTCTAATTTATCAAGCGCTTCAATCCGAAGCTCCTCAGCGGGAGCAATTAATGCGCGCAAAAGGCTTGGGGTGTCGCTTGCTTCACCATACGCATGGCGCAACCCAGCCCAATCAATCCTATCTAAACCCTCAAACTGTACCATTAAGTTCTCCCCTAACAGAACGATCAATACGCCTATTATAAAGTAATCAATCCAATTGCCCAAACGGTTTGAGCCAAACCGCGCACGCTATTTCAGGGCTTACCAAGCCTATTCTTCAGCTAAACGCAACGCTTTGGCTGCAAGCTGCTGCATAATTGCGCGTAGCTCTGCTGGCTGCCGAATGATGATTGGAAAATCGAACTTGAGCAGCAATAATGCGGTGGGCCATAAATCAGCAACCTCACGCCGCCAAATAATGCCTGCTGAAGTTGCTTCGAAGCTGCCAGCAGCGGGCGGCAGCATCTGCTGCACGTGGCTCATACTGGCTTCAAGCACAATCTCAATCGCATATTGCCCAGGCATCGTGGCAAAGGCGTTGTGCACATATTGGATAGGATCAAAACCCTCAGGCTGATCGAATATTTGCTCCGTTGCTTGTAGCTCGCTGATCCGATCGAGCCGAAAGGTGCGCAGATCGCGGCGTGTATGGCAAAAACCCACCGCATACCAAAACCCCTGATAATACACAATTCCATATGGGTCAAACAGTCTGGTTGATTCAGCTCCGTTGAGTGGCATATAGCGCATGCTGAGCGACTGACATTTATGCACCGCCAAGCTCAAGCGCGCAACAACGCTCGGCTGCAATGCGGTTGGTGAAGCCACAACATTAAAACTCAGCGCTGCTTGCAAGGCTCGCACTTGCTCTAAGAGCGCTTCTGGCATAACCCGCTCAAGCTTGGCGAGCGCACCTTCGATTGCTACCAACTCGACTGGAAAGTGAAAGGCCTGAAGCACGAGTAAGCCCAGCACCAACGCACTTGCCTCTTGATTGTTGATCATCAGCGGCGGCAGTTTCACCCCGCGACCGAGATAGTAAGCCCCATCTGGGCCACGCTCGGCCTCGATTGGAATCCCCATATCCTGCAACATCACAATATAGCGCCGAATTGAGCGCGGGCTAATTTCGAGCCGCTTAGCCAATTGCGAACCGCTCAGCTGGCGATGCGATTGCAATAATTCGAGGATCGTTAATAAACGGGTCGTTGGGCTATACATACAACTATCTTTCGCTAATTAGGACTGATTCTGACCTAATCATACTCTATACTCATTGGTAGATAGCAGTTGTTGTGCTGTCGCTGCTCATTTCAGCAATCATCAAGCAAGGAGCCATTCGATGTCGATCACCGCAATTACCCATTTGAACTTTCATGGCAACGCTCGCCAAGCGCTCGAATTTTATCACGCCGTATTTGGCGGCACGCTGATAGTGCGAACCTACGGCGATTTTGGCGCACCCCAAGCAACGCCACTTGCCAATCAGGTTGTGTGGGGCCAAGTTGTTGCCGATAGCGGCTTTCAACTCATGGCCTACGATGTGCCAACACCAGCAGCGGCTCCAGCAGCGCAACCAACAACTTACCGCGAACATGGCATGACGATCACTCAAGCCCCATTTTTTATTGCCTTGCGCGGCGAGCAGCCCAACGAATTGTTGGAACTGTGGGAGCGACTGGCAGTTGAGGCAACAATCATCGAGCCAATCGCCCAATCGCCATGGGCGCAGCTCTTTGGGATGCTGACCGACCAGTTTGGGGTTACATGGAGCTTTGATGTCGCCTAAACGGTAATCATCAAAAGCCCCTAAATTAAAGGCTCCTCGTTATAGACGAGGGGCCTTTGGCATACCGCCTACAACAAACGACCGATATTCAATTCATTGCGCTCTGCTAAATTAGATTAATAATAAGATTGGCGAAGGAGAAAGTCTCATGGATACCCTCACACCCGACCACTATGCGCTGATTGAAATCTTGCAAGCGGCTCCTGATGAAGTATTACTAGCAATCCTGCAACGAGTTTTTGCAGACCGAACCTTAACCGGAACCGATGTTCCAATTGTCCAATCGCATTTTTTCCTAGGAAGCGCAACCCGGCTTTATGAGCAAATGCCCGATGGAACCCTTGCTTGGGAGCCATGGGAAATCCACGCGATTGCCTATCCTGATTTTGCCACGTATAACGAAACATATAACACACAGGTAGATCCAGCATGGGTTGGCCCTGATTATGGGTTTTGTCAATTCGCGATCTGCCGCACCTGTGGCACGCAACTCTACTGTAATCTCAAGCAGGGAATCTGTCCGATTTGCAATACCAGTGTCTATCTGACTTAACCATGCAGATTGCGCGCTGAAAATTATTCAAATCCTATTGGCTAAGCTGCTCAATCGTGCTCAGATAAATACCAAGATTACACAACTAAGCATTATTAGCACAAGAACAAGATTAAATAGAGCAATGCCTCGGAGCAATGCGTAATGGGCTGGAGTTGCCTGGCTGGGGTCGCGGAAAAAAGTCAGTTGAAAAAATAGCTTAGGATAGCGAAGTTGCAGTATTGCTACCACGCTAAAAACTAGAATTAGCAGCATATCCCGCATGAAAAAAGACTCCTATTCAGATCAAGATTGGGTATTTCAGGATTTTTTAATTATTCTATTGACAAAAATATGATCATGCTAGTAGTATGTTTTTGAGAGACTCCAGCCTTACATCCTCCACTTTCTCAAATCAATCGCTGCATGTTGATGAAGAGACGGTTTGATGTTATTTCAACTATTTAAATTTTTAGCATTAATTGGCCCAAATTTATACATAACCTATGGTTCTAGTTATGCCTTCAAGGTAATTTCGCCAGGAACATTGAAAGCTGCCTGCTGGAATACAAGTTCAAATTCTATAACCGCAAAATGTGATTATTTTGATGCCGAAACTCGATAAAAGGATGGGTTTATGCTACGTTCACGCAAACGCGAAAGCATTCAAATTACTACCATTTTTAGTCTTTCTATCGTTGTGATTGGAATTATAGGTGTCCTTGCGCTAATCCCAACAAATGGTAGTTCTGCAACTTCGGGTAAAGAGCTGCCACAGCCTCATATAGCTATTTTGCAACGCCCTATGACCAATCGCGATAAACTTCCTGAGGGGTTTCAGCAACTCCCAGTCAATGATCGGCTTCAAGATGTGTCGCGGGTACGGCTGGCGATCGCAGATGCTGAGCGCCACTATTATATAGCCCCAGCAATCAACGATGAGCTATGCCTATTATCTACATCTGGGTCGGGGGAGCAACTTATGGCTTCCGGAACATGTGAGAAATCAGCTCGACTGGTCACTTCGGGCATCTATCTTGGTGAAACCGATGCTTCTGGGTTGGTCAAGGTAGCAATGATTGTACCTGACGGGGTTACAGCTATCCGTACCGATCAAGGGAATATATACGATGTCAAGAATAATGTTGCCCTGATTCCAGCGAGTAGTCCAAAGACGCTGCAATTTGTCGGTGGCGCATTCGATGGCGTTATGTTCAAAACCAATTTCGGCGGCGTGCCAATCGAATCAAAATGAGCACTTAACCAAAAACGCACTGCTCACTTAATCACCTGAGCAGTGCGTTGCTTGATAGATATACTTAGGCTATTGGTAGCTCGGAACTCATGGTCGGAATGCAAATCGTAAAGCAACTGCCGATGCCCTCTTGTGATTCGACTTCGATGCTGCCACCGTGAGCCGCCACAATTTCCTTCACCACATACAAGCCAATCCCAGAGCCAGAAATCATATTCATTCGTTCTGAGGGCACGCGATAAAAACGTTTAAACACGTGTGGCATGGCTGTTTTAGGAATCCCAATTCCTTGATCGTGAATTTGGATGCGAACCTCGTGGGCGTACATTGTTGCCTCGACAGTAATTGTGCCACCGTCGGGGCTATATTTAACCGCATTTTGCAGTAAATTCACCAACACCTGCTCTAAGCGCCGCGCATCGCCATACACCATCATCGAGCCAGGCGCTGAGACTTGGACAATGTGATGGCGGGTGGTCATGGCTTGCATCGCAATCAACACATCATCAAGCAACGAACCAAGGTCGACTGGCTGACGCTGGATTTCGAGTTGGCCTTCGGTCAGGCGCGAAATATCAAGCAACTCGCTCAGCAAGGTATTTAGCCGATTGCCTTGTTCGAGAATCATCGTCAGATCGGCTTGCATCTGGGCGAGCGGTGCTGAGCGTGCCATGCGCCGTTGTAACAATTGGGTGCGCCCGAGCAACCCAGCCAACGGATTTTTGAGTTCATGCGAAGCAATCGATAAAAAGGCTTCACGATCGGCAATTGCGGTTTGGGCATCGCGATAGAGCGCCGCATGCTCGAATGCATTGGTTAGGCGCAAGCAAATCTCTTGCAGAAACTGCGGCTCAATCGTACCAGGCTCAAGCGGTGCTGGCTGATAAATACCAAATATCCCATAGCAATGATGGGCTGATTGCAAGGCAAACAGTTGGCTTACGCCATCAACTGGAAAAAGCGTGGTTGTGCTGACCAATTCCAGACTATCGGATGCCAGAATAATGCGCGTTAAGCAGCCTTGAACATGGGGTTCGCTTGCATAAGCATGCATCATTTGCGCGCCAACTGTTACACAATCGGGAGCACTCGCCAGTGCCAGTTCAGGCAACCATTGCTCATCACGATCAAGCAGGGCAACAAAACAGATCCAGCCTTGGCCAAGCGTCTGAATAATTCGTTCTAATACGCCAGTAATGCTGGCTGGGTCGGTTTGCAACCGATACAGAAGCATGCCAATTTCGGCCAAACAGGTAGCTTGGGCCTCAGTGCGGGCTTGGATAATTAACGCTTCGCGCAATTGCTGATTGGTTGCCTGTAACGCTGCTTGCTGGGCCACAATTTGCCGCCGCAACTGCACCCGCTCGATCGTTTTCTGCAACGTAATCACAAATGTCTGATCAAGCGCCGTCGATTTTACAACGTAATCGTAGGCTCCATGCTTCATGGCCTCAACCGCAACCTGTTCGTTGCCAACGCCAGTGAGCATAATACAGGCCACTTCATGGTCGTGTGGATAGGCAAGAATCTCCATCAACACTTGCAGGCCATCGGTCGGCGGCAGCGAATAATCAAGAATCAGCACATCCAACGCAGTTGTCTGCCAAATCTGCCGCGCTTGGTCAGCAGTTTCGGCTTCGAGCAGCCGATAGGTCGCGGCCTGATCGCGCTGAATCAAGCGCCGATAGCGATAACGATCAGCCTCCTGATCATCAAGAATCAAAATAGTCCAAGCATGTGAATCGAGCATTCGTTACCGTCCATAAGGATGACACACGACCTCAAACCAATAACGATAGAGGACATGCATCGTCTGTTGAAAGCCTGCGACATTAAGCGACTTAACCAGGTAGCTATTGGCCCCATCCTGATAGCAACGGGTGATCGCATCAGGATTAGCCGAGGTGGTGAGAATAACAACCGGAATTTGGCGCAACACTGGTGAGGTTTTGATCTTAGCTAAAACCGTAAACCCATCCATTGCTGGCAAATTCAAATCCAAGAGAATCAGGTCGGGCAGCGTGCCACGCGGCAGCGCCACCGATGTTTCGTGCAAAAAATGGAGTGCTTGATCGCCATCGGCACACCGCACAATCTCCAGCGCAGCATTAAAGCGCGAAAAACTGCGCTCAATCAGAGCACAGTCTTCATCACTATCATCAATGACTAAGAGTTGGCGTTTGCGTAATGCTTGGTACATACTAGGCTCCACGGAGGGTAAAGGTGAAGGTTGTGCCCTTCCCGAGCGTTGATTGCACCCCTAATATACCACCATGACGCTCGATGATCTTTTTTGCAATAGTCAGGCCAACGCCCGTGCCGCCGCCAAAATGATCGCGTCCGTGGAGGCGTTTGAAGAGCCGAAAGATCGTTTCATAATGTGCTTCAGCAATCCCAATTCCATTATCTTGGACTGCAATCCGATACCAAGGCTGCTGCTCTGCATCCAATGGCAGGGCTATGGCGGTAATTTCAACCCATTTTTGGGCTGCTTGCGAATATTTGAGTGCATTGCTCAGCAGATTTTGCATTACCTCGCTCAGATGCAGCGGATCGGCAAACAACATCGGCAACGGGCTAGGAATCCGAATTTCAAGCATGTCTGGCTGGATCATTAAGGTATCACTAACATCGTGAATTAATGTAGCTAGATCAACTGGCTGAAATTGCAATTCAACCCGCCCAAGCCGCGAATGATGCAGCAGCGAATCGAGCAAGGCATCCATGCGTTGGGTCAAGCGCAACATCGTTTGCAGCTTAGCTTGGCCAGCATCATCAACTTTATCGGCATAATCTTCGAGCAGAAAATGGGCATAGGTGTGAATGCCGCGCAAGGGTTCTTTTAAGTCGTGCGAGGCGCTATAGGCAAAGGCATCAAGCTCGGCGTTGCTTTGCTCCAACGCACGATTAAGCGTTGTCAAGGCGGTAGCTTGTTGTAAAAGCAGGGTCCGAATCGTATCGCGCATTGTCCGTGCAACAGACAGCTCTGCATCTGTCCACGCAACACTATGCAAGGCCCGCTGCTCTTTCCATTGGGCAAACGATTGACGCGGGCTAATTCGAATGCCATCGTCGGCGATTGTGACGGCTTTGGTTGGTTCGCCAGCCCAGGTAATCGTTTGAATCTCTTCTGGGCGAAACCAGAGCAGATATTGATCAGTTGCGCCAACCAAGGGAAATGCCAGCACGCCACTGGCCACCGCAGCCAAAGCCGCAAATGGCGGATGCTTGCTTGCCAACGAGGCAGTGTGATAGCCATCATCAATCGTTGCTGGCTGCGCCCGAATCCAGCTAATAATCGCCCGAATATGTTGGATACTGGGCGTGTGGCCAAGCACTACCAGCTCATCGTTGGTATGAATCGCAACTCCACCAGCGGCAATTAAATCCAGTAGCGTATGTTGGCCTTCAACCAAGCCATCCATCCAGCGCTGAGCGGTCGTCATCTGCTGAAGCAAGCTGGTTTGAATGCCCACGAGCTGCTGGGTAGCTGCATGATCGTGGTGGTGAACTTTACTGGTAAGCGCCAACGATACCGACTGGCCTAAAACCTCGCACGCAGAACGTAGGGTGCACGAAAGATAGTGTGGCTCGGCATGATGACAGGCAATCAAGCCCCATAACTGGCCTTCATAAACCAATGAAACCGACATCGAGGCCCGCACACCCATATTGGCGAGATATTCGCGATGCACTGGCGAGACGCTGCGCAAAACGCTATAACTCAAATCAAGCGGCTCATGGTCGGGCTTAGCTGCGGCCACAATCGCAACTGGCGTATAACGCGCATCGGGAATTAGCCGCAGCCAATTGCGCAGATACAACGCCCGTGCTTGGGGTGGAATATCAGAGGCCGGATAATGCAAACCGAGAAACGATTCTTGGTTGGAATCAACCGCTTCGGCAATCACTGTTCCATGGCCATCAGCATCAAATTGATAGATCATCACCCGATCAAAGCCAGTCAGTTGGCGCACTGCGCGCACAGTTTCATCGCAAAATGGCTGAAACTCAGGAATCTGTTGCAAACGGGCAACGATGCTGCGCACCATGCGGTAACCATCGTGTGGCCCCGTACCGCTGGTGAGTGCAGGCTCGAATTCAAGAATCAGCTGCCCCTGATGGCGGTGTAAAATCCCGTCACATACCTTTTGCGTGGCTTGCAGCGGAACCGTCCAAAGATAGAGCGGATTTTGATCAAGCTGTTCGTGGGCCACAACTGAGCGCAAATACTCAAGTTGCTCGCTGGTAATCAGCAACGCTAACGATTGATTTAACAGCTGTTCAGGCGTATAGCCAGTAAAATCCAAACTATTAGCACTAATTTGCAGAATCTGAAAATCCGGCTCGCTCAGCACCAGCAACAAGCCATGCGCCTGAATCATGCCTGGAATATGAATGGGTTCGGTTGCACACTGGTCGAGATCGCTTACGGTCATGATCTATCCTTTCAGCAGAGAACCTACCCCTAATGCTAGCACTAGTTTGATCATACGCTAGATTGCATTCAGTTTTTATCCTCGCCCAATCCCATCCGCCGATTGCGATTGAACCCTCGTTTGGGCTATCTCGTCTTAATAGCATCGGCAGATTTATGGGGAGCAAACGATGGATATTCAGATTAAACATCTGGTTAAACAATACGGTAGCTATCGCGCATTGGATGATATTTCGCTCTCAATTGGCGCGGGAATGTTTGGTTTGTTGGGGCCAAATGGCGCTGGCAAAACCACATTCATGCGCATTCTGACCACTCAACTTGTGCCGACCTCGGGCGAGGTTGTGGTTGGCGGAGTAGACGTTGAGCGCGAACCAAGCACAATTCGCCAGCAGCTTGGCTATCTACCGCAGGAGTTTGGCTTTTATCAGAGCCTGAGTGCATTTGCGATGCTCGATTATGTTGACGAGCCAACAGTTGGGCTTGACCCAGAAGAACGGATTCGCTTTCGCAACGTGTTAGCCCGCATTGCGGGCCAGCGCACAGTGGTGTTATCGACCCATATTGTGGCCGATATTGAAGCCAGTTGTAGTGGCGTTGCGGTGCTCCGACGCGGCAAATTGCTCTTCAGTGGGCCGCCTGCCGAGCTTGTGCAAGCAGCGACGGGGCGTGTATGGCAAGTTGTGGTAAGTTCAGCAGAATGGGAGCGCTTGACGCAACAGCTGCAGGTAATTTCGAGCAGGCCGCTGGGCGCACAATTGCTGGCGCGAGTGGTGTCTGCTGAAAATCCGTTTGGGCGGGGCGAGTTGGTTGAAGGCACTTTAGAAGATGGGTATATGGCAGTGATGGCGCAGGGGGTGGCTCATGCATAAGCGCATTACTCGTGGCCTGACCGCCATGCGGCTTGAGTTAGGCTTAATCATCGGTCATTGGAGCTTTTGGCTGATAGCTGGGTTGTGGTCGGCATTTCTCGCGTATACCGGCTATAGTCACCAATTTGGCACGCTGCAAGCAGCCTTGAAAGCCGATATCGGCAATTTTGGCATTGGCTTGCTCTCGCTGGTGGCGCTCTTTCTGACTGGAGCGAGTGCATCTCGGCCACAACGCATACGCTTTAGCGTGCTAGATGCGGTGTTGCCAACTGGGGCTGAGGTGTTGATTGGCCGCTGGCTTGCTAGCCTGGCCGCGAGTTGCCTCTTGCTGCTTCCGGTGGTTGTTGTTGCGATATGGCGCGGCTCATTGGTTGGATTTTGGTCGAGTTTGCCAGTATTTGCTGCTGAGTCAGGGCTGACCTTGGCATTTTGCACAGCGGCAGCTTATTGGCTTGTGACCAGATTTAGCCAACGCCGTTGGGTGTATCCGTTGCTCGGGATTGGCTGGTTGCTGTTTCTGGCGCTGCCTCATTTACCGCTCTTTGACCGCACCAGCACCGGAATGCGCGGCATGACCTTGCTGAGCTTTATGCGCATGGAAACCGTCACCTACGATGAGTTGTGGGGCCAGATGGTTCACGGCGGATTGCCTACATGGTTCAATGGATTTTATCTTGGGTGCACTGCGCTGCTGATTGCTGGCGTTATTCGCTACGAACAGCAAAACCGCAGGCGGCGTACTGCTGCTTGGACATGGCTCGCACTAATCGTTGCGGTGAGCGTTGCCGGCGGCAGTGCAGTCGGTTTTTGGCAAACGACCGCGGCCTTAGCCAGCCATGAAAGTGCCAATTCACGCTGTAGTGACCCGTTGATCGCAAGCACAGCCAAACCGCCTGTGCAGATCGCGGCTTATACAATTAACGCCGATTTGCGCGAACCAAGCGCGCCAGCCTTTCGGGCCAAACTTGTGCTGAGCAACCAGGCAGCTACGCCGATTAATGAGGTTGTGTTGACCTTGCAGCGTGATTTGCTGATTAGCGAGGCAAGTGTTGCCTTTGAACAACAGGATGATCGCCTATTGCTTCGTTTGCCTACACTACTAGCCGCCAATCAAAGCCTAGAGGTTGATCTGGCGTATGCAGGGAATGTGCTGCTGACTGGTAGTTTTTCGGGGCCACCGCAAGCGATTTACTTTAGCAATGAGCAGGGCGTGCGGTTAGCTTCGGCTGGGGCTTGGTATCCGTTGGTTGGCGAACAATTGCTTCAGCCGCTGTGCCGCAATGGGTTGCATGCCCCCGCAGTGTTTGAGCTAGCGGTGCAAGCGCCCAATGATTGGCAAATTGTCTCCAATCTTGATCAACAGCAGCCGAACCTGTGGCGCTCGAACAACGCCCAATGGGCCTTCTTGCTGGCAGTGCCAGGCTTGGTCAATGAGCAAGTTGGCAGCGTAAACGTCATCACCATGCCCGAATATCTGGACTTGGTGCGACCCTATGCATTGCGCTATCAAGCACGGCTTGAGCAGTTGGCACGCTTTTTCCCCGCTGCGGCGCACGATCGCATGACGCTCGCCGTGCTTGATGCTGGCGAAGGCTTGCCAATGAATGCGCCAGCTGCCGATCATCCGTTTATCTATCAGCGTTGGGAGCGTTTGAGTGAGCATGCCCAAAATCCAGCCAATGAAGAACTCTATCTGACAACGACGCTGGTCAATAGCTTGTGGCAACGCGATCCAAGCCAAGCTGGGAATGGCGCACGGATTAATCCAATTCAGCGCCAAGTTGACACCTTTTTAGGCCAGTTGCTCAGCGGCGACCCTGCAAAAACGCGGGAGCGAGTCGACGCATACTATCGCACTTCAAACAAAGATATTGATCCGGCGTTATACAACCCAATTGTGTTTGGCTTGGTCGATAGCTACGAACAACAAGGAGCGCAGGGTGTAATTCGCTTAATAACCAAACTTCAGCAGGAACAAAACCAACTATTGCGCCTTTCGCAAGCACAGCTGGCCGAGTGGCTAGAGCAGGCCAGCCATGAAAACTAAATCATTGGTGTGGTATGAGTTGCGCATTATTTTTGGCTTATCTGCGTTGCTTCCAGCGCTCTTGCTGCCGCTTGGTGGGCTGCTGGCATGGTTGGTTGGCGCTGAACTTGCGGTTGAACAGCGGGTCGTTGAGCTGAGCAGAGCCTTTGAACTAGTTGTACCGCTAACCAGCGGGCTGGCAGTTTGCCACTTGATGGGGGTTGAGCGTGAGCAGCATTTTGCCGAGCTACGCGCGACCTATCCCGAAAATCCATGGCGATTGCCACTCATGCGCATTGGCGGGGCACTCGGCGTGCTGGCACTGATCGTGATCCTGAGTACGATACTCTTGCTGGGCGCATTTGGCACGTTCGATCTGCAACGTGTGGTCGTGCCTGCATTCGCCCCTGCCATCTTGCTGATGGGCTTGGGCCTCTTGATAAGCAGTATCAGCGGTAGCTACTGGGCAGCTACGGGCGTTGTGATGAGCTATTGGTTTATTGAACTGCTGACCAAAGGCGGACTGAGCGGCCCAATCTTCCTGTTTGAGCGAACCTGGCCAACCAAAACCCATGCCTATGCAACCAATCGCTGGCTCTTAATCAGCATCGGCATGGGATTGCTAATTGCGACGGTTGTGGTCAGTGTCTGGCGGCGCATTTCGCGCATCCAGATCCAAGGCCAGCGCCCGCGCGTGGGTTTCGATGCACCCAGCAACCAATAAAGGACGATAATGGAACCAAGTGACGAATATCTGTATCAACGCTTGCAGGCTGGTGATGAGGCGGCGCTTGAACCGTTGCTGAACCGCTACCATGGCCCAGTGCTGCAATTTTTCACTTGGCAGCTTGGCAACCAAAGCAGTGCCGAGGATGTGTTGCAAGAAATGTGGACGCGCATCATTACTTGGAATGGTGCGCCGCCCCAGCGCTTTAAAGCTTGGATGTGGAAAATTGCCACCAATCTGGCGCGTGATTATCTGCGCTCGGCAGCTTATCGACGCGAACACCCGCATTATGAGTATGCCAATGATGCAGAGTACCCGCCGCTCCACATGCAGGCAGAGCCGACCGACGAGTGGTTATTGCGCAATGATGATCGGCGCAGCGTGCAACAGGCATTAGCCCAGCTTTCGCCAAATCACCGCGAGGTTGTTGTGTTACGTTTTTATCAGGAACTGAAACTCGAAGAAATTGCCGAAGTCGTTGGAGTGCCGCTTGGAACTGTCAAAAGTCGGCTTTTTCACGCGCTCAAGCAGCTCAAAGCTGTGCTCGAACAACATAAAGGATGGGTTTATGATGCCATGGCATAAACTAACCGATGGCCTTGATGCCACACAACAACGCGAACTGGGCGATTTGCAGGGTGTTGCCGAACAGCTGGCAAGCGCCGCTGGCCCCACCCCAAGCGCCGCCGATCGCGCGCGCCTTTTGGCTAACCTGCGCCCGTTGGTCGCTGCCCGTGCCCAACATGCCGCCATCTGGCCAACTCCAACCCCGCCAAGCATCCGCTCTTGGCTAAGGCTGATCATGGCCCAAACCAGCTTGATGGAGCCACTCTTTTGGTGGTTGAACGTCGCGCTTTGGGGCCTTGGCTTGCTCGTAGGCATGATCAGCGGCGCTGATACGCTGATCACCGTGTTGGTGGTTGGCTCGCCAGTGCTGACCGCAACCGGCATTGTTTATCTCTTTCGGCCTGCTACGCGCTCGTTGCGCGAGCTAGAAACCACTTATCCAACCAGCCCGCTTGAGTTACTGTATGCGCGGCTCTGCTTAATGATGGGCCTGAATGGAATAATAGCAGTGGGCTTTTTGAGTATCATTTGGCTGCAAACTCCAAGCCTTATCCTTTGGCGGCTGGTGATCGCTTGGCTGGGGCCAATGCTTGGCATCGCAGGCCTTGCCTTGGTTACCTCGGTGCGCTGGGGAACGCTGGTTGGTAGTGCTGCACCAGTAGTCGTATGGATTGGCTTGGTGCTACTCGGCTGGCGTTCATTGGATAATGGCCTCGTGCAAGCTCAGACCAGTTTGCTGGGGGAATCAGTCAGGGTAGCGATTAATCAGTCGAATACAGTGCTATGGGGCGGAATTTTCGGCTTAGGCGTGGGCATTGGCTTGCTGATCTATGCTGGGCGCTTGGTCGGGAAGGAGCAAAGGTGGAACTTCGGGTCAGCAATTTAAGCTATTGTTTTGGCAACACGCAGGCCCTACAGAAGGTTTCGTTTGCTTTTACAAGCGGAATTATTGGCCTGCTTGGGCCAAATGGCTCAGGCAAATCGACCTTGTTACGCTTATTGGCAACGGCATTGCCGCTTGGAGTAGGGGAAATTTGCTTTGCTGGGCGTTCCTATCATGCTGATTTGCGTCCGCTACGCAGCGTGCTTGGCTATAGCCCCCAGCAAATCGAATTACCAGATCAGCTAACGCCGCTGCGCTTGCTTGAATATATTGCCAAGCTCAAACAGCGCGCCAAGCCCGATTGTGCTGGGCTGCTTGCAACCCTAGGCTTGGCTGAGGTTGCAAGCCAGCCACTGAGCCAGCTTTCTGGCGGCCAAATTCGCTTAGTTGGGATTTCACAAGCCCTGATCGGCGCGCCGCGCTTGCTGATTCTTGATGAACCAACAGCAGGCCTTGGGGTCGAAGAACGGAGCTTGGTGCTGCAAGCATTGGCTCGCCGTGCTCAGGAATGTTTAATTGTGCTTAGCTCGCATGTTCCTGCTGAAATTGAAACAATCGTGACCAATCTGCTGGTGCTCAACCATGGGGCTGTGAGCTTTGCAGGAACCGCCGCTGAGTTGGCAAGCCCAGCAGTTGGCTTGGTGCACGAAATTGTTGTGCCAATTGAGGCAATTAACGGCTGGCTGGAAAGCGGGCGAGTCAGCAGCATAACCCAGCATGGCGCAACCGCAACCTTGCGCGTGCTGGGCGAGCCACCACTGGGCAGCGTCGGAGTCGAGCCAACCATGGAAGAAGGCTATTTGCTGCATCTGCGCACCCAAACCGCGCGGCGATCAGCCAGCAGTGATTGAGGATGCTTTAATTAGGTGCTGTCATTGGCATCGGTGCCAGCGGGTGCTGTGCCAGGGCTTGACCAACCATCGAGCAAATCGGCCCATGGCGGCGTGCAGCCAGCTCGTTCCCATTCGGCAGCATAGCGCGCCAATTGGTCTGGTCGATGCTGCTGCATCCAACGCAGATTCTCGATCATGGCGGGGGTAATTTGGTTGCGGACAGCTCGATACGCCTCCTGAACGGTCATCCCCGCCTGCATGAGGGTTTCAAGCATTGGCATATGCATTCCTTTCTGTGCAACGATTAAGCGCTTTAGCCAGACCATAGCAAGAAAATCGCGCTGCGTCAATCACCATTTTAAGGTTAATTAAGACATATTTATTATGTAAAATAAAATTAGCTTTTTATGCATCCCATTCCTGTTTGCCAAAACAGGCCTAAAACCACAAACAACCCCCGTGGGAGTCGTTTGTGAGCGCACTATGCAGGTGATGGTTTAAGCTGGGATTGCCGACGCAAATTCGGCAGGCTCCCAGCCGAGTTGGTCGGCATTGGCAACAACTCGGCCAACCCCAGGAAATGGAAAATGATACGCCATCAGCATGGTATTGGCAGCGGTTGGTTGGGCAATCGTTCGCCGCGTCGCAATTGCCTGATCAGCATCAGCATCATATTTCAGAATTGCATCGACCACATTCAGCTGGAGCGGCACATGGATCGCATCGACAACGTGCAACAGGCGTGCGCCTTGCGGTTCAAGCAAAACACCACTATGGCCGAGGGTATGGCCGGGCAAATCCACGTAGCTGATGCCTGGCACAAGCTCCTGATTGGCAGCAAGCGGCTCCAAGCGCTGCCCATAAAACTCAACGATTTGGCGCAAGAAGTTTGCATTACGCGGTTTCATCTTCGCCAGCGATTCCTCGCTTATGGCCGCTTCATGTTCACGCTTGGGCACAATTAAACGGGCATTCGGAAAACATAGGTTATTGTCTGCATCGAATAATCCGCCAAGATGATCGCCGTGATAATGCGAGATGATAATTGTTTCAATTGCCGTAGTTGGAATTGCCAGCTTGGCCAGCAGCTCGCTCATGTAACCAGGATCATTCGGATCGATGGAGCCTTGGCCGGTATCAATCAGCACATACTTGCCAGCATGTTCCACCAATAAAACATTGCGGCTAATCGAAAGTGGGCTGGATAGCGCCCGAAATCCGCTAATTAGCTCGGCACTATTGCTTAAGAAAATTGATCTAAGCATTGGTTCGGCGATTGGACTTGTGCCATCACAAAGTACGGTGCAGGTAAAATCGCCAAGCTTAAACTGAACACTTGCAGGAGTCATGCTTCCACCTTTCATTAACACGATTCGTCAATCAGCGAAAGGCCGTGCCCAATCAACCCGTCTGCAAAACATCGTTGGCTACGCGCCAAATCAGCTCGGGCAGCGTCTTGAGCAAATAGGGCATGTAGACCCGTTCCAGCCGCTGATGATAATCGCGGCCCCAAGGCCCAATATTGATTGTAGGCAGATTGAGCGTGCGCACAAGGTTGTAATCAAATTTCAGGCGTGAACCCCAGAGCGGCGTGTTGGCAGCAACAATCGTTTGATCGGCGTGTTCCATCGCGCTACCATAAAAGCTCATATCCGAAATTCCAGCGAAAAATGGCCGCAGCTTAATGGTGGTGGCATGGTCGGCGGCCAGCGCTTGAGCGTGGCGTTCGCAGGCGGCTTGGAGGTGGCGTTCACGCTCGTTATGCCCAGCAACCAAACTATGTGGATAATGCAACGAGCCAAAGCAGACCACCGCTGCCGGACCACTCAGCCCAGCGCAACGCCAAAGATAGGCAACCAGTTGGCGGCTAAAATTCGGGGCATCGAGGGTGCGATCAGCCTGCAACTGAGCAGTGAATGCTGCCAAATTGCGAGCAAATGTAGGGCCGCTATGCTGCTGCGCGCGCACCACAAGGTCGGCATAACTCAGCACCTGCGCTTGCCAACGTACTGGTGCAGCCGAGCCAACCAACGCTGCATAGCGCTGGGCCTGCGCAAATTGGGTTGCGAGCACCGCATCGAGGGCTTCGCTAGTCACAGCCATAAATTGATCGAGAACGAGGTTCGCTGGGCGGCCATGGGTCAAATAATTAAAATAGCACCATGCAGTACTTGGGGTTGTCACATCGTAGAATGTTTTGAGGTCGCTCTGTTTGAGGCTAATTGGTGGAGGTGCAAGCTCACCCTCGGCCTCATCGCAGAGATCGATATTACACTCAATTGCTTGGGTTACTGCTGCCGCCATGCGATTAACATTAATGCCATCGAACGGATAGCCAGCGTGGGTTTCGCGCCCAACTAAATAAATTAATGGCAGAAACTTGCCCACCGTGCCCAAAAATATCGCTTGGCCTTGCTCGCCAGCAGCTTGATCGCTGGTAGCATCAAGGTTAATTGCTGCTGCCAGCTCAAGGCCCCACTCCTTGGCCAGTTCATGCAAGTGTATCGCCGCTGAGCGCGCGCCATGCGAGGCTTCCTCTTCGTCGGGTGTGGCAATAAACAGCAAATTACCACGCCGCTCTGGTTGGGCGGCAAAGTGCAGCAGCACCGCTAAGCCAACCGCCAAGCCGCTCTTCATATCCAACGCGCCACGCCCAGGCAGAAAATCGCCTGAACGCAAATCCTCAAGCGCCAGCTGGTCGCTTGGGCTAGAGCCATTGGCCTCTAAGCTGGCAATCAAGCGCGGCAGCAACGCCTCTGGATCAGTCGCCCATTCGGCTAAACTGGCATAATTCTCGATACTGACCACATCATAGTGGCCAGCCAAAACAACCGTGGTTGGGCCAGTCCCCCGCACGAGTGCATACAGATTCGAGCGCTCATAACCATCGTCGACGGTGCGCTCTAGGCGCAGCTGGCTCGGATGAGCGGCAAAATAGGGCTGTTGGCCCAACCATTCTGCCAACTGCTGTGACCACTGACACTCACCAGCGGTATTGGTGACACTCGGCCAACCTACGAGCTTAAGCGTAAGCTCGCGGACAATCTCAGACCATGCGTCCATTGCGATCTTCCTTTGCGTCAACGCCCAAACAACAGCGTTTGGGTTCAGGGTTTGCATCAAGCATAGCGCTTTTTGCGAAAGCTGGCTATTGGTTGGTACGGAATGTGCCAGTAGCGCTGTAAGAGAATTCGGTTATAACCACATAGGAGGAAGCGCAATGGCACACCGCCGCGTTGGACGATTGCTTGGCATCGCGAGTATTGCACTGCTGCTGAGTATGCAAGGCCACGTTTTTGCCGAAAATGCACCCCCACCCCCGAATGGCGAAATTGTGGAGCCAACCAAACTGCCTTTTGACCCAGCCCTAGTGCAGCAACTGCGCGTGCCAGCTGGATTTTGGATTGATGTCTGGGCCAAGGATGTTGGTAATGCCCGCATGCTGGCCATGGCTCCCAATGGCATTCTTTACGTGACTCGCCGCGAACAAGGCGATATTTTGGCGCTTGAAGATAGCGACCAGAATGGCCAAGCAGACCGCATTTGGACGGTCGCAAGCAACTTGCCCCTCGCCCATGGGCTGACGATTCATGAAGGCTGGTTGTATCTTGCCACCGATAAAACCGTGCAACGAGCAGCCTTGCGCGCTGATGGCTCGCTTGGCGAATGGAACGTGTTAATTGATGATTTGCCTGATGCAGGCCAACATCCCAATCGCACGCTGGCGGTTGGCCCCGATGGCAAGCTCTACATTACGGTTGGCAGCACATGCAATGCCTGTGCCGAACCAAATCCTGAAAGCGCAACGATCCTTGTTGCCGAACTCGACGGCAGCAATCGCCAAATTTATGCGAGTGGGCTGCGCAATACGATTGGCTTCGATTGGCATCCTGGCAGCCAACATCTCTGGAGTTTTGACCATGGTTCTGATTGGCGTGGCAATGATCAGCCACCAGAAGAGTTGAATTTGCTCCAGCAAGGCGGCAATTATGGCTGGCCATGGTGTTTTGCCAACCAACAAATTGATCCCTATATTCCCAATGCCCCAAAAGATCAATCCAAGGCTGAGTTTTGCGCCAAAACCCAAGCGCCGATTTTGACGTACACCGCCCATAGTGCCCCAATTGGCATGGCCTTTTATGATCAAACCCAGTTTCCTGCTGAGTACCATGGCGATGCCTTTGTGGCAATGCGTGGTTCGTGGAATCGCAACCCACCAACGGGCTATAAAGTGGTGCGGGTGCGCTTTCAAAATGGCTGGCCAGTGGCAGTTGATGATTTCTTGACTGGCTTTTTGCTGGAGCAAAATGGCCAATATGCCCAATTTGGGCGGGTTGCTGGCATTACGCTCGCGCCGTATGGCTCGTTGTTTGTGAGCGATGATATGAATGGAGTTATTTATCGCATTTCGTGGGCTGGCACACCATAAGTTGCTATAAATTAATGAATTTATCAAACCAAGACAGGCATAGACACACGGCTCTATGCCTGTCTTGCTTAACAATTTAATCAACCAGCAAAGGGCAAATGCTGCCTAACAATTGGCTAATTTAAGTTGCATTGAGCCTAATTTACCCGCTATACTATCCTCACGAAAGCGATCCCATGGTGGCCAATTCACCGTTTTAGTCATTCGTTTTAGCCGATCGTGAGGATTCCATGGACCCTTCCATGACGATGTTGCAAACCTGTCTTGTTTCCTATCGTACCTTCCTTCAGCGTTTGCCGCCAAGTCAGTACACCGACTTTTGCCGCTGGGTTTTGCAACCTGCCAATCCGGTCTTAACTGAATTTCTCCACCTCAGTAGCCTCACCCAAATGTGCTCACTCTTTACCTACCTCTTTGGCCCCGCCAGTAATGATCTTGATCGCTGGGATCATCTGTGTGCTGAGTTTAGTTCGTTGCTGCTCTACCAACGCTATGAAGTTGTTTCGGATAACCTCGCCATGGGCTTGGCATTAAGTAGCGCTGCCCACGGCGAGGTGGTTACAACCTTCAATACCATGTTAATTGATGTGCTAACCGATACCGCCCCAATTGTGCTCCCGCGCTTACAACAGATTGTTACCGCGATTCCATGGCTTGACCATCACCTTGCAGCAGATCGCTATCGAGCGATTGTGCAGGCCTTCCGTGCTGATGCCGATCTTGAAGCGTGGGTTGCGCTTTCGGCCAATATCGTGGCCTGCCGTGATGTGCTAAACCAGATTTTGCATCCAGCCGCCAATGCACGCATTCGCCAAACCTTGATTGCACGCTACTATGCCATGAACACGTTGTGTAGCCCTGGTGTACGCAGTATTCAGGAGTTGCTTGCCCTGCAAACCGCAACGATGCTAGTCATTCCAACCTTAGAGTATTGTGTCAATCTGTGGAGCCAGATCTATCTTGATGATCGCACGGCCCAAAATCGGATTGCAACTGATCCAAAGTTGCGGATGTTAATTAACGATGCTAATAGCTTGGTGCGGTGTCTTAACGATTGTGGTCCGTTGCTACTCAGCGCCGATGCCCAAACGATTGCCCAGCACTACCGCCGTTTATCCCAGAGCGTGCCAGCCCGTGACGATGAAGATTGGATCGCATGGTTTGTGCGTGCTGCTGATCGCGTGCCCCACTTTTTCCGTTTGCATAAAGATGTTACCTTCCGCGAGTTTAATCTCCTGTTTGCAGCAATTACTGCTGAGCAACCGATTCCAAGTGTGATTGAGCAATTAATTATCAACACCCAAACAATTGCCCAGCACTACCAAATTATCCTGCGCCACTTCGAGGCTGCCAGCCAGCAACTTAACCAAACGCCACTGTATAGCATTCCAGTAGGCATCATCACCCGCATGGTTAGCTTCCACCAGCAGTTATATGCCAACCACTATGGCGATATTATGGGCGAATATGCGGTTGCCGCTGACTGAGCCACACTAGGCTCGGCGTTCAAGTCGCTGCGGAAAAGCCTTGGCCGGAAGCATTGTGGCGCACATTGGCCGCCACTCAACCGTAAATGCACCCTGATAGCCAAAAACCGGTCTCCACAGTGGATTCGTCACCACCACATTAATGCGAAATTGCGCCGCTGCCTCGTCGTACCATTCGCAAACCTCGGCATTGCCCGAGAGGATGCGCGGGAACTTAAAGCCCAACCAGCCTTCGTAAAACCGTTGTGCGCCTGAGCGCAAACACATGCCGCCGCGCTGATCAACCCACATGGCTAAATCGACAGCAAAATGCTGATGCGTTCCAAGATAATCGACAATACAAGCCCGTTGGTCGCTATAAACCATGTAGGCATCGAAGCGGCGCTTGGTCTGCGGATTGACCTGAAATGTGCGTAACCATGTGACTGTCTCGCGCCCTGCCGCATCGCGATAGGCATAATTTTCAAGCGTAAACGGAATCTGCGCGCCCCATTCAGCAAACATGATGTGGCGCGCTTGCCCAGCGTGCAACAATGGCCGCAGTGGCAGGCCACCATTCCAAATCATGCTCATCTGGCCTTGACCAATCGCCGCCATTTCGCTACTGCTAGTCAGCCCAAAGCGGCGCTGAATTTGCGGATGCAGGCGCTCAAAATCAGCACCTAAAGCCTGTTGATAAATTGATTGAGTTTGCATCTTAGCGCTCCTTGTAGCTCCAAAAACAATGCTTTGCCGCAGGAATATGGGCTGAATGGGCTTTGCGCCGCCACGTCATGCCAACTGCCAGCAATACAGCGCACACCAAGCCAAACTGCCAAGCAACCCACGCGAAGCAACTCAATAGCAGGCCAAATGCGCCAAGCCCAACAATGCCTTGGTTAAGCCACATGCGCAAGGCAAGCGCTGGATCGATCTGCTGTTCGAGCCACAAGCGTAGGCGATCGAAACTCCATGCCGTGGCCCACGCCATCAGCGGGCGAAACAATAAGCGATCAATCAGCCACCCCAGCAGCCCAAAGCGGGTCTGATAATCGTAGCTGGTCGAAAAATCAATCCCGTCGCTCGTTGGGGTGTAGAGCCAATAGCCCGCTCCAGCCCGAATCAGCGACAGCGGATGGTCAGACCAAAAACGCAAGGCTGAGATCATTCGGCCATCGGCGAGTTGTTTGGTGCTCGTTTCGCCGCGGCCTGTAATCTGGAGGCCAAAGCCAATCCGCGTGGTATAGAGAAAGGCTTGGGGTTGCGCAGGGTCAGTCCGCGTGCCATATTCAATCGTCGAAAAGCGTAGATCCCAGCGCTGATGCATATCCGGCTGTTGGGTTGCTGCCCATAGCGCGGCAAACGGGCCACGAATGTGGGTTTTAATGATTATCGCCATCTGCACAGCTCCGCATAAGCACCATCCTCTGATGGGGTTAGCATAGCGAAGCGATGTTACAAGCGCGTTACAATGGTTTTTAACAAACGATGCCGACGATCAGATCGATCATCGGCATTCTTGAAAATAAAATGCGGGTTATTGCCTATGGCTCAAAACGCAGCTTAATCTGCACAACTTCGGGAACCGTGCCAACCCGAATTGGCGGTCCCCACGTGCCAAAGCCCGATGAAACCACCAAGTTGCTTGGGCCTTTGCTCAATTGGCCCCATTGTTGCTCATAGCTCAGGCCAGTAATTAACGTGAAGGGGAATAATTGCCCAGCATGGGTATGCCCCGACACCTGAAGCGCGGCTTCAACCGCAACCGAATCATCAAAGCGGTTTGGGTTGTGATCCATAATCAGCAGCGGTAACGAGCGATCAGCGCCTTGCAGAATCTCAGTCAAGGGCACGCCAACGACATCGCCAGAGGTTCGTGGCCCGCCAATGTCATCGCGGCCAACCAGCAGCAAGCTATTATCGACCGTGACCCATTCGTCAACCAACATCTGAATCCCAGCCTGCGCGAGGTCGGCCCGAAAGCGTGCCAGTTCATCGGCGCGCACATCGTGATTGCCCATAATCGCGTAGTTGCCCAGCCGCGACTCAAGCTTGCTTAGCTCGTTCGCCATCGCTTGATCATTAAATGGTTGCAAATCGTCGTCAATAATATCGCCAGCAATAAGCACAAGATCGGGCTTAAGTTGATTGACCATCGCCACCATTGCTTGCACGCGGCCAACACTATTGCTGTAGCCAAGGTGAGTATCCGACACCAAAACGATGCTTAATTCACGCTCTGGCCCAGCCTGTTTGGGCACGCTAATCGTATATTTGGCCACGACTGGAGTGCGTGCACGCCAGGTTCCATAGCCAATTAAGCCCACCAGCAGCCCAATCACCGTTGCGCCCGTGGCAAGCAACGTGCGTCGCGAATAACCCACACCCTTGGGAGCGCTACTAGTCAACCGCAACAGCCAACGAATCAGATCAACGAGGCCGAGTATCATGCCTGCATAGACAAAAATGCTCATCCAATAGCCACCGATCGGCGTAAGTAGCGCCATCAGGCTCGTTGGAACGCGGCCTGCTACGAAGCGGCTTACAAATGGAGTGCTAGCGAGCAGCCAAAAGCTTAGCCAAAAGAGCCAGCGCGGAATTCGCTGGGGAGCAATAGCCTGCAACCATTGCCATGTCCGCCGACCAATATACAAATTGATACCGCTGTACAGCACGAAGACGAGCGCGAAGAAGACGAAGGTCATGCCAATACTTTCTCACTGATCGCCATAGGCCTATGGCGATGCAAATAGGCCAAAAAAACGCAGCTGATTCAGCAGCCGCAGCGCTGAGCAACATTCAATCGAGCTCGATCGAACATGCTACAAGAATGATAGGCAGGTGCAGTAGGGCTGTCAATGCAATCGCATCCTCAATTTCGTCCTTGGAATGGGATGTGCTTTGCAGTGCTTCAGAACAATCAACCTAGCTACAAGGAGTTTTGGATATGTATACGGTCAACAGCTTGTTTGGCAAACCAGTCATCGCCCAAGCAACCGGCGAGCGCATCGCCAGTGTGCAAGATGTTGTGCTCGATCAACCGCCAACGAGGGTTGTCGCCCTGCTGATCGATATTGGTGGCTTGTTATCGAGCGCTCGGGTCATTCGCTGGGAACAGGTAATTAGCCTTGGCGATGTTGTGTTGGTGAGTGGCGATCCGCTCTATACGACGATCAAAGAAGATCCTGAATTAGCAGCGCTGATTAAACAAGCCCATCAAATTACCGGCACAACGATCATCACGGTTGATGGAACCCAAATTGGCACCGTTGCCGATTTATCGATCGATGAGCGCGGCACAATCCTTGGCTACCAAATTAAACAAGGCTTCTTTCAAGATTTGCGCGGTCGCAGCCTGCTGCCCGTTGAACAGGTGCGCTCGTTTGGCAACGATGCGATTATTGTTGAACAGCCACCGCAAGCCTAAACTGAAAGTTCTGTAATACAGATCAATTTGACCTGCCATGCTCAGCCCATGGCAGGTTTTGTTTATTGCGTAACCTCAACATACCAACTCATAGTTAATCCATCCATCTGCCACGACTCATCAGGAAAAAGCAATTCCCAAGCATGGCACAAAAATCCATCAGTTGCTGCCAAACCTGAAGAAAGTCATAATCCATCCGCTCATCATAAACATTGAGACAATAGCGCAGCGATTCCTTCATATGATATTGGGCACGCACTTCGGCAGGATTCGTGGTAGGCGCAAATTCTGGTTGAAGATAGTGACGAATAAACAGCGCTTGATTCTCGCGGTCGTCAAGATAGAGTGAGCGATTGAGTTGCGGGTCTGAAAGCGTCAATGTCCGAATCATCATTGAATAAAACACCCAATCGCGATCAACCTTAATCTGTCTCATTCCCATTGCTGCTCCCTCGTTACTCCACTGATTGACTCAAATGAGTGTAGCATAGGTGGGTTATGCAGCAAACATTACTTACGCCTCAAATGTGCCATTTGTACCGCAAGTAGAAGTGAAAAACTAGCAATTTTGAGCAATTTTTGAAATTCGTTTGCATTGTTGAAATGCTAGGGCATGCTTATTCGTCTTTAAAGGCAATTCTTTTGATCTGGATGTAAGGATTGTGTATGGTGGTTGACTCAGTGCCTCTGGCCGAGGCTGCCGTGCGAGAACGCTTGGCCGCGTGGTTTGACCAATATAACCTCGCGATCTTTCGCTACCTCGTGCGCTTGATCGGCGATGAGGAACAAGCGGCTGATTTGCTGCAAGAAACCTTTACCAAGGCGCTTGTTGCCCTCCGCACCCAAGCCTTGCCAAATAACCCCTATGCTTGGCTTTGCCGCATTGCGGGCAATCTGGTGATTGATATGCTGCGACGCAAACGCCGCTGGAGCTGGCTGCCATTTCAGACCAGCACACCTTCGCATGAACACGCGATTGCAACCGCCCAAGATGTACGCGATTGCTTGGTTCGGCTCAACCAACGTGAAGCAGAACTCTTAGTCATGGCGCATTGCGTTGGCCTTAGCCCCAGCGAAATCGCCGAGTTGCTCAGCGAAAACGTCTCGACCGTGCGGGTGCGCCTGCATCGTGCCCGCCATCGCTTTCGCGACTTGTATACCGGGGAGAGTGAATTGTGAATTGTGCTGAGATTAAAACCATATTGGCTCAGGCTGCGGATGTGGCTCCAGCGGATGCCGCCGCTTTTGAGCAGCACCTCGCAACCTGTCAGCAATGCAATGCGCTCTTGGCCGAGCTAGAGGCCCAAACCGAGCAATCGTTTGCACTGCTGGTGCAGAGCGATGCGCACCCGCCAATCGCAACCGTCGCCGCAATTCACGCCCAGATTCTGGGCCAAACCCAGCCAACCCGCTTTTGGCAACGTCGCTCTGCGCGCTTGCTCCAACTGGCGGCAATTGCCATGCTTTTAGCATGGTTCGGCATTGAAGCCCTCAATCAAATGCCAATCAAGCAGCCTGCAACGATTGCCCAGCTGCAAACACCATTGGCAAGTGCATCGCCCGCTGTTGCAGTCGTGCAAGCCACGCCAACATTGGGTGTAGCTGAGCCGAGCGCCACCAATCAGCCAGTTGCAACACGTGCAACCAGCCAACCAGCGCTCACGCCAACCCAATCGAGCCAACCAACCATGGTTGCCAAGCCACTGCCAAGCTCAATCCCAGTCGTGCCAACCAGCGTTCAGGTGCAACCAACCAGCGTGCCAACCAATCCGCCAACAATTCCCGTGGCCTCACCGCCATTGGCCACCACCATTCCAGTCCCAACCAATGAGCCAGTGCCTTCGCCGCAAGCGACCAATGCGCTGCCATCAGCCACGCCCATGCCCGAGGTGAGCACCGAGCCGACTGACGTTCCAGCGCCGACCAAGGAAACTGGCCCAACCCGCGTGCCACCAAGCAGCACCGTACCAACAACTGGTTCGCAGCCGACAGCAAGCGCAACCCAAGGATTCCCAACCATGCCGCCGATTGCAACCACGGTGCCAACCCAAGGCCCTCCCGAAACCGTGATTCCAGGCTCGCCAACGCCGACCGAACCGTCGTTGCCGCCGCTGACTGCGATTGGCACCGTAGGGCCGCCAGCGACTGCAACCCCAACAGCGACCAGTGTTGCGCCAACGCCAACCGATAGCTTGCCACCAACGCCGCCGCCAACCAGCACGCCGTCGTTACCAACCGCAACACCATAATTTTATTGTAATTGTTATTAGGAGGAAGCCCAATGCACAGCACTCATTTCATCAAGCGCCCATTGCTTCGCGTCTGGATCATGATGGCCATTATTGCTCTTGGTGGCGCGTTTATGCGCATGCCAGTGGCCCACGCCACCAACCAAGCTAGCCCATTCGCTCCGCTCAATTGCCCACCAGGCGAGACCGAAGAGCTGATTGAACCAACCTTGCTCACCCTCACGCCAAGCAATCCGCTGCCAGGCGAAACAGTTCAAGTCACCGGTTATGGCGGCTATATTCGTTGTAGTGGTGGTCTGTATAACGAATCGGCACGCTCGTTTGACTTAACCCTCGATGGTGCGGTTGTCGCTCAACTTGGCTGCTATGCCAATCGCTGCCAAACGACGTTCGTCGTGCCAACCACAATCAATCCCGGCAACTACCAAGTCTCGACTGTTGGTGGCTCGCAGCTGCGGCTCGATGTGCAAGACGAACGGCTAACCTTCCTGCCAACAGTGTTCAACGGGCTAGCAACCAGTGCGGCCTTTATGCCACCAGTCGGCGGCCTCAGTGGTTGCCCTGCTAACGAAACCGCAACCCTGATTCCACCCAGCTTAGTCAGCTTGAATCCAAGCAGCGTTGCGGCTGGTGGCTCGGTGGAGGTCGTTGGAAGTGGTGGCTATATTCACTGTAGTGGTGGGCTGTATAACGAATCAGCGCGCTCGTTCGACTTAATGCTCGATGGCACGCTTGTGGCTCAACTTGGTTGCTATGCCAATCGCTGCCAAGTGACGTTTGTTGTGCCAACCACGACCAATCCGGGCAGCTATCAAGTTTCAACTGTAGGTGGCTCGGAATTGACCTTGGTCGTGGAATAAGCTTGAAGCTACACGCCGCGTACTTGATTAAACCAAGTACGCGGCACTGCACCATAATAATTATGTCAATTTGAATGTCAATTTCGATAGCTTCTCATCAATAATCCGCGTACGAACAGCTACAGTTATGCTGCTGCGAATTAATAGTGATAGGATCGTCGTTCGCCCGTCTGCCACCATACGGGCTTAGTCGGGTCACGATTCCAGCACCCCATCATTTTCCACAGGCTCTTGCTGATAGCTTTAATGATCTGCTCGACCACTTTATCACCCAACAACTGCACTGAATTCATTGACCCGCCACTGATCGGGCCGCCCATCCCGTCGCGCGTACAAGCTCAGCCAGCTCCAAATGCGACCATTCTACGCTTGACAACAAGGCTTACAATAGAACGGATGAGCTTATTTGGAGTGTTAATGATGAAGTATCTACTTACTTCGGCAGGCATGACCAACCCCAGTATTCATGCAGCCCTCGTTAGTTTGCTAAACAAACCAATCGCTGAATCAAACGCACTATGTATTCCAACCGCAAGCTATGCCAATCGTGGCGGCTTCGGCCAAGCTTGGGCCTTCAGCAGCGGCAACGAGCCACAAACGCCGATGTGCGAATTGGGCTGGAAATCCTTGGGAATTTTAGAACTGACAGCCTTGCCCAGCCTTGATCGGGCACATTGGCTGCCACAAGTTCAGGCCTGTGATGTACTTTTGGTTGGCGGTGGTGATCCACTCTATTTACACTATTGGATGCAGCAATCGGGCTTGGCTGAACTACTCCCAACATTGAGCGAAACCCTGTATGTTGGGCTGAGTGCTGGCAGCATGGTGCTGACTCCGGCGATTGGTCAATTTTTTGTCAATTGGACTCCGCCGCATGGGGGCGACGACAAAACCTTGGGCTTGGTCGATTTTAGTATCTTTCCACACCTTGAGCATCCAGCCTTGCCCCACAATACTTTGGCTAATGCGCAAACATGGGCCGCCAGCCTGAATGGGCCAAGCTATGCAATCGACGATCAAACAGCAATCAAAGTCGTTGGCTCGGCGGTTGAGGTTGTTTCTGAAGGTCAGTGGCAACAGTTTGGTTAATCAGCACTCGTCCATTTTTTATATTTATTCTGTTCAGCATACTATTTTGTGTAATTAAATATTTAAGTGAATAGCCCCCATTTCCTAATCAACAAGGAAATGGGGGCTGGATGATCATTACGATCGTTATTGCAAACTGAGCGCGAAATTAATCAATTCTTGCTTGGAGAGGTTGCTTGAAGAAAGCATATACGAGATATCACCCACCTGCCAGCGCAGGGTTTTATTGGAATAGGTCGAATCCCACTCAGCAACAGTCCCTTTATTAATAAAGCCGCCTTGGAAATATTCGGCACTGGCAGTGCCCACTTGAATGACCTCAACCTCAGCGGTTGCGCCAATCTGAAGATAGAGCGGGCCCTGGTGGGCACTCAACGAGACGCGACTATAGCCACCTACATCGAGATAATTGATGGTGGCAAACATATGTGATTGTTCGCCATCGACCATAATTTGGGTGCCATGGATCTCAGGTGGAAGTTGGGCTGGGGTCAGAATATCAAAGCCAACTAGGGTCTCAGCTTCTGCGATCGTTGCCACCGTTGGTGGCGTAAGGAATGGCCCACTCGCTGATTCAACCGTATCTGATGGGGCGCGATACAAGCCAAAGAATTCGTTCAGCGCTGCAACAAAGCCGCTTGGAGCAGCAAACCAGAGCGTTACGAGCAACAACGTCAGGCTCGCCATCAGCATACCGCGCCAGCCAAAGGGTCGGCGTTGTTTCGGCGCGCTGGCTTGCATCCATGGTGCATCAGCGTGACGGGCATGAAATTCCTTACTTGGATGCTCGCCAAAGTCACGCAACAATGCGCTAATCGCTTGCTCGGCTGCTGGGTGAACCTGGTCGTTTAATTGATTATGCATCATGGAACAACTCCTCTGCTAACGTTGGATAGCGGTTTTGCAGAATTTTCAAGGCACGATGGATACTGACCGACACTGAACTCTCGGAACAGCCAAGGTGTTGGGCGATTGTCTGCACGCGCCAGCCTAGAAAGTAGCGCATAATCAGATGATCGCGTTGGGCTAATGAAACATGATTGAGCAGTTCGAGCGCCAACTGCTGCCGCTCACGCAACAGGGCTTGTTGTTCAGGCGTGGACGGCAGATCTGCATGGTCTAGTTGGTGCGTTGCTGCGCTCGAAACTCGCCGTTGTTGATCAATGACAATCCGCCGTGCAATCGTAATAATCCAGCCAAGCGCTGCTTCATCGTTGCCACTGAAGCGATGGCGCTGCTTCCATGCGCGGGCAAACGCCTCAGCGGTGTAATCTTCGACATCGCTTTTGGGCGAGCCATGCAACATATACACATAGCGAAAAACCACGGCATGGGTCTGCTGATAGAACAGCGCAAAACTGGCTGGGTCTGCCAGCGGATGAGCCACACCAAACACATCACGAACCCGCGTTATAAGATCCATAGGCGCTCCTTCTCGGATGCATTGAGTCGGTTATATAAAAGGAAACGCAGCAGCAACAAAAATCTTACATAGCAGCCCACCCAAAAAGAAGCAGGCAGCATTACCACGTGGTGATGCTGCCTGCTTCGCTTATTAACCACCATAAACCGACCCAACCTTGATACGTTTTAGCCAAAACTCCTTCTTTCTTGGCGAATCCAGCAATGGATGGCTGATTGAAAGGAGTTCATTGATGAAACGCCAGATCGTACGTGGGTTGGTCATTGGGTTGATGACCATTGGGGCAATCGTTAGTCAAGTTGCGATCAAGCCAAGCAACCAACCAAGCTTGGATGCAGCTCAAACAACAAGTTTTACAGCTGATGAGCCAGTATTGATGGCTGATCCTGGTGGCGCAAACGGTGGAAATGGTGGCGGCTAGGATCTAAAGTTCAGGCACGGTTGGCTTAATCAGTGGACGTGGTACCACCACTGATTAACGGAGACCTGCTTAACGCTCAATAACCGACCAGCCACTCCAGATGGCTGATGATTGCTCAGTCGTTAAATCGCGTTGTTGCTCAATCCATTGGCGTTGGGCATAGGCTAACGCCGTTGGCGCAGCATAGCCCAAGCGAAGCTGTTGATACAGCCGATCCATCATTGCGACCGCATACTCATCATCAACCCACCACAAATGACAAATAACCGCCGCAGCACCAGCCCCTAAAAATGCCCGACTTAAGCTTAATACCTCAGCGCCCGGTAACACATCACCATCAGCGCCATGACAGACCGACAGAATAACTAAAGCATCGGCTATTTGCAGTTGCAAAATTTCATCATAGAAGATAGCGCCATCATGAAGTTTGATGTAGGCGCGTAAGCCTTGTTGCGAGGTCATCTGGCCATGGGTTGCAATATGAATATGGCTATAATTGCCCAGCGTGGTTTGCGGCGTAGGCTGCACAATGCGTTGCCGTGATGCACTTTCATCCAACAAAATTTCGATTGGATACTGCCAATGCTGCTGAACCTGTTCTAGCTCATCAAGCACATAGGTTAATGGAGCGTCACTGTCGCGAAAGCTACACCCAATAAATAAGAGGTTTGGGCTTTGGCCCGCTCGCTCAATGCTTGGTATGCGTTGTAAGGCAGGAATCTGGTGTAACACGGCATGTTGGCATAGGCGTTGCGATCGATAGGCTAAGGCAGCCCATGGCAAATCGTGCAGGCACTCATCGGGAAGCAACAAGAGGTGATGATCTGGATCGCTTAATTGCTCAATGTCGCTTGGCAATAACAAGGCTTGGGCTTGGCGCAAAATTGACCAACGTTCGGCACTGCGTCCATGCGCATAAGCATAATCATCGTAGGTAAATTCGCGATATTCTGGTTTGGTCAGTTGGTTTAAAAGATGACGTGCTTGGGGCGTGATTCGCTGTTGAGTCATAGCCAAACTGGTCGTGGTTAAGCTGAATATCAGTAAGTGCTCGCCATAAAAACTATAGATCAAGCAGATCCACGCCGTGCCATAGGCCAGATCAAACTGCTGCCGAATGCGATCAAGCTCAAAGCGATCCGCAATTGGCGTTGCTGGCACGAAGCCAATATGGCGTAATTCAAGGCTCAGCAAGAGATATTCCTGGAGTGCCTCGTTAATATTATGCTCAGGAGCAGCCGCGTTAATTAAGTGTTGTAAGGTCTCGCGGCGTTGCTGATACAGGTGGCGCAGGGTTAATGGCATATGCGCCGCTGGTTGGTTGAGATAGTGCTGCAAGGTTACTGCCCGCTGTTGTTCAACAACTTCTAAAACAGCGGCGGCATCGCCAAGGGTCATTGTAACGCTCAGACTATCGCCATAGAGGGCTTGAGCTTGGCTAAAGAAGCCACTTGAGGCATGCTCGCTTGGCACCGAACGCCGCATATTAAGCACAATCGCCTGCGCTTTTTGGTAATACATACGCGCCTTTTTAAGCTGCCCTTGCGCGTGAGCACAACGCCCAAGACCATACACCGCTAACCACATATACATCGGGCGTTTTTGGAGCAAGCGCTTGGCTCGTTGAAAATAGTCGCGGGCTTGACCATACTTATTTAATAGTAGCGCAGTTGTTGCATACTCCAGCAAACATTCGCCCATTGCGTCAGCATGCTGAATTGCAGTGAAATAGGCGTAGGCTTGTTGGAGTGCGTCCAGTGCTTGCTCATGTCGCCCTTGATCATTCCAACATTGGGCTTGCGCCTGAAAAATAGCCGCCAACTCGCCAAGATCATTGGTCTGCTGGGCAGCTTCAGCTAAATGTTGCAGGAGCTGGAGTGCTGCCTCAGGCTGGCCTTGACGACGTACAATTAATGCTTGATTGCGTTGGACGATCAAGAGATCATGGGTTTTATCCAACGCTTGATAGCTGTTTTGTGCCCGGCGATAGAATGCTTGGCTAAAATCAAAAAGGCCATAATAATAGAAAATAATCCCAAGGTTATGATCACACTGAGCTGCTTGATCTGGGCGTTGGTTGGCAATAAATAAACTTCGGGCAGTCACCAAAAGTTCGATCGCTTGTTGATAATAGCCCAATCGACTATAGATAAGGCCCAAGCCTTTCTCACATTGGGATTTGAGCAACACTAATTCATGCTGGGCAGCAAGATCAAGCGCTTTTTGGAGCAGCGAGATTGCCTGGCGATATTTGCCCCTTTGTTCAGCCAGGCGCGCTTGTTCAAACAGGCATTTGGCAATTTCAGATTGCCAGTTTAAACGGCGAAATGTTTGCAACGCCCCTCGATAGTAGCGCTCAGCAGTTGGAAAATCGGCTTGATTGAGGTAGGCTGCTCCCAAGATTCGCTGGAGTCGGGCGAGGCTACTCGGTGCGAGATTATGTGAAGTATTACTGACCAATGTAGTTAATTGAGCAATACTGCGGGCTGTATCGCCAAGCATATTTAAATGCGCAGCTTGATAGATTTGTAATTGAGCAACCGCCTGCTCATCGCCACGCAGCTGATAGGCATCAACCAAACTCTGCCATTCTTGCTGTAAACTACGACCTGTGCCGCTCATCCAGCCAATAAAAACCTGGCCAACTCGGCAATGGAGCAGCCCAGCAGCATCCTCTATGGAGCGAAAGCAGGCAAGCGCTTGTTCAAAATACGTGGCTGCCTCACTTAAGCGTTCCCAGCGAAAGAGTGTCCAGCCCACGCTATAGAACGCCCAAGCTTGCGCCAGAGGTTCAGTGCTGTTTGTTTGCAATAGCCCATGCTTGGCGTGCAGCACCGCTTGCCGAGGGTTGGTATCTGCAAGCTGTAAACCGCTCCGATAGGCCGATGGAACAGAACTTGGGATAAACATGCAGCATCCTTCTATCCTGACGATCAGGCACTTAATAGCTCTGGATCAAGCGTTATGTTTAAGTCTGGCCCATCGATGAGCAATAAATGATCGGGCGCAAGCTTGTTCAGGCTCGCGCTCCCAGCCTGATCAAATTGCTGGCGATACTGTTGCTGACCAAGCTGAACCGTTAGCCAACCAGTGAATTGTGGTTCTAAGGTTGCAACCAAACTCCACCCAACTTGGCCTATTTTGAGCAAAACTGTGAAGTGATACTGCACATCGCCAAGTTGGAGCTGTGGGTTATCTTCTAAGATTTTGACTGTTTCAGCATGCTCGGATCGATAGCGCCGCATCGTCGGTTGCTGGCTAATCTGGAGCGCACGATTGAGAAATTCGCGCTCGAACGTAATGCTATAGGTTGGCGACGCTGCTTGCATCAATTGACCAGCAAGCGTTGCGGGCATGCTTGGTTGGTTGGCGCTAAATAGCGGTGGCGTAGCTAGCGCGCCTAGCGCTTCAGCATGATCCACAATCCGTAAACTTGTATACAGCGCGGCACATTCCTCGCAGCTAAGTAAATGCCACCACACAGCTGGAAACTCATGAACCGCTTGATGGGCATCAACGCGTTCTGTCTCAATAAAGAGTTCCAGCTCATCGCATGCATCATCACAGCTCCAAGCCTCAGGGCTAGGAAAAAGCTGTGGATACGTTTGGGTTACTAAAATCGTCATCCCACGACAGTGATCACATGTAGCGATATGCTGATACAACTGTGCTTGCGGCTGGTGAATGGCCTGCTCCTGAATTACGTGTTCAAGCCATAGTTGAAGCTCTTGATGAATTGATGAATTGATCATGCCATAATTCCTATCAATCGATATACGCTGGTTTGTCTATCGGCAGTAAAAAGCCCAACATCGTTTGATCGCGCCCCGTTTAATTGAGCGCTTCATCAGGTGCTGAATCTGGATTATACCAGTCGCGGATCGTTGGATGCTGCTGGAGCAAATGCCGAGCTTGTTTGAGCAGATCGGAGATGCGCCCAGGGCTTAATTGAAATCGCTGCCCAATTTCGGTAACCGTCAGATCAACTTCCTTGGCCAAGCGAAAAATTTCTGGCAAGCGTTGATCGCTATGTTGCTGCAAAACCCGATAAATTAAGCTTTGCAGCGTATTCGCCAGCGTCTGCTCGGCAGGATCAGGGGTGTGGCTATCGGCAACTTGAAGGCTGGCCTGATGATTGATGCTTTGATCGAGCGAAAGGATTTCAGCTGTCCGTTTACTTGCCTGAAAGAGGCGTAAATGTTGGAGCACACTCCGCAGAAACACCTTATAAGCCCACGTTTTAAAGCGACTACGATAGCAATAGCTTGGCAAGGCTTCGAGCAAGCCATTGAGCGCAATTTGCACTAAATCTTCGCGGCTAGTGGCAATTTGGCGACTCCAATCGAGGCCATTCTTCGCCAATATGGTGCGAACCGTTTGCAGCCATTCCTTCCAGTCCTGCTGATCAAAGCCATGGCCAGTCTGGAATTTGGCCACGATCGCATGATCATAATGATAGTTGGCGAGCATTGAGTTTAAGCGCTGTTCCCCTTCGGTAGCAAGCAAGCGCGGCTTTAATTGTTGCAGATAGTGCTCTTGTTCGGTTTGGGTTAATTGCCAATGGTGCTCCCGATTCAGTGTAGCCAAAAGAACCCGATACTGGGATAGATCATCGGTTTGGTTTACAATCATGGGTTATCCCTTGTCAACATGCAGATGTGGTTTAATCATGCATAGTATAGCTGTTATCGCAAGGCTGAATACAATTCAATGGTTGCCAAATCGCTCGCAGCAATTGTTGGGTATAATACGCCAGAATAGCCGATAAACCAAAACTGCTGTCATGCAAGCGTAGTTAGGATTGATTGAGCCGAGGATAGCCTGATGCTTGATTTGTTTGCGATTATTCGTGATGCATTGCTGCACCCAACCCAGCTGTTGCTGAATCTCCATCGCCAGCGCTATCGCTATCGTCAACTAGGCTGGGCAATGGCGTTGTGGCTTGGCTTTTGGTTGGTAACGATTGGCGTTGGATTGCTGCTGATGCTTGACACTCCGCCGCTTCTTTTCGGCATCAGCCTGGTTTTGCCCCAACTTTTTTTGGTTGTGATTTGTGCCTTGGCGATCGTTATGGGAACCAGCAATGCGTTTCGTTATCGGGTTGCCGATGGGCTTTATTTGAGCGAGCCGGTTTTTTTGCAGCGTTCGTATTATGCTTTTTGGCCACTGCGCATGCAGCTTGCATGGGTTCCCGCATTTTTTGGCCTCTCGACCGTGATGTTGCAATTTTTGCAGACCAATGATCCCCGCTTGTTAATGCTCTTTTTGATCGTAACTGGCTGCGCACTGGGATCGTTATTTGTGACAACCCATATTGCCTTGCCCACGATGTTAACGACGCGGATTTGGCTTGGTTTGATGTTTCTATGGATGCAGTTTGGCTTAATCCCAATGATCGGTACATTGTGGTTTAGCTTGGCTTTTTTTGCATTTGGTTTATGGATTGGTATTGTGCGGCCTATAAGTTGGCTCTGGCAGTCGCTCGTCAGCATCGGAATTGGCTGTTTGGTACGGTTTTCAGGCCAGGCTTGGCGTTGGTGGCGCTATCATCCAGCGCTCTACGATGAATTAGCCCTATTGCCCTTGATTGGTTTAAGTTGGAGCTTACGCCAGCTCTATCAGCTTGATCCGGCTCGCGGGTTTAAGGCATTAATCGCGGTTTATCGCCTAGGCGCGCAACGCCCGGTTGTCCGCCGCACCATTCAGCAACTCTTGCACGATCAACGCTTTAGTGCCAGTGTATTTTGGCAACTTAGCTCCGACCAACACGGGATTCTGCTGCTCCACCAACTTAATCGGCGGGCACGCAGCGTACACCCATTAATCAACCACATGACCGCCTGTAGCCAGATTACAGAACCACAAGCATGGCCACTGGTGATTGCCAAAATGCAGCCTGCCCTAACAGCCTATGCCGCCAACCCTGCATTCCGCCAGCTCAGCGCTTGTCTGCAACTGGTTGCCACAATTCTTACCTGTAGCGAAGCCCAACCAGCCTATGCTGCACTTCAGCGCTATCCTGCTGAAGCGCAGAGCTTGCTTGAACAGGCGATCAGCGAGTTGCAAGTGAATGCTCTGCGTGCCCCTGACCAGCCGCACCTGCTCCCGCCAACTGGTGCGTTGTTGAGTGGCTGGCCACGCCATGCCCTGCTATCAACCATCGAACAGCTGAATTTTCTCCAGAAGCAAGCCAAGCAGCAAGGATAATCGATGCAGATTGAAGAATTCACCCTAACCTTCAAGCGACTGAGCGATCCAACGAGTCCGTTGCCCTATAACGTCATTACCAAACACTCATGGATTCCGGTTGTTGGCGGCTTATTCCAGGCAACATCGCAAAAGGCCTTTCGGGCCGATCAACTGCATGCGATTCAACAAGAATATAGCCAATATCTAGAACTGGCCCATAGTCTGCAAATCGATTCAGCAGTTCCTCTAAGCACACCCAGTAAGCACGACCTGTATGCATTTGGCAATCGGGTTGCCAGTTTATTGCCAGCGGCAACGCGGCGCAGTTTGGCCCAAGCAATTAATCGCACCCATCGAGTCAAGCATCAGCTGCGGATTGTCTTGAATTTTTATCCCGATGTTTTAGAACTGCTCGCCGTGCCGTGGGAATTAATCACCACAGCCTTGGATTTGGAGGATGCTGCGAGTGCAACGCTCAACCAGATTGATCAATTCGTTGAGCGCGATTTTTTGTTGCAGAACCCACAAATTAGCGTAGTCCGCCAGATTCAGGGGGTTGGCGTGCAAACGGATAGCACAATCGTGCAGCCTTTTCCGGTTGAGGCCATGCTTGCGCACCCGATTGGCGCTCCTCGCATTATCAATCACGCTGCAATTCGCGCGCTATTTGAACCTGAGCATTATTTTGACGAAGCTGGCAGCCTCGAAGGGTTACTTCAACGTATGCAAGCCCATCAGCCGCGGGTGGTACATCTTGTGGCGCATGGTGGGCCAGTTGAAATCGAAGCAGGGTTGACGCGTTATGATTTATTATTGACCCATCAAGCAGGCTTTGTGCGGCGCGTAGGGGCTGCCGATTTGGCTCCGATTCTCAGCAATAGTGCCGAGCTACGCTTGGTGGTATTGCATGCCTGTTATGCAGCAACCCAAGCTGCTTCAGCAACCGATGATGCTAGCTTAGAGCAGCAACGAGGCGTGGTTGAAGGTGTGGCGTTAGGCTTGATTCGGCGGGGAATTCCGTTTGTGGTGGCGTTTCAAGGTGAAATTCGCCAAGATGCTGCGGTTATTTTTAGCCAAGTGCTCTATCGCCAACTTGATCGTGGGGTTCCGCTCGAATTTGCAGTAACCCAAGCTCGTTTAGCGATTACAGCGCATATTCCTGCAGCGGTGGTCGATTGGAGCTTGCCGGTCATTTATCGGGGTGCGATTCTAAATGATGCCTACACCAACTATATGCGCTTGGGTGATCGCAGCCAACGCCTTATAGAGCGCCCGCAAGTGCTGCATTGGTTTCAAACCAGCTGGATTGGCGTAGCGGTGCTTGGATTAAGCATCGCGATCGTGATTCCGTTCTACTATCCAAATGCCAGTTTGGTGCAGATTGCGGAGAGTGCATCGACCACGATCAATACGCTTAGTTGGCTTGGACTGATCATTCCTACAATTTTGGCAATTTTTTATCGGCCTTATTTTCAGCCGAGCTATATGGAACCTGCAACCAGCCGATTTTTACGCATAACCAAATTTTTGGGCGCTTATTTTGGCTACGGGTTGAGTTATATTCTGCTGGTTGCAGCCTACAGCTTCAGCTTTATTATGTTTGGCCAATCGATCGGCGTAAAGCCCTATAACTATCTGCTGCTGCTGTTGCTTATAAGCTGCAATAGTCTTGGATGTGCTATTTTTATGCGCCGCTTTACCCGCAATCAATGGGCTTTAGGTACCTATGATTCGCCGCAAACTCAAACGCTCAACCACATCATTATTTTGTGTATGACGCTCGTGTTTCTGGTGCTCGTTCCGGTCTTGTTTAATTATGCACTCAAACATCTTCAGTGGATGCTAGCAGTGCCATCCTTGGCAATACTGATGTCACTGCTAAGTTTATTTATGGTTTTAAGCACGATGGAAGACGAGTAGCCATGCTTCGAGTAAAGCATGGCTACTCGGTTTAGAGTTCAGTGCAGGTTAATACAATACCTTGCATTAATTCTGTTGCAGGAATCGTTGTAAACTCAGCGTTGCCTTGCGCATTCGTGGTTTGGCTATAGCGCTGCTGGGTGGTTTGTACAGTGACCTGCCATTGTTTGGGTTGTGGTTCGCGTAAGGTTACCTTGAGTACTGGCGGGTCTTGGGTATCGATCAGCGCCACAACGAAAAATGGTTTGCCTGTAAATTCGGTTAATTGGCTATTGTACAGCGCAGTTGTCGCCATTGTTGGCAGCATCGGCTGCAGGCTGATTGTGGGCAGGTTTAGCTCAAGCTGGCGTTTGGCTGCTTGCCACAGTTTCAGCCACTTTTTCGAATCTTTGCGCTCGGCGGTTGGGACTGGCTTGGGGAAAAATGTGCGCTGCTTTTGCAATTCAACCGCTTGAGGCTGGTTGGCATATGCACGCAGCATTGCCACAACTTCTGCATATTCCTCGGCGCAATCGAGACAGAGATCAAGGTGTTCAAACAATTCGCTAAACCGAAGCTCGGTATCAATATCAACCTCATCAGCCTCTAACTGGGCTGCTTGAAGCAGCAGGTCATGATAGTTGGCGCATGGCTCAGGTTTGGCAGTTAAGCGATTATACAACTGCTGCATACGCGCATTTTGGTTCTGAGAATCTTGGTAGCTCATACTAACCTCATTGGGTATAGACAGGATTATCATACACGATCGAGCAAGCGCGCAAGCGCTATGATTCCACCAAGAGGTGCTCAAACAGCTGTCTAACGTGGGGATGCTCACGCAATTTTTTGAGTGCCCGACTTTTTAGCAACCGCACTTGTTCTGGTTTCAGCGCCAATGCGGCGGCAATCGCGCGCGGTGTCTCAGCGGAAAAGTAGCTGCGATAGATAATTTCAAACTCGAGCGGATTGGGCAAGCTTGCTTTGAGCACCTGTTGCAAGTCATTTTCGGCTATTGCTTGCTCAACCTGCTGGATCGACTGATCAGTATAGCTATTGCTGCCATCATAATCATCATTGAGACTCACGCTCTTTGGTTCTTTGGCTAAGGCCTTTGGTGCATTGCGCATACAGGCAAACGCATAGGCCAAAATGCGTTGCGGCTGAATCTCGCCCAGTTTGCGAATCACAATCATCACCGCATCGGCGGCAAACTCTTCTAATTCGTCAGCTGAATAGTTTGAGCGTCGTCCTGCTTGCATACACGCTCGTTGCAGATCGCGGGCTGCATCCTCCGCCTGATCTTGCATTCCAGCGTAGAGCATTTCGTTGTAATGCGCGATTAGTCGCCGCCTGATGATTGTTGGGTCATTAATTGATTCGCTCATGCACCATGTATTCATTTGTTCGATGATGGCGCTGGCGTGAGGGGTGTATTGCCAGTGATAATCGTTGACAAGCTGCTGCCAGATTTCTGCTATTTGAGCTGCAAGATTGCTAGGCATCGCTTCGACACTCCTTCAATTTCAACACGATACGACGCTTGGGTAGCTACTTGCTAGGAAAGAGGGCGTTTGAGCAAAAACGTAGCAAGCTTGCGCATCAATTTGGCCAGCAAAGCCATTATTGAACAATTGTCGTGATATTGCCTAACAATACCATATATTGAGATTTTGCAATAGAGCTGGCTCGTCGATTGTTATTGAGATTTTGCAATAGAGCTAGCTCGTCGATTGTTTAGGAATAACGCTGGAGTTGCTGCTCGACCCATGGCAACGAATCGAGCAAGGCCGTGCCAAGCCAGCGCTCGCTGGGCAGCAATGGCAAAATCGCTGTACTCAGCGTCCAGAGATCGTAGGTATGGCGACACCTACGCCATGCCACTTGAAGCGTCTGCATTCGCGCCGCCCATTGCTGCTGGTCACTATAGACGCGAATGATCTGTTCAACAACTACTGATCGTTCTTCTATGTATTCAAATTCATGGGAAAACGTATAGGCTTGATCAAGCTGATCGCTCTGAAGGCAATGGGCAATCAGTTGGTTTAATGCCTTATCTTTATGGTACGAAGGCCCAAGCCCTGCGATCAGGGCATAGGCGTGCGCAAAATCCCCTTGTTCTATGTAGACCAAAGCAAGCTTACAAGGCACATCCTTAAGATCAATCATCGCATCATTATTCAGATTATGTTCGCGTTGCAAAATCTGGGTAATGATCGTTTGGACGACTGCATGATCGCCAGCCACTACATAGGCCTTGGCAACCGTTGTCAGAGCATTTGCAGCATCCCATGGGTCAGGAATCGTGAGCGCAATCTGATACGCCTCTGCACGAAAGCGTGGCTGTTTTTGGTGTGCATAATGCGCGTAGCTCTTACTTAATACCATCAAGGCAAAGCTTTGATCACCGCGTTCGGCACAAATCTGGGCCACACCACAATGCTCTTCAAGCAACGCTTGAATTGCCGCATCATCAGCATAGGCAAGATAGGTTTTGGCCAGCGTTTCATAGGCAAGGCTGACCAAACGTGCCCGCGCCGAGCGCACAGCCTGTTTTGCAACGCTATGCGCAAGGTGAAGCCACTCGGCAAACGCCGTATGATTGGATTGTTGTGCATACACTGCCGCGATTTCGCAGAGTGCCATAACATGAGAATACAGATCTACCGTTTGAGGATCTGTTGTGCGCAATCTATCGAGCAACAAAGGCAAACTTGCATCACTGCCATACGTTAACTGATTAATTGCTAAATTTTTTAACATATTTAATCGACCAAGCACATGCGTATAGTCATCAAGTACAAACATCAGTTCAGCACACGTTTGGGAGGCAAGCTCGATCTGGCCCTGTTCGCGGGCAGCGATTGCAATGCTATGCAGCGAGAGTTTATATTGATCGCCTGCGGTTTGGTAGTGGGTCAGGATATAATAAGCTTGGTTGAGATCTTGAGCCTCAATATAATGGTCAATCACTCGCTCAATCAAGCGCTGATAGTGCTCTGGGTCGTGGATCGATTGGGCGATTGCAAGCGCTTCGGTCGCGTTCTGCTGAGCTTGGTAACTGTCAATCAAATCATTTGCTGCATACACCTGACGCTCCTGAGGAAGCTGGGTCAGCAACTGCCTGCCCTCAGCCATCAACAACTGGTTCAGGTCGGTTAATCCCAGCGACCATGCTGTGGTAGCCAACATCCCCAACAATTCAATCTGCTCAGCCTCATCTTCGCTGCCGCGTAACCGTGAATGGGCTGTATGCACATAGTGCACGGCTTGGGTTGCTAATTGGTCAGCATGGGCAATCAGCGCCAATTCTTTTAATGCATTAACCGCTATTTTCGTGGTACGAATAGCCTGGATTAACTGCTCAGCCCGCGCAAACTCGCCATAGTTCGCATAGCATTGGGCCATTTTGGCCAGCGCAGTAGCATAGTGAAACTCTTCTTCGCGGATAAAAACCACCTTCAGAAGCTGATCATAGAAGGATGGATAGCCATAGCGCCCAATTACTTGCGCAAATTCAACCCATTCGGGCAGCCCTTCTTGCCGGTGCAGCGAGAGCCGCGCAATCAAAGGGAAGACACGGGCCAACACTGCGCAGGCTTGATCATCAAATCCATAGCTTGCATAGAGTTCAGCAATACCTATTAACCCATAAATATCATCATCGTTGGGTGCAGTATCGATGGTCATGGTTAAGGTTGCTTCAAACGCTACAAATTGCTGGCGCTCTGCATACGCCCGCGCCACAATACAGGCAGCCTCATGCTGGCTGCCTGCGGAGAGCATTAACGAAAGCAGGGTTTGTGCGCTCTCAAAATCAGCTTGCTGGCAATACCATTCGATGAGTTTCGTATGGGCCGAATTACGATAACCATCTTTGTCAATCATTGACGCATACTTGGCGGCTGTTACGCTATCGCCATGCTTGAGGTAGAGGGTCGTGAACAAATATCGATAATCGTTTGTGCTCTCGGCTAAGCGCTGAGCACTGGCTTGATCTCGATGGGTTAAGTAGGTATCCATGATCGAATCAAGACCATCACCATACGCCCATTCGGATAGGTGTTGAAGGCCAGCTTCGGCCTCAACAAGCAGCGCCTGCGCTTGCGGATCGTTCCCCGCATGCCAATGCACATTCGCCAACAGACATTGAACTTTGATCAAATCACCTTCATCAGCTAGCGGGAGTACCTGCGTGAGCAAGCTATAGGCTTGCTCATGGTCGGCTGTGGCGATTAAGTGCTTGGCAATCAGGATCGCACTTTTAACCTGATATTTTGGCGCTTCAATCTGAGCCATAACCATGTGCGCTTGGGAAATATCACCATGCTCAAGCCGATTCTGCAAGAGACTATACCGCCATGAATCACGAAAATGCTCAAGTGTCAGCATAATCGAGTAGCCAAGCGAAAACAGCTCCTGTTCGATATAGGCCATCGCAACACTGCCAAGTGCCTTATCGCGCTCGTCGGCATCGCGCAGGCTACGTGCCACCTGCTCCATGCGCTGAATGATGGGCAAACGTCGCTCAGGAGCAGCATAGGTTAAGATACTTTGCCATAAACGGACTTGGCGTGAGGGATCAGAGCAAATTTCAATCTGGGCGAGAGCTTCGGCGATGAACCCACTAGCCGCGACAATCGCAAACATATCATCGTGCCATTGATCGGCATGGGCGGTGAGGCTAGTACGCAGTAGGCTATAGCGCCAGAGCCGAGGCAAGGATGCCAGCTGATCGTCAACAGCTTGATGCTGGTGGGCAACAATCACACTTTCGCGTGCCCGATCCAAATCGAGGCCATAGAGTCTGGTGCTTGGGTCGAAACGCACTTTCTGCGCACCATAATCACCAGTATCTACCAGCTGCCAAAGCGCAGCCCATTGCTCGGCCAGCGCTAAGTGGGTCATCATATGGTGACGTGCATACCAGCGGCGGGCTTGCTCCGCAGGTGTAGGGCTATCTTGCCAAATCGTATCAAGCTCAACACCACACCATGTTGCAAACCGCTGATGCCACGCCCGCAGTTCTGCGCTACTGAATTCAGCTTGCACGAGATACTCATGAAACAACAAATGGCGTAGCGCCAAGCGTTGATCCACCGCAGCAGTTACCCAATCGTTCATGAGATCAAGCGCTTCGATAACCAAATCGGCTGGTTGTTCAATGAGGATGGCAATCGCTGAGGGTAGCAACGGCTCTTGCGTCACCACCAACACAGCCAGCAGTGGGCGAATCACGCTCGACCATTGAGTCGGGGATTGATGTTCAATCCGCTTCAAGCTTAGGCGAAAAAGGTTGCTTGGTTCACGACCGACCTGCGCAATCAACGAGCGCAATTCGGCTTGGTCGCATTGAATGATTAAACTTGCAGCAAGTTCGACCATTAAAGCGTTGCCCGCCAGTGCGTTGGCAAGCTGCTGCAACGCTGCTATTTCAACTGAGGGCTGTACCTGCTGCCAGCGCGTAATTACATCATCAGTGCTCAGCGCTGGAACAGCATAGTTCACTCCATGCTCAAGTCCCAAGCGATCAATCCGCTCATCAGGGCGTGAACCAAGCACGATCACAATTCCAGGCGGCAACTGCAACGGCAGAAAGCTAATATCGCGCGTTCCATCAACCTCAGGCTGAAGTTGATCCAAGCCATCAAGATAGATCGTTTCGCTGATGCCACGCGTGGAGAGTTCGTGGACTATTTGGCCAAATTCTAAGCGCAACGCCGAATAATTATCAGCAGGAAAATAGCGCTGTTCCAAGTGATGTTTGAGCATGAGCTGGGCAACGACGCTTCGCAGCAAATCCAACTGATAGTTGCGCCCAGGGGTCAGGGCAATAAAGTGATGGGGAGTTTGGGCCAGCCCAGCGCTCACAATGAGTTGGGCAATGAGGCTGCTTTTGCCTACACCAGCGCCACCCGTGACTAACACATAGCCGCCACGTGGTCTGGTTTGCTCAATCAAGGCCTGAATAGCTGCTTGTTCGGTCGTGCGTCCAACAAAGCCATTTAGGCGTAGCTGCAATAAACGTTCGCTCTCAGCATGCTTGGCAGCTGCCAGTAAAATGTCATGCTCAGTGGGTTGCAGATTCATCGCCATGCTCCTCAATCAACCAATCAGGCCTGAGCATAGCATACTCATCAAATAGCCACAAGCAACCAAAGTCTGAGGCGAGCGTTGCCAGTTTAATGAGCTATTGGGCAAGGGTGCTGTATGCTATAGTGCATCAAGCAACCCAAAACGTGGCTTGCAACTCATTGATTGAGCAGAGATTGAGGTTACCATGCAGCGTATTAGCACTGAACTATATCAAACCCGCTACACACGCGAGCCACATCTGATGCTGCTGGTCGACGGCCAGCCGCTCGATCAGGTTCTCGCTCTGTACTGCTAAGCCCCAACGTAATGCCGACCTCGCGACTTGATCCAATTAAATGGATGGATACCGCTCCAACTTGAGCTCACAGTGTACTAGTTCATCACGTTAACCAGAGTATTCCCTCTGAATCCCTCACCAGTTCGATGGAGAACCAACCAGTCCGTGCTCCCCTCGCCCGCGTTCAGTGGGAGAGGGGCTGGGGGTGAGGGCATAACCATTGACCACCGAAAGGAAATAATTATGTCAAAAAAATATCTGCGTTGGCTGAGCCTTAGCTGCTTGCTCGTGAGCCTGAGTGCTTGCCAACCTCACGAGCAAGCACTTCCCGCAACGCCCTCGCTCGTAACCGTACTTCCAGCAGCGCTATTTCTGCAACTGCAACCAAACTTGCAATGGCCAGAGCCAGCAGCGCTTACGAGTGGCGTGCTAAAAGTTCAGGATGGCTGCATGCGCCTCGTTTCGCCCCACAATCCCCAAGGCTATGCGGTAATTTGGAAAGCAAGCATAGCCTTTGACGGCAGCAACATCAGCGATCTGCAAACGAAGGTTCAAATCCAGCTTGGTACGGCAGTAACCCTCGGCGGCGGCAGCGTGGGTGCTGATTATTTTGCTCATGTGCAGCCGCATAATCCCCCATGTCCGCCGCCGTATTGGTTTGCCACCCACATTCCAGCTAGTAACTAATATGCTGTATAGCAATCAATTAAACTAGCTGCTTAGCAAAGCACCTCAATCACAAAGCCGCCAGGCGCAGTGAAATAGAACGTCCACGAGCCGTGGGCCTTGTGTGGTGCTTCAACCTCGAAACCATCATCGCGCAGGCGTTGGTTGATCTCGTTGACGCGCTCCTCGCTTGGCTGAATAAAGCCGATGTGGAACGAGCCAGGATAGCGAACTTCGCTTTCCTTGGCCAGTTTCATATGCGTCAGCGAAAGCACCATTCCCGACTCGTCAGCCAGAAAGCCCATATTCTTGTTGGTGCCAAGGTCTTGGAGGCCAAAATAGGTTTGGAGAAACTGGTGAGCCGTCGTTACGTCATCAACCGTCAGATTCAGATGATTGAGTTTCATCAGCGTTTGTCTCCTCATAGATTTCCAGGGTTTGGCGCAACTGGTGCAACGTATCAAACGTCTCGTTTAAGTTGGCGAGGTCTTGGTTTGCCACCACAGCACTAGCCCATTGGGCTTGGCGTTGAGCCACATAGTCCAGCGCTGCCCGACCTTTGGGTGTAAGCTCCATCAGCCGCGAACGGCGATGATGCGGGTTATCCGCATAGACAATAAAGCCGTCTTTGAATAAGCCCTCGGCGGTTTGGCGCACAGTTTGCCGCGTCAGCCCCATTGTTCGGGCCACATGCGCCACTGAAATTGGGCCATGTTCGACCACTCCAAGCACCTGCCAGCGTGCGCTGCTCAAGCCAACCGGCCCAGTCAACCGATCGCCAACTGCCAATAATACCCCGTTCAAGCGAAATAGCTCAAGAATGAGGTTGGTAAAAACTTCAGCTTGTTGATTCAAATCTGCCATAATGACAATATTTTACCATTACGACAGTTTACTGTCAATATAAATATCATGCTCAAGCTGCAAATTTGGTATACTCAGCTGGCTATCCAGCACATGAGTCAGTAAATTGATGGGGAAGGAAATGCTATGTACAACGTACCGCAAAATGTTGAAAAACCAAGCTGGCTGCTCTATCTCCTTGATGTGCTAACGCCCGTGGTGGTAATTCTCAGCCTCATCATCTGGGTATTGATCGAAGATCGACGCTGGTATGGGATCAATTCAAAAGCCCTTATGGGGGCAGAGTTGAGGTACTATCAACAATGGCATTATGTAAAATATTGTGAATTAGGTTTAACGATTTGCTTAGCTGGTTATTCATTCGCCAAACGGCGCAGTTTGTGGCTACGCGAACGGCTCTACTGGCTCTTGCCGATTCCGCTACTTTGGCTCTATTGGATGCTGCTGCGCTAAAAGTGTCGCAACTTGAAGCAAAAACCAAATTGAAGTATTTGTTGATCATTGTTCGATTTTTGACCAAACATCGCGAAAAGCCATCATTTGGCCTTTAATGGCTGCCATATGTAAGATTTTGCCTCTTTAATTGCGCTGTTTGGCTGATTTACTTCACTGAACAGTGTTCGATTACTGACTATCTATCGGAAAGATTAACAACCAGCGCCAACTGAGCTTGTTGACGCTGGTACGTTATTTATTTGGTTGTAGCTTGAATATGCTCAAGCGCTGGGGCCAGATCAACATCGCCAGGCTTGCGATTGGCAGTAATCAAGCGAATTGCTTGATCATAAAAGAAGTAATTGTAGGCCCAGTTGATTAAGACGACCACGCGATTGCGAAAGCCAACCAAGCTCATCAGGTGAATGAACAGCCAGACGACCCAAGCAGGAAAGCCCCAAAACTGAAGCCCAAAAATATAGGCCACCGCTGCATTGCGCCCAATCGTCGCCATCGAGCCACGATCACGATAGACAAAGTTGCTGGTTGCGCGACCTTCGCTGTGTTGCAGAATGTTTTTTGCCGCCGTCACCGCTTGTTGAATCGCCACCGGCGCAACTTGGGGCAAGGGTTTGCCTGCCTGCTCGATATAGGCTAAATCGCCAACAATATAGACCGCTGGATCATTGGCGAGGCTCAGGTCGGGCTGCACTTGCACCCGATTGCCGCGCGCCAAAGCCAATTCAAGGCTGTGGGCCAACGTAACGCCTTGCACCCCAGCCGCCCAAATTAGGGTGTGGGTAGGAATCACCTCGCCACCTTTAAGTTGCACCTGATCGGCACTAGCGCCCTCAACTGCCGTATTTAAGCGTACATCGACACCCATTTGCTCCAAGCGGCGCAAGGTTTTGTGCTGCAAGCGTTTTGGAAACATGCCCAGCACTTTATCGGTGGCTTCGAGCAAAATCACCTGGACTTGGCGATTTTCGAGTTGGGGGAAATCGCGTACCAAAACATGCTTAACCAATTCGCGAATCGCGCCAGCCAATTCGACTCCGGTCGGGCCGCCACCAACCACCACGAAAGTGTGTAAAGCTTGGCGCACCTTGGGGTCGGCTTCGTAGGCAGCGCGTTCGAAGGTGCTTAATAAATGGTTGCGCAACTGCTCAGCATCGTTTAAGTTTTTCAGGCCAAAGCTATATTGCTCAAGCTCGCGATTGCCAAAAAAGTTGGTTTGGCCGCCAGCAGCGACAATTAAATAATCATAGCTAAAGCTGCCCATGGTTGTTTGTACCTGTTTGGCACTGCGGTCAATGTGCTCGACGCGGGCCATCAAAAAGCGCACACCCGGCCAATTGTGCATAATGCCACGCACGGGGTAGGCAATTTGCTCTGGCTCCAAGCCAGCAGTTGCCACTTGATAAAGCAGCGGTTGAAAACAATGATAATTTTGTTGATCGATTAATAATACATCGAGGTTTTTGCCCGCTAAGGTTTTGGCAGCCCGCAGGCCAGCAAACCCAGCCCCAATAATAATCACTTTTTGCATTTTGGGCCTCCTGTTGTTACCGCACGTTATCGATTCTACACCTTTGTGAAGTAAATAACAATAGGTAATTTGTACGATTTTTCACATAATTTGAGCACAATATCGGCTCGTGTGCATTGAACAAGGCATTTTTTACGCCAAGGAGCGCTATACTGAGGCTACTACGCTGAGATAAATGAAGAAGGGAGCAAGAATGCGCTGGTATTACCTTGGAATACTGCTGTTTGGGTTAGTTAGTGGCTGTGCTTCGGAGCGCGATCGGGTTGCGCCAATTGTCATTCCTAATGTCCATGTCGGTGTCTGCGCGCTTTCGCCATCCCACCGCTATGTGATTGCCCATATCTATGAACCCAATGACGATGGCTATAAACGTGGCTATGACAGTCAGATTATCGATCTGACCACCACCAAGGCGATCACGATTCCGCTTTCCATCACGGATCGTGGTGTCCTTCCAGGAGTGCGTTGGTATCCCGATGATGTTATCTTGGTAGATCAACGCTGGTTGTATGACATCCGCATGGCATCGTCACCGATACCACTACCTTGACACATCCACTCCCACCAACCACCTATAATTTTGATGTGCCGCTCTGGAATCCCTCACCCAATGGACGGTACGTTGCCAATGGCTCACAGATTTGGGAACGCGATCCGGTGACTGGCGGTCTAGGCGGAATGGTGATTGATCTGCCATCCGGGTACTATACAACGGGCTGTTTGAACGCATGGAGTCCCGATAGTCGCAGCTATTATTTTGCGGATTGGGAAATAGTAGGGCCGCGCCAATCAGCGCCAGGGCCAATTCGCAAAATTACGCTACCTTAATAAAATAAGCAACCGCTACAAAGGCAGAGACACCACTCATCGACTAGCTTGTGGTATCCTCTTAACGAAAAAATCGCTGCGCCGCCCATTGTACGCTGATACATGTCCAGAACCTTGGTCATTTCCATGAGAACGGCAATCCTGTTATCAACGTCTTTTCGAGGAAGGCTCTACTGGAGAATGCCGCATGGTTGCTGATTTGTTGTCGCGCACTATTCGGACACTGCCTGATCTGCTGCGAGCTAGCGCAGAAACCACCCCTGACCAAGTAATTATTCATCGCACCGCAGCTGACCACGAACAGGCGATTAGCTATCGCGAACTGTATATAACAGCGCAAGAAGTTGCTGCGGAGCTTGAGCGCAATGGGCTGGTTGCAGGCCAAGTGCTGTTAATTGCGCTCGAAGCAAGTGCCGATTTTCTGGCTGGTTTTTGGGGTGCAATCCTCGCTGGCTTAATTCCCGCCCCGCTGGCCGCCGAACCAGAGCGCATTCTGGCAATCTGGCAGACGCTTGAGCAACCAGCGCTGCTTGCCAGCGCCGCCGTTGGTGAGGCATTAGCTGCTCAAGCCTCGATGTTGCAACACGAACAGCACACGCTTGCTGGGCCATGGTCAACTGCAACAGTTCAATTGTTGCGCTCACGCTCATCGAGTTCAACGCCAGCAGCAGTAGGCGATCTCGCCTATCTGCAATTTTCCTCGGGCAGCACTGGCGAGCCACGAGGCATCGAGTTGACCCACGCTGGACTACTAGCAAATTTGCGTCAAATGGGCAGTGCATGTGCAATCAACGCCGACGATTGTGTCGTCAGTTGGATGCCCTATTATCACGATATGGGCCTGATTGCCGCTCACTTGTTGCCGCTGGCTGCTGGCATTAAACAGGTCAAACTTGATGAATTTTATTTTGCTCGCCGCCCAGCCAGCTGGCTAGAACAGACCCATCGCCATCGAGCCACGTTGTTGACGGCAGCTCCGTTTGCCTTAGATTTAGTGACGCGACGAGTTAAACCAGACCAGCTGACTGGGCTTGATTTGAGCTGTGTACGCTTGTTGATTGTTGGCGCAGAGCCAATTGTGGCCGAGCGTTGTCGGGCGTTTCTTCGCCATGTGGCTGCGACAGGTTTTTCGGCACAAGCTCTGTTGCCAGTGTATGGGTTGGCTGAAGCTAGTGTTGGGGTTACGCTATCGCCGCTCGGTAAAGGGATGCAGACCCACCTTGTTGATCGCCAGATTCTGATTCACGAAGAGCGGGTAAGGATAATCACTGAACAGCCCAATTCAAACGATCAAACACGCTATTTAGAGCTGGTTGATGTTGGCGTGCCGATTCCTGATTGCCATGTGCGGATCGTCGATGCTGCTGATCAGCCGCTTGCTGCTGATCATGTTGGCCATATTCAGGTTGCAGGGCCGCAGTTGATGCGCGGTTATTATCGCAGCAACGATCCAGCGGCAGCATTTTGTGCTGGTTGGCTGCGCACTGGCGACCTTGGTTTTCTGCACAACGGACGCTTGGTTATCACTGGGCGCGCCAAGGAAATTGTGATTGTTAATGGTCACAAGCACCATGCCCCCGACCTCGAAGCCCTTGCAACCAGCATCAAAGGGCTGAATCCAAAACGCATCGCCGTCTGTGGTGTTGATGGGCTGGGCAATCGCCAAGAGCGCGTCATCGTTTTTTTGGCGCTGAATGCTTGGCAATCAGCCTTGCCAGCGATTAATCAACTGATTCGTGTCATGCGTCGCACCACCGGCACAACCGCAATTGAGATTGTGCCGCTACGCGCCAGTCAGTTTCCGCGCACAACCAGCGGCAAAATCAGGCGCACAGAGTTGCGCCAACGCTATGAAGCAGGCGAGTTTAGCAGCCTAATTGCTGCCGTCCAAACGGCGTTGGCCGAACACAACCAGCCAGCATCCAGCATGGCTCCGGCCAGCATCGAACAAACCATCATCACGCTGTGCGGCCAGATTATCGGCATTGATCCAAGTCAGATTGGGTTACACGATTCAGTGTTTGATTTAGGCGCTACTTCATTGCAATTGATGGATCTGTTGGCGGCGCTTGGTGAGCAGTTTAATGTCGAGCCTGATGTTGCGGCGCTGCGCCAACAGCCAACCCCTGCTGGCCTTACTGCTTGGCTGCAAGAACAAACCAAAATTATGTCAAATCAGAATACGACACAGGAGCCAATCCAGCGTGAGCGTAGCACCACACCTGAGCCAATTGCCATTATTGGCATGGCATGTCGGCTGCCTGATGCGGCAACGCCTGAAGAATTTTGGGCCAATCTGGTGGCTGGAGTCGATAGCGTCGGGCAACTGCCCCGCCAACGGCTCGATGGCCTCGCCAGCCCTGCGCCGCAAGGCCATGCCTGGGGCAGCCAACTGGATGCGGTGAGCTATTTTGATGCCAGCTTTTTTAAGCTTAGCCCTGCTGAAGCTGCTGCGATGGACCCGCAACAGCGCATCCTGTTGGAATTGGCTTACCACGCCTTAGAGCACGCTGGCTATGCCGCCCAGCGGCGGGAAAATCGGCGGGTTGGCGTATTTATCGGGGTTGGCGAGGCCTCGTATCAAGAGCTGTTGCTGCCACTCGTCGCCAATAGCGAACAATTACACCCATCGGCGGCAACTGGCAATATGCGCAACCTGATTGCCGGACGAATTGCCCATTGTCTTGATTTGAACGGCCCAGCCATAGCGATTGATACCGCCTGCTCATCGACGTTGGTTGCACTGCATATGGCGCGCACCAGCCTCTTAGTTGGTGATTGCGATCTGGCGATTGTTGGCGGGATAAACCTTAATCTGACTGAAACCCCATTTCAGCTGCTAGAGCGGGCTGGCGCACTCTCGCCAAGCGGGCGTTGTCGGGCCTTCGATGATGCAGCCGATGGCATTGTGCTTGGTGAAGGGGCTGGGGTTTTGATTATTGAACGGCTCAGCAAGGCTCAACATTATGGTGATAGCGTGCTGGCACTCATTCGCGGCTCGGCAATTAATAATGATGGCCGCTCGCTCAGCCCAATGGCTCCCAATCCGTTACGTCAGGCAGAAGCCCTGCGTCAAGCCTACGCTGAGGCCCAGATCGATCCAGCGAGTGTCTCGTATATCGAGGCTCATGGCACGGGCACCGCAATTGGCGACCCAACCGAGGCACGCTCATTGGCCCAAATCTTTCCCCCTGCGAGTAATGCAGCGCCACGTTTAATTGGTTCGGTCAAAACCAATGTCGGCCATTTGCTCAACGCTGCAGGTATTCCTGCGCTGATCAAAGTGATTTTGATGCTGCAGCAGCGCCAAATTCCGCCAAGCCTGCACTATTCAAAACCCAATCATCGTTTCGAACTGGAGCCTGCTGGCATGGCGATTAACACGACCCTGCAAGCATGGCAGGGGCCGCACCCACTGCGCGCTGGAGTCAATAGCTTTGGCTTTGGCGGTACGAATGCGCATATCATTCTTGAGGAGCCGCCACCGATACCAGTCGCTGAAAGCACTGAGGCTGCGCTCCAGCTCATTCCCATTTCAGCGCGCAACGAACAAGCATTACGCGAACTTGCTGCTGGGTTGGCTGAACAGATTCGATTTGATCACTCGTTATGTGTAGCAGACTTGTATTTCAGTTTCGCAGAGCGCGAAGTGTTTGCCCAGCGGGCAGCCATCATCAGCGCTGATCTGGCAGCGGTGGCCACAAGCTTGGAGAATTATGCTGCTGGCACTACTGAACAAAACCTGCTAGTTGGGCCACTCGTCACCAAACGGCGCAAAGTAGCGCTGCTGTTTGCCGGCCAAGGCGCGCAATATCCGCAACAAGGAGCGTTGCTCTACCAGCGGGAAGCAGTGTTTAAGGCCACCTTCGATGCAGCCTCGGAGCAACTTGGCCTGATCAAAGGTCGAACCCTGCTTGAATGGTGTTTTGCAGCAGATGTTGAAAGTGCAGAGTTAGCTGATACCGAAGTTACCCAACCGCTGCTGGTGGCCTTTGAAGTTGCCTTAGCGCGGCTGGTACTGAGTTGGGGACTCAAGCCCGATGCAGTTGTGGGCCATAGTGTTGGCGAGCTGGCGGCAGCATGCATTGCAGGCGTGCTGAGTTTTGAGGCAGTTTTGGAGCTGGCGCGAGCGCGCGGGCAACTCATGGCAAGCTTGGCAGAGCCGGGCATGATGGCGGCAGTGTTTGCACCCGAAGCGTTGGTTGCGGTGCTGGTGGCCCAACAAATAGATCCACTAAATATTGCTGCCTACAACACCCCAAATCAAGTGGTTATCTCAGGTACGAGCAGCGCAGTCAAACGGGTGCTAGAACAGTTAGCGCGTGATGGCGTTCATGCAGTGATCGTTAATCACAATCTGGCCTATCACTCGTCCTTGACGCAACCCGCTGTCCAAGCCATTGCCGAGGTCGCGAGTGCGCTTGAGCCAGCTAATCCGGCTATTCCATTATTGAGCACCGTCAGCGTGGAATGGATGCGCGGCCCTGCTAAACTCGACGCTGATTACTGGGCTGCCCAAGTGGTTGAGCCAGTGCGTTTTGCGCCTGCGCTCGAACGGCTGATTGCTGAAGGCTTCGATAGCTTTATTGAGATTGGCCCGGGCAGCACCTTGGCGGCTTTTGCGCGCCAAATGCTGGCAGGTCGCGCGCCTAGCTGGAATGTTGAGGCCTTGTTACGGCGTGGCGAGGATGATCATGCCACAATTCGCAACGCAATCGGGCGTTTGTGGGTCCATGGCGTTGATTTCGATTTGCCAGCACTGGCAATCGGAGCTGGTCGCCGAGTGCGCTTGCCGAATTATCCCTTTGCCCGGGAGCAGCATTGGTTGCCAACCGCCCAACGGCTGCTGCCCAAAGAGCAAGCGCTTGAACTACAGCCAGCAGCCAACCAAGCAACCCATTTGCACGGCCAGCAGATCAGTACAGTCAGTTTGCAAGCAACTCCAAACGGCTATCGCTTGCAACTCAAGGCCGCCGATGGCCAGATATTGCTCGACCTAAGCGATTTGCGCAACGCTGAAGCCCCGCAACCAAAGTTTGCGCCAGCCTTATTGCAACAGCTAGTTTGGCAACCGACTGCACTTCCAGCCACAGCTGAACAGCCAATCGAACGCTGGATTCTCATCGCCAATCCGGATCATGAGCTGGCTAAGCAGCTGGCGGCAATGCTCAACGCCAATAATCAAACCTGCGTGCTGACCAGTAGCGAATCGCTGGCAACGCAGCTGGCAACATTCAACATGCAGCGCTATGGCCTGATTGTGTTGACAGATTGGGAGGCAACATCCGATCAGCCATCGACTGCCGGCGTATTAGGCCTCTTAGCACTCAGCAAATTGCTGTTGGCCCAGCCCAAAACAGCTCAGCCAGCTGGTTTGTGGGTTGTTACTGCCGGAGCTTACCCAATTGAGCAGCAAGAGCAACTTGCCCCAGAACAAGCATTAATTGCAGGTTTGGCGGCGGCCTTGCCCGATCAGCACCTTAGAATTCCATGCGTGGCGCTTGATCTGGCGCTGAATGCTGAGGCTGCGGCGCAACTCCAGGCGCTTGCCCATGAGTTAAAAGCTCAACCAAGCAATGGCGTGCTGGCATGGCGTGGCGGCCAGCGCCTAAATCGTCAATTAGCAGCCTTGCCAGCGATCACAACCAGCAGCAAACCCACCGAAACGCCAGGCCGCGTAATTGTGATCGTTGGTGGTGCAGGCGGCGTTGGCGCACAGCTGGCGCGCCATTTAGCCAGCAACAACCAACCAAGATTAATCCTGCTTGGCCGCTCGGCGCTTGATCAAAAACACAAAACCTTGCTTGCGGAGCTTGAAGCCTTGGGCGCAAGCGCGCACTATCGCCAAGTTGATATTTGCAATTCCCACGAGGTCGAGCAGCTTATCGCTGAGCTGGCAACAACCGAAACCGGAATTTTTGGCGTAATCCAAGCAGCTGGCATTGTCGATGTTGCTTCGCTGCACACCAAAAGCGCTGAGCAATTTTCGGCGGTGCTTGAGCCAAAAGTTAACGGCACATGGCTCTTGGCGCGGGCACTTGAGCGGCATCAGCAAAAACCAGCCTTCTTTCTTAATTGCTCGTCGATTGCGGTGGTTGTGCCGGGCCTTGGTGGGGGCATTCCCGATTATGTGGCGGCCAACGCCTTTCTCGATGCATTTGCGGTCAGCGAGCGCCAGGCAGGTCGGGCCATGACGGCCCTGAATTGGGGTGCATGGGATGGCATCGGCTTAGCGGCAACCCCAATGTTGGTCGAGCATCTGCGCCAACGAGGCTTGTCACCGCTGCAACCCAGCCAAGCGCTGCACGCCTTCGAGCAGGTGCTGTATGCAGATCAGAGCCAGATTGTGATTGTGGCTCCTGCTGAAACCAACCCGCAGCCCCAAGCAACCATTCAACCACAGCGCCAACAATCATCGGTGGCAAGCATCAATTCAAGCGAGCTTAGCCAGCAAATTCAGGCCTTGGTTGCCAAAGCCCTCAAATTGCCAGCAAAGCAGATTGCTGCTGATGCCTCGTTTCTGGCGCTGGGCCTTGATTCGCTGCAAGCTATCGATTTGGTTAAGCAGCTTGAGCAAGCCACCGGCATGGTTTTGCCCTTGACGTTGTTCTTTGAATTTCAGACGATTCGCGAGCTTTCGGCGCATTTGAGTACGCTGATCGACGCTGAACAGCCTGCAATCCAAACTATTGATACTGCTGCGCAGACCATTCCGCAAATCAGCAATGAAGCAACATTTCCGCTTGCCCCAGCCCAAATTGCCTTTTACGTTGGCCATCAGCTCTATCCAGAAAGCCCAGCTTTTACGTTGATTCGCCAGCAAATTGCGGGCTGGCTCGATCCTACGCTTTTGCAGGCTGCGTTCAGCTATTTGGTGGCGCGGCATCCCATGCTGCGGGCCAAATTCGAGCCTGTAGATAAGGCCCAAACTGAACCACGTCAACGCATCATCGATCCAAATCTGCTGCCACCTAGCCTGTGGTTTGAGCAGCGCGAGGCTCCAGCTGATCGGGCAGCATTCGAACAACGCTTGGCGCATTATCAATTTGATCTGCTTAACCCGCCGCTGTTTCGGGTTGTGTTATGCAGTGATGGAGCCAAGCGTTGGCATTTGTATGTGCTGTTGCACCATAGTATTGCTGATGGCTGGAGCACCAGCATTCTGCTTGATGAGCTGTGGCAGGTCTATACCAAGCTGGATCAAAAGCAGCCAATTGCGCTGCCAGCACTCACTGCGAGCTTTGAACAATACGTCATCCAAACGCTGCGAACCGCCACCAGCCCACAAGCAAGCGCCGATCGTGCGTGGTGGCAAGCATTGTTGCATCAGCATAGCGCCGCCCTCGCCTGGTCGCTGCCAAATGATGCACCTGCGGGGAACGCAAGCGACCACCAGATTGGCAGCATCTATCGCCAATTGGATGCAACAACGAGCATGCAACTGCGCCAACATGCAGCCAGCATCGATGTTTCGCTCTTTCACCTATTGTTGGCAATCTATGCCCGCCAATTGGCTGCTTGGAGCCAAACCAATGCCATCGCGATCAATGTGGCTGAGCATGGGCGAGCCATTCGCCTAAGCGGAATCGAGCAGATCGTTGGCTGTTGCGCCGATCATTTGCCCTTGCCCTTGGAGCTTGCAGCCAACCAGCAGATCGACGATCTTGCGATCGTCATTCGCGATCAATGGGCGCAAATTCAACAGCATGCCACAGTTTCTGCGCTCGATTTAGCACGCTTGGCGGGAGTTCGGGAGCAGACAGGGCCGCGTGCGCCAGGTGCTGCCTCATTCAGTCTGGCCCGCTTTCCTGCAAGTTTGCCCAGCGATTGCCCAATTGCCATCGAAGCCCTGACGGCCAGCACGGCCACCGCAGCAACCAAGCTCTCGTTGCTTATTTCTGAAGTCAATGGCCAGCTACAAACCACGTGGATGTATGCAACCGCAGCATTTCAAACCCAAACCATCGAACAGCTTGCCGATAGTTATCAACAGGAACTTGCGGCGCTTGGGCAACCAACCACAATCCAGCAAGCATTCCAGCCTGCTGCACTAGAATTGCTGCCGCAGATTGAGCCAAGCTTGCTGACTCCAGCCCGCATTCTTGCCCAATGCTTGCGCCAGCCGGAGCAAATCGCGGTCAAGGCCGAGGGCGCAACCCTGACCTACGCCCAACTAGCAAGCAGCGCGATTCACGTTGCGCGCTGGCTGTTGGCCCATGGTGCGCGACCAAATCAGCCAGTTGCTTTGCTAACTCAGCCGACAATCGCCAGTGTTGTTGGGATTGTGGGCGCACTCTGGGCTGGCGTGCCATGGCTGGGCTTGAATACGAGCTACCCATTACGTCAACTTGAAACGCAGCTTGATCAAGCAGCAGGGCAACTGTTGCTCTACCACCAGCAAACTGCCGAGCTAGCCCACAAACTGCAAGCCAGCGCAGCAAACCAACTTGCGTTGCTTGATCTCGATCAGCTGCTACAAGCGCCGCTTGAGCCAGCTTTAACGCCCGAAATCGCCAGCTCCAAACCAGACGATCTAGCATATGTTATGTTTACTTCTGGCTCAACGGGAGCGCCAAAAGGCGTGCCAATTAGCCAGCGTTCACTTGCCAATTATCTCGCTTGGCTGGTAGAACGCTTTGATTATGGCCCCAACGATCGCCTACTCCAGACCGCTGCCTTGAGTTTTGACGCTGCAATTAGCCAAATGCTTGGCCCGCTCACTGCTGGCGGCAGCGTGATTATGCTTGCGCCGCAGATCGTGCGTGACCCAATTGCTTTACTCGAAGCGCTTGAGCGTGAGCGGCCAACGATCTGGCGTTCGGTGCCAGCGCTGTGGGAAAGCCTGATTACGACGCTTGAGCGCAGAATCGCCGAGGGCCAAGCGCCTCCGGCTTTGGCCGAGCTACGCTTAATTGGCGTAGGCGGCGAAGCGTTGCCCGCCAGCTATGTGCGCCGCTGGATGAATATGTATGGCCAACGCCAGCAGATTGTGAATCATTATGGGCCAACCGAGGCCACGATCAACGCAACGGCCTATCTGGTTGAACAACGGCCTAGCGTGGCGAGCACACAGATTCCAATTGGCAAACCGATCAGCGGAGCCATCACACGGGTGCTTGATCAGCAAGGCAACCTCTGCCCAGCCTTGACCACTGGCGAGTTATATATCGGTGGAATTGGGCTGGCGACAGGCTACCTTGGGCGGCCCGATCTCACGGCATGCCAATTTGTGCCCGATCCATTGGATTCAGGCGTGCGCTTGTATCGCACTGGCGATTTGGTGCGCGAGCTTGCGGATGGCAATCTGGTGTTTATTGGTCGCGCCGATGAGCAAATTAAGTTGCGTGGCTACCGTATTGAGCCAGCTGAAATTGAAGCAGCGCTACATGAGCATCCTGCGATTGCCAAGGCCGCCGTTTGTCTCACAACTGACGCTGAGCAACCGGCCCTCGTCGCCTATGTGGAGACCAAGGCAAGCTTGCCAAGCGAGGTTGAGTTGCGGCGCTGGTTGGCAAAACGCTTGCCGCCGCAGATGATTCCGCAGCGTTTTGTTGGATTAGCGACCTTGCCAACCACCAGTTCAGGCAAGATCGATCGTGGCAAATTGCGCCAATTGCCAATTCCTGTGCCAAGCAGCGTGGAGCATGGCGCACTGCCACAAACACCAAGCGAGCTGCTGGTTGCCGAAATTTGGCAAACAGTGCTGAAACTGCCAAGCGTCAATCGCGATGCTGATTTCTTTGAATTGGGCGGCGATTCGCTGCTGCTACTGCAAGTATTGACTCGTTTGGAAGGCCGCGTGCCAGTGCTGCCACGGGCGGCCACGTTGTATCAACACAGCACGCTCGCCAGATTTGCCCAAGCTTTAGATGCAGCCCAGAGCAATCAGCAGCCCCAGCAACCTGTGCCTTCTGCGCAGGCTGAGCATGAACATTTTGCGCTTACTCCAGCCCAAATTGGCTTTCTGCTGACCGAAGCGCTCGATCCTGCGGCACCAACGACGTGGTGCGCACGGCTAGCAATCAATGGCCCGCTCGATCGCAGCCTGCTTCAGCAAGCCTTAAACATGCTCGTACAGCGCCACCCGATGTTGCGAACCCGAATGTTGGTCGCGCAACGTCCACCGCGCCAACAAGTCGAGGCCTACGCTGAACCAATCCAAATCAGCTTCAACGACTTAATGCCAGCGTTGGCGGCTGGGGGGAATGCAACTCAGCTGATTGAGCATTATTGGCACGCAGAACAGACAGAACGCTTTGAACTTGATCAATTGCCACTGCTGCGAATGCAGGTGCTGCAACTCGCTCCAACGCGCCATATCTGGCTGATCGCAGCCCATCATATTATTGGCGATGGTTGGAGCGCATGGATTTTTGGCCAAGAATTGCTCCAAATGTATGATGCACTTGTGGCTGGCAAAACCCCAAATCTGCCAGCGTTACGCTCAAGCTTTCGCGATTATGTCAATCTCATTCAACAATCAAGTAATGTTGCGGCAGCTACCTATTGGCGCGCCATATTTCGCCAAGCCTATCAGCGGCCACTGCTACAAACAAGCAATGTAGCTCAAGCAAGCGCACCATTGATTGAGAGCCATATACTGCCAGCAGCAACCCTCGGCCAACTGCGTCAAGTGGCAGCAGCAGCGGGAGTAACGCCATATCTGGTGCTGTTGAGCGTGTTTATTCACCAACTGCGCCAATTAACTGGCGTTGACGACCTTGTGATCGGCACTGCCCATGCTGGCCGCGACCAAGCCCTGCCCGATATTGAGCGAATATTTGGCTGTTTTGCGACTGCGCTGCCAATTCGTTTCAGCCATAGCCAGCCTGCTGAGTCGGCACAGGCTTTATTGATCCCAGTTGCGCAGGCCTTCCGCAACGCCTATCAGCATGCGCTGGCCCCAAGCGAGATCGCGCGCCTCATTGGCACGAACAACAGCAATGCAGCCATCACCGCGACCGGCGCACAATTCTTCTTCACCTTTCTCGATTTTGATGCGCTAGGAACCCTCAGCAGTGAAACCCTAACGCTCGATTGGGGCAATTCGCAAACCGAAATTCAACCGCCGCTCGGTGCAACTGAGCTGCTGTTTGCCGCCCGCGCTGCCAATGGCGAGTTGCGGCTGAACCTACAAGCAGCCCCAAGTAAGTTGGATGTCGCAACGCTCCAGCATGTGTTGGCTGGCATGCTCGCCGATATTCAGCTGCTAATTGCCCAACCAAGCCACAGTGCCAGCAGCATGATTCAATTTGCTAATCTCCAGCGCAATGTGCAAACTGCACCCTTAGATGCAGCGTTAATCGGCTATTTGCCGCCGAGCAGCAGTATTGCCGCGCTCCTCGGCCTCAAAGGCGCTGAATCAACAATTCGCGCCCAACTGCGCAAGTTGCTATTTGCCGATGGTCAGCCGCGTTGGGTTGAACTGCTTGAAACTCCAATCGGTGCTTCGGCCATGCTTTGTTTACCTTGGTTTGCCGAGGATCTACGGCCAGAGTATGCCGCCAATCTCGAAAGCACGATTGCAGCTGGCATGCTGCTCGCTCAAACGCGGGGCGCGCGCTGCGTCTCGCTGGCTGGGATGTTGCCAGCATTGACGGGCTATGGCTTTGGGGTGTTGCGAGTGCTCGAAGGCGACCAACAAGCACGGCCAGCATTAACCACTGGCCACGCGACAACCGTGGTTGCAGTGAGCCAAACCCTAGAAGCTGCGCTCAAGGCAAGCGGACGAGAGCTAGCAGACAGCAACTTGGCCATGCTTGGGCTTGGTTCAATTGGCCAATCAGTGTTGCAGGTGATCTTACGCAGCTTGCCGCATCCACGCTCGTTGGTGCTCTGCGATACCGCAGCCAATCAGCAGCGGCTGGTCGATTTGGCGGCGCAGATTCGGCAAACAACCGGCTATACAGGCTCGATTGAGATTGTGGCCGCCGCGAGCGATGTGCCCGAGGTCGTGTATCAAGCCCAAATCATTGTTGCTGCCACCAGCACGGCGGGGATTATCGAGGTTGAGCGCTTGCACGCAGGCACGATTCTGGTCGACGATTCGTTTCCACCATGCCTTGACCCCAAGCGAGCGATTGAGCGCATGCAAACCCGTGGCGATGTGTTAATTGTTGGTGGTGGGCAACTGGCCTGTGGGCCAAGCCAACGTACGATCGATCTGCCGCTTAGTGACCAAACCGTGCGCGAGCGAATTTTGGCCGAGATTGTGCCTGATGCCGCCGCAAGTTGTCAACTCGAAGCCTTGTTATGGGCAGCCGATCCGACGCTGCCATTGACGAGGGGTTTGGTTGAGGTTGACGCAGCGCTGCGCTATCGCGACGCAGTGATTAAGGCTGGGTTTGGCCCAGCACCCTTGCATTTACAAGGCTTCTTGCCCAACCCGCAGCTGCTTGCGGAGCGCGAAATTGCCCAAACCAGCGACCAGCAGTAACCAAAAATATCAGCCAGATTAAAAAGAACAGTTGGGCATGGAAAAACTCCATGCCCAACCTTGCTTATGCCTTCTTCAGGCCATAGCGATGGACAGCAACGCCACCCTCAAACGCTTGATGTTCAAGCAATTCGAGCTGAACTGGTTGGGCCAAGCCAGCAAAGAGTGGAATGCCTTGACCAATCATAACCGGATTAACTTTGAGCACCAGCTCATCAATTTCGCTGATCAAGGCACTGGCCAAGGAGCCACCACCACACAGCCAAATATCGCGGCCATTTGCTTGTTTCAGGCTCTGAACCAAGCCCAGCGGATCTTGGGCGACCAGCGTCACATCGGGACTATCGAGCTTGCCGAGCGACGAGGAAATAACATACTGGCGCAGATGCGCATAGGGACTGGTCACACCTTCATTCAAGCCAACCGCATAGGTATGCCGTCCCATTAGCACCGTATCAAAGCGCTTTTGCTCAGCTGGAATCCCCAGCATGGTCAGTAGATGGGTTGGCATAGTTTCAGGGTATTCTTGGCGAATGTAATCCAAGTGGCCGCCAGTCATCGGAAAGAAATCAAAGCCACCAGCTTCGTCAGCAATAAAGCCATCAGCGGTACATGCCACAAAATAGACTAATTTACGCACACAACCTCCTTAACAACTAGGCTTCTGTGGTTTGAGTATAGCATGGCGAATGCTTAAGCTGTGGTTGATTGGGCGCGGGTTTTGGGTAAAAGTGCTAAGCAGTCACTTCAACGCGAGTATAAATTATCTCAACCGCTTTGGTTTCAGCTTCGTCAGGTTGGCGATTGTAGGCCGTAATCAACAGCCGATCTGCGCCATCAGCAACAATTTCGGTGCGCCAACCCCAATCGCTGCTACCTTCAACCGCATAGCTCCCAAGCACATTGAGCGTGGAATCGGCGGGGTTGCCAGTGCTGAGCATAATGTTGGTCGGCATATGAAAGCTATCAACCCAAGCCCCCTCAAAGCTAGCGGTCAATTGATTGTAGCCATAAATCGCTGCCCCATGCAGTGGTGTGGCATCAAACGCACTTTCGTATTCGTGAAGAACAAAGTGACTGGTTCCAATTCGGCGCAAACTGCCGCGAATTGGCGATTCGTCGGCCAACGTCTCTGGCCCAAACCATGTGCGGGCAACTCCCTGCCACTGCCCAACCACGCTTTGCAAAATCTGTTCGATCACCTGAGTTCGTTCATCAGTCATCATTATGATCCTTGCACGAGATTGCCAGTTTGAGCTATGACAGCCCAATTCTCCTAGACTAGCAACCAAAAACTCCACAAGTATAGCACAAATGTTTGCATTTCATACTATAGATTAATGATTTTAATTCTATTGAAGCCAATTTTTGCGCTGCATGAGACTTTTTAGGCCCACGATGAGACTTTTCGCACCCTGCACTCCGTTATGCTAAAGCCAATCAAGAGTATGGTTGTATGGAGGTATGTATGGACGTTCGACGACTAAGTATGCGGATTGTGGCGGTTCTCAGCCTGATGGCCCTCAGCATTTTGCCTGCTGCGGCCACCGCCGATTTCGACCTGTTGGATAGCCAAAACGCAACTGCGGTTGATAATGTCTCAACCGCCAATGGCGGGACGTACAATGGTGGCCGGGTTTATGTGGCAGCGACCAAACAAACCAGTAACAACAATGCCCTACGGATCAATGGGATTTACACAGATGCCAATGGTGCGATTAGTACCAACTACGTCTTGACCGCAGGCCCAGTGCAAGATGTTGATGTGACGGAATATCGCGATAACATCGTCGTGGTTGCTGCAATTACCAGCGATCAGCTCAAATTGATTGCCTTCAAAACCAATGGCACGGGGGCAAATCGGCTGGAGCGGCTTGGTGATACCGCTGGCGTGGCCACAATTCCCGCCAGCGTCAATTATGTTCACGTTGTGCGCGTTGGCCCAACCACCAATCCATCAATCGTATCGGCTGTTCAACTCAGCGATGGCCGCGCCCGCTTTGATGTATGGGGCCTCAGCTCCGATGGCCAGACCTTTACCCATAAGTCAACCAAGATTTCGGTTGGCCAAACTGGCCGCATCGCGATGAGCGCCGATTATATCAAGAGTTCGCGTAACTTTGCGATGGCCGCCCAAGATGCCAACGACAACATGATCGTGACGCTCTGGCAGGTCGATGTCAACGGCAATCTGATCAAATTGGCGCAAAGTGCTCGTGGCGTGATAGTCTTTGCCGATATTACCTTATCAGGCAATCGGATTTACACGGCGGCAACCAACACCGCCTCGCCATTAGCAACCGCTGAAGTTGCTCGCTGGACGGTAGCAGCAGCTGGCAGCGGCGCGCCACTACCAAATATCTTGGTCTACGAAGATGAAGCAACGCTGCCAGTCTACTTCTCAGGTAGAGTCCAACTTGTCGACCAAGGCAACGAAGTGGTGGTAGTTGGCCAAACTGCGAGCGCAACCGACGACAACGATTGGCAAACGATGCGCTTTATCACCTACACGTTCGATGGCAGCAATCTGAGCCTGGCAAATCCTATCAAGACCCTGACCAACAAAGCTGATGACTTCGATTTGGTCAAAAACGATGATCGCTTCTTCTTGATGATTGACGGCTTTGTCAATGGCCAAGATAGCCATCAACTGTGGCAATATAACTAGGTTCAACCAAGTCTAAGCAATCACAAACGAAATCACACAACCACGCGGGTCTGGCAGTTCATGCTCGGCCCGCGTGGTTTGGCGCTTTTCAGTCGTCTGGTCAACCGACGAGCCAAGCTGTCATGCTCCACGCCCAACCAGCAGCAGAAATTTCACCTTCATTCCGCAAGCAAATCGTTAAAATCAAGTTTGCTGCCGTGCTTGTTTTTTTGAAATCGCGGCAGCATTCGTTTAAGCTGACAGTTGCTGCGCGGTCAATACCACTGGCGCTAATGAATCGAGCGCGGTATTAATCCGAAGTTCAATCAATAGCTCAGTATCAATGAAATCCAGCGTCAAGCTATAGACAAATGGCGTTTCGTAGAGCCGCACCTGCATTGTAAAACTCGCCGCGCTTGTCCATGCCCCGCTGGCCACAAATGGGGTGTGGCCAAAAAATTGTTGCTGAAACAGCGCCGTCGCCCCAAACTGCCAAACCCCATAACCACAAACAAGCGTTTCGACCCTCATCGCAGTATCAACAAGCATGCGACAACCAGCATCGCTGAAGCGCAACTGGATGCGTTCCAGCCCCAGCCGATTGGCCGCAACCTGATAGCTACGGCCAGAAACCAGTTCTGCCAGCGGCGAACGTGCTTGGCCTGCAACTGGAGGATGTTGCAAACTTGCTAGTTTTTCAGTTAGCGCGCGCTGTGCCATAGGATCGGCGGCTAAACTGCTAGCGCCCATGATCGGCAACAACAGTTGCCATACCAAATCCAAAGGTTGCTGCATTGCAAACACATCAATCCCGGCGGTTATTGCCAACACTGCATCCTGCGCTGGCAGCACAAGGCAATATTGGCCAAACACACCATCGCCACGATAGGCTCCATGGCGGCAACGCCAAAATTGATAGCCATAGCCTTGTGCCCAATCAGAATCAGGATCATCACCATTCGCTATTTGTAGCGCCGTGGCTTGCTCGACCCAAGCTTCGGATAGAATTCGTTGTTTGTTCCACAGACCTTTTTGCAAATACAACTGGCCAAATTTGGCCACAGCTTCGGTGGTTAAACTCAGGCCAATGCCGCCAAGCGTAATGCCTTGCGGCGATTCTTGCCAATGCATTTGCTCAATCCCCAAGGGCGCAAACAAACGCGGCTCAAGATAGGCGCTCAAGCGCATGCCAGTCGTTGCTTGAATAATCGCCGAGAGCAGATAGGTCGCTCCGGTGTTGTACACAAACTGGCTGCCAGGCGCAGTCGCAATTGGATACTCCAAAAAGGCCTTAATCCAATTGCCATCAGGCCGCTCATTCATCGCTGTCCATGGGTCGCTTGCATGGCCAGTTGCCATCGTAAGCAGATGTTTAACCTGCATTGCTGCCAAAAATTCGCTCACCACCAGCGGCGTTTCAGCAGGAAAAAAGCTAATGACCGGATCATCAAGCGTAAAATAGCCTTCGTCAATTGCCAGCCCAACCGCCGTTGCGGTAAAACTTTTGCTCAGCGAAAACAACAAATGCGGTCGTTCAGCCACGTATGGCGACCACCATGCCTCGGCCACAACCGCACCATGGCGCACGAGCATCACACTATGCAGCTCGTGAATCTGGCTATCAAGCGCTTCGATAAAGCGCAACAATCCGAGCGAGGAGATAGCCTGTTGCTCAGGCGCTGTCCGTGGCAAGCAATTTTCGTTATGTAAAATCATCGTAACAAACTCCATGCACAAGCCATTTCAATCTGCTTGGTATAGTAGCAGTAGGCGCAACGAGCATGAAGTTTTTACGCGCTTAAATTGGTTGCCAAAGCGCTGGCACAATCTGCGGTTCCCAGCCGGGCAATGACGTGTGGGCTTGAATACAGCGATAACGAATGCCATTATGTTGGACAAGGCTGCCAACGCTATAGCTGGTGTAGGCCTGCCAAGCATTAATTCCATGTTGGGTTGGCGATGGCGGGGCCATGGTCGGCACGAGGGTTGGGGTGGCACTCGCGGGAATTGCTGTTGGAATTGGGATGTTAGTGCTCGTTGGAAGCTTGGTTGCCAGCGGAGTTGGCGAGTTGGTCGGCATACTTGTTGGCGTGTTGGTGCTGCCTGGGCTTGGTACATAGGGAAATTGCTGATTGCCAGCCACATCGCCTTCAGCGCGCAACGGAATATTGCTATCGGTCACAACATTGCCATAGACATCGGTAATCCGAAACGTGAAGGGGCCAATGCCCATGCCGCCAGGCACCAGAAAATAGTTATAATGCGCCCGCTCAACAGCTTGAAAAACTCCTTGTGGATTGCGAAACTCAAATTTGGCAATTGCATTGCGATGATTGCGCACTTGAACCCCAGTCCACCATTGGCTACTACCTTCTTTGTAATTGTAAATCAGCTGGCCACTCAGATTAGGCGCGCTGATTAATTGCCATGTAATTGACACATTTCCAGCCTCAAGCGCGGCAATTCGCTCGAACGCCTGCTGGCTAAGGTCAATGCCGCCAACCACGCAACCAGGGCAACGATCGATAATTTTGACCGTAACGCTGCCGCGTGGCCCATTGACCGTAACAGAGGCCCCGCAATAATCGGCCAAGCCATAATCGCTGGTATTGATTGCCGCCACAAGCAGATCGCTGGGTAGCGGCAAGCTGCAATTGCCCATGCCAACTGTTGGATCATAATGGGTGGCTCGTCCAGTGCGCATAGCCCATGGATTGCTGATTTGAGCATTGCTTTTGGCAACCAGCAAAGCCGAAGCCAGCAACATAGCTAACATCAACCACAGGCCAATAATCATGCGTTGAGCTTGAATCCGCGCCATACCATCCTCCAAACTGTAGAAAAACACGCTGGTGATTTCATCATTGGTTAGAATGTTAATAAATTCAATGAAATTACAAACAACACTTTAAGTAAATTTTTACAAATGTCAAGCTTCGAAGTGGCTCAATGGGTGGATTGATGGTTGGAGTTCTACCAGCACGCGATTATCATCAACACCAGCTGCCGCCCATGCAGCGAGATTGGGCAAATCACTAGCTTTGCTTAGCTCAATGAGATTGGCATTGGTACTTATCCACAATGGAGTTTGGGGCTGCCAATGGAGCGTCTGCAAATGCAAGTTTGTTGGAGTCGAAAAATTGGTTGCGATGAGACGATAGGCAATCCGATTGCGCTGGTTGAAGCCTGCGCCAATCGCCCCTTGGCTAACGAGATCTGCGGGGGTAGCAAGCAGGCAAAGCTGTTGAGACTGTTCAATAAACAAGCTTATTCGGCCACTCGTAAAAATGTGCCATCCATCAGGCTGCTCATCCACAATCCCTATTTCACACATAAATTCGAGCATCGGGTCATGATCATGGTTAGGCAGATCAAACCCAACCAGACTTTGGGCAAGTGCAATCGCGATGGTAGATTGCTGTACCTTGGGAGCCTGCATCACATGCATTATAAACGTGCTCATCGCCCGATCAAGCTCAAACGGATCAACATGGGCAACCATTGGAACCACTAGCATAAACCGCATAGGGCTAAGCTGAAGATAACAACAACGATGCTGGGCAATCATGGTTGTGCAATGCATGAGTAAACCTTTCTAGTGTATAGATATACTGATTGATTGGATTGACAACGAGAAGCATGCCCTCACCCCCAGCCCTTCTCCCACTGAACGCGGGCGAGGGGAGCACCGACTCCGTGGTTCCCCTCGCTCGTGAGCGGGCTAGGGGGCTAGATTTCAAGGGTAGGTTGTTAAGATCCCCTCACCCCAACCCTAGCCCACGCGGCGGGCGAGGGGCTTAACATGGTGGATTTAGCATGATTCGTCGGAATCCACGGAAGCTTCCCCTCGCCCGCGTTTTCGTGGGCGAGGGGGTTGGGGGATGATGGAACGCTCCACCGCCGACCAATCGTTCAAAACCTATCCTTGTAAGGGCTAGGGGATGAGGGGAAATCGTCGTTACGCAATGTACCAGTACAATCAGCCATTAGCATTACAACCTTAAACGCAGGCCAATACCAGCGCTACGCCAACAAAAATGGAGCGACGAGCTGGGCGACGAGCGGCGTTGCCATCAGCGTGTAATGGGTTGTGCCAGGCACAATCGCTAGCTGACCAGCTGGCCGATCAGAACCATCCATGCCGCCATCGCGCTGGCCACCGCCCAACTGACGGTAGAACGCAACAATAGCCTCAGGCTGCCAGCAGTCTGCATCAGCAAAGACCAGCATTACGGGCATCGGCAGTGCCGCCACCGCCTTCGAGTAGTCATAGTCTTGGGCTAGCATCTCGCCGAGCTTGGTAAAGAGCCGCGTCCAATCGACCGCAGGGTAGAGCTGCGCCAACGGCGACTGTTGCAAGGCCTCACCGATCTGCGGTGCGTTAGCACCCATGTTGTTAAAGCTGGTAATCACCTCAGGGTAGGCATCGGCGCGGCGCATGGGCGTTGAGACCAGCACCAAGCGCCGCACAAGCGCAGGATGCTGAATCGCCAGTTGTAACGCCACCGCAGCTCCCATCGAATAGCCCATCACCAGTGCTTGGTTAAGCCCCAACAGCTCGATCAGCGCTGCCACATCAGCGGCCATAAACTCACGGCTCAGCGGTCGATCAATATCGGGCGTGTGGCCATGGCCCTGCAAATGCACAGCAAACACTTGGTGCGTCTTGGCAAGTTCTGTCAACGTCGGCCCAAAGGTATCGCTGGGGTTAGCGCCGCCGTGCAGCAAAACGAGCGGCGCACCACTGCCATGAACTTCATAGTAGAGCTTGAGTCCGTTAAGCTCGGCGTACTGGCCTTGAACCGCGTTTGAATCAGCCATAAATCAGATTCCTTTCCGAATGAGCCGCTGCTGGGCTGCGGGTTCATATCATTCTTACGCTAACCAACCCAACAAGCTTGGCGAAATTCGAACATCTATGCTATTTTATAGCTATCATCGCGCAAAATCGTTTGATCTGCAACCCTGCATTCAACGGGCGGTTATCGGCTATGATGGCCAGCGCACGCCAAGAGCCACGAATTACCCACCCAATGCTGGGGGTTAATTGTGAATTGGTGTTGCAGCTCATCAGGGTGATCAGTCCCGCCACGCTGGTGATAAAGCAGATTCGATTGCAGTTCGAAAGGATATGCTGTGAAGATCCAACGTCCGGCCAATCTTGGCCTGATTCTCCTCGCGTTTATTGCTTTTGTGGCGCTTGGGTTGCCCGATGGGCTGTTGGGAGTTGGCTGGCCCTCGATTCGAGCTAGCTTTGCTCAGCCAATCGATGCGATTGGTTTATTTTTGAATGCATCGGTTATTGGCTATATGGGTTCGACCTTCCTCAGCGGCAAATTGTTGGTACGGCTGGGTGTAGGCTGGATGCTGGCTATTAGTTGTTTGCTCACCGGAGTTGCATTAATTGGTTATACCCTCGTGCCTGCATGGTGGATGATGGCGGCGCTTGGGATCATCGCTGGCATGGGTGCTGGCGCGATCGATGCTGGCCTCAACACCTATGTAGCAGCCCATTTTAGCGAAGGCCTGATGCAATGGCTGCATGCAAGCTGGGGCGTTGGGGTAACGCTCGGCCCAATCATCATGACCTTGGGGCTTGCGAACCTGAATACATGGCGCTTTGGCTATCTCGTGGTCGGCTGCTTCCAAATTGGCTTGGCGCTTTGTTTTGCCCTGACCAGCCCCATGTGGAGCCGCCATGCTGCGGCAGCCAGCGCCGAGCCGGAAATTCGCTTGACCGATTATAAAACGCCGATGGGCGCAACCTTGAGCCAGCCGCGGGTTTGGCTCAGTATTACGCTGTTTTTCCTGTATGTTGGCGCTGAAGCGTCGCTTGGCACATGGGCCTACAGTTTGCTGACCGAATCGCGCGGCGTGGAGCCAACGTTGGCGGGCTTCTTTGCTGGGAGCTATTGGTTCAGCTTTACAATCGGGCGGATTGTCGCTGGTCTGATCGCCACTCGTTTGGGAGTTCATCGGCTGGTGCTTGGTGGCTTAACTGGAGCATTTCTTGGTGCAGTATTACTCCTGTGGAATCCCTCGCCGCTCGCAAACGTGATTGCAGTGGCAATTATCGGCATCGCAATCGCGCCAATCTTTCCAGCGCTCATGTCGGGCACTAAAACTCGGGTGGGCGACCATCATGCAGCCAATACCATCGGCATGCAAATGACCGCAACTGGCTTTGGCATGGCGGTCATCCCCACTCTTTTGGGCGTGCTGGCTCGCTACATCTCGCTCGAAATCATCCCAATCTGTTTGCTCGTCGTCTATGCTGTGATGATTGGAGTGTATATCGTAGCGGTACGGGTTCAAAAGCCCACAAGCATGGCCAGCAATGTAGAAGCAAAGCATTTGTAGCGCCAATCTCAAATCCAGCAAGAACGCACTATGCTGATTAAATGCATAGTGCGTTCTACTTTTAGACCCAGTTACTAGCCCTAAACCATGTTTATTAGCGTTCGCCAATTGCAAAGGGCCGCCATGTTGCTGGCCAATCCTCAGGCTCATAGATGTCATAGCTGATGCGCTGTTCATGCGCTGGTGAATCGTGGATAGCACGCAGTTTTGCTAAGCCTTCATCGTCACAGCTCCACCAACCTGCTGGATCGATCGCAATCACGCCTGTTTGATAGGCTGCAAGGTAGGTCGCAATCATTGTAGCGATCGATGAATAATCAACCTCTAGAGTTGGATCATGCGAATCATTCCAGAGCACCGGCGAATGATCGCTGGCTTGCTCAACAAGGGCAATTAAGCGCCTGTCATAGCCTTCACAAATTGGAAACCAAACTGTACACCAGCTAAATTCATCGCCCATTTCGTTATAATCGCGATAATTTGCCAGCGCTTCTTGCAGCGGCAGAAAATCGAGATGCCCAAACAAACGAGCGCCATGGGTTGTGCCATTATGCCAACGATAGAGCGTCGCTACATCGTCGGGCAGGCGCAAGGGCGCAAGCAAAGCGTTGAGTTGTTCAAGTTGGGCCTCGCTGATTCCAGGCTTAAGTTCGGCAGAGAGATCAGGTGCATGCTGGGCAAGGAAGTGTTCGAATTCAGCAAGTAACTTTACCAGTGCTGCTTGAGCTGGCAGAATCGGCTGCTTTTGGGGGCGTGGTAAGCGAACTGGTTCAGCTAGCGCCACTGCCGCCGCTGCCCGCGAAGCAAGATAGGCTTGGTGATTGGCAAGATCGCGGCGTACCTCGGTGCTGCCGCGCTTAGCAATAATAGCTCGCAAGGTTGGGTCGGCTATGCTAGTGCCCATCCAAAAAGCTGGGCGTGAAGAATAGCCCGCTTGGGAAATTGGTGGATAATTGAGCAAATAGCGTGGGCAGTTTTCCAGACACGCCTTTTGAAAGCGCCAAAGGTCTGATTTGGGAACAGCTGGCCGCAGAAAAAGGATCACAAAGCAGAATTGGGCTTTAAATGGTTGGGGAATCAGCTGACTTCCAGCCAAGGTAGTGTACTGATAAACCATTGGCATGGCTAAAATGGCCGTATACATGCGCTCAGCCTCGCTGACACTGCGGGGAATTGCTAAGCGATACAGAAATGTTACTTCTATCTGCTCCACAAGGAAATCATCATACACTTGAAGCTTGAGAATTTCATCAAAATAAACCAGTGGAATGAGCAACGTAACGATGTTGATCAAAGCGCGTGCAAGCTGACGTTTGGCCTCGAACGAATCAACAGCCTGCATCAATGCCGCCAATTGAGTATCAATCATGTGCAACCACTCGCGGTCGATCGCTGGCGGTGGGTAGGCCAAAATATGCCGATTAAGCTTGGCGATGATTGCTGGATTGAATGAATACTCAATCTGGATACAGTGCAATAGTTGTTGACGCTCCTGTTCGCTCAACTGAAGGCCGGTTGTATCCCAACGCTCAAAAATCAAGTTCGCGATCGAACTGATGGCTTGTGAATTCTCCATAACAACACCTCTCCTTTTTCATGTGCTTTGTAGCCGTATTCTAGCAGCAAGCAATGGTATAATCCAAGCATGCCCCAACTGCAATAAATCTGCGCCACGATGCTCTATCTACTAGGCAATTAATGTTAAAAAGGAGTGCTTTGATGAAGCCTGAAGACATTGCCAAAAAAGTTCGCGAAGCCGCTGAAGATGGGTTGAAAAAAGCCCAAACCACTAGCGCTGACGATCAACTTGATCATGCAAGCGACCAGCGTGATCGCCGCCCAGCCAAAGAAACCGACGAACATATTACCTTGCGCAAACGCCGCCGCCCAAGTGGCAACGACAACGAATAATCACCAGCTCACAATTGGGTATACTCGCCGATTTTTGCACTTTGTAGGAGTGTTGTATGCAGCAGATTGCGCCGCGACGCTGGCGTTTGACGCGTTTTAGTTTCGTTTTACTCTTGCTCTTAGCCGCTTGTGCCGATCTCTCCGAACCAACTCCGGTGGCAAAACGCACTCCAATTACTGGCCAAGCCACGCCTGCCGCTCCAACCCGCACCCCCGCTGGCCGCGATGATCAGACGTGGCTGATTATGCTCTACTCCGATGCCGACGATGAGATTCTTGAGGAAGATATGCTCAACGATCTCAATGAGGCCGAATTGGTTGGCTCGACCGATCGAGTGCGCGTGGTCGCCCAAATGGATCGCTACGATGGTGGCTACGATGGTGATGGCGATTGGACCAGCACCAAACGCTTTTACATCGAGCAAGACGACAACCTTGAGCAAATGAACTCCAAGGAACTTGCCGACCTTGGCGAGCAAAACATGGCCGATGCCGATACCTTGATCGATTTTGTTACATGGGCCGCCAAAGCCTATCCCTCGGATAAATATGTGCTGATTATGTCGGATCATGGCTCGGGCTGGCCTGGTGGCTGGACCGACCCCGAGCCTTCGACCCTCGGTCGCCACGATATTCCCTTGGCCCAAAGCTTTGGCGATATGCTGTTTCTGATGGAAATGAGCGAAGCTTTTGAACATATCATCGCCGAAACAGGCATTGGTGAATTTGAGCTGATTGGCTTTGATGCCTGTTTGATGAGCCATGTTGAAGTGTATAGCGCAATTGCGCCCTATGCCCGCTATGCAGTAGCCTCGCAAGAGGTCGAGCCATCGCTTGGTTGGGCCTATGCCGCCATTCTTGGCCGCCTAACCGATAGCCCTGAGATTGATGGCGCTGAGCTTTCGCGGGCAATCGTCGATAGCTATATCGAGCAAGATCAACAAATTCTCGATGATGATGCCCGTGCCAAGTATGTTTCGCGCACCTACGACTTCGATGGCGAGGTTTCTGCCGAAGAAGTGTTAGTGCAAGAACGCAAGGCCATTACGCTGACGGCGGTTGATTTGGGCAAATTGCCAGCGGTTATCGATGCACTTGATCGCTTGGTGATAACCTTGGCCGAGGCTGAGCGCAAAGATATTGCCGCCGCCCGTCGCTATACCCAAGCCTTCGAGAGCGTTTTTGATAGCGATCAGCCTAAGCCCTATATTGATCTTGGCCACTTTGCCCAATTGCTCAAGCAAAAAGTCAATGTGCCAAGCGTCAATAAAGCTGCCGACGACTTGATTAAGGCCATCGACAAGAGCTTGATCGAAGAAAAACATGGCGACGAAAAAGCTGGCGCAACTGGCATTTCGATTCACTTTCCCAATTCGAAGCTCTACACGAGCGCCGATGCTGGCTATAAATCGTACAACACGGTTGCGGTAAGTTTCGTTAATGATTCATTGTGGGATGAATTTTTGGCCTTCCAATACGCCAAAAAGCCCTTGCCAACCAGCGTTGAACAACCAACTGCCACCATCGAACGCCAGCCAACGCCTGAGCCAGTCGATGTCGGCGAGGTCGAAGCTCCTGGCGCTGAGCCAATTACGGTTGCGCCGATTCAGCTTTCATCCACTACTGCCAGCCTCGATCGGCCTGTTGTGCTCAATAGCAGCATTACTGGCGACAATATTGCCTTTGTCTATATCTTCATCGGCTACTACGATCAAGAATCCGATGCAATTCGCGTATTGGATATGGATTATCTTGATGCTGAGCAAACCCGCGAAATTGGCGGGGTCTTTTATCCCGATTGGGGTGCGGCCTCGACGATTGATATTGAGTTCGAGTGGGATACCCAAGTGTTTGCCATGCAGAACGAAACTCAATCGAGCTTAGCCTTGTTCAGCCCCGAAGATTATGGCGCATCGCCAGAAGAAGCAACCTACACGGTTGAAGGCATGTATACGACTGCCAAAGGCAAAAAGAGCCGCCGTGCCTTGTTGCTCTTCAGCAATGGCGAGTTGGTGCAAGTGCTGGGCTACACGGGCAAGGAAGATACCGGCTCGTTGCGCGAAATCAACCCCAAGCCCGGCGATAAATTTGTGCTGCTCGATACCTGGCTCGAAGAATCGCAGCAAACTGGCGAGAGCGAATTCGTCAATTACGAAGGCGAAGATTTTGTCTTTGGCACGGATAACTTTACCTGGCAGCTTGAACCAGCGCCAGCAGGCAACTACTTGGTTGGGTTCTTTGCCGAAGATTTTGATGGCAATGTCTACTCAGCCTACGAAACCTTGATCGTCGAATAACTGCTTAAACACACAAGGCGCTGGTTTTATATCAGCGCCTTGTTTTATTTTAGCTCGCTGAATACGCTACGGAAGCCAAATTAACCAGACTTCGCTATTGCCATAGACCGAGCCAGCCACATCGCGGAAGGTAATCGTCAGCGGTTGATCGAGCCATGTTTGCAACTCGCTACGCGAAACTTCAACAATTTGCGGTGTGGTCAAAGTCTTTTCATACAAAATTTGATTATTGGCCCAAACCGTCATGCGATCATCAACCCGTACTGCGGCCACCGCATCGCGGCGCGACGAGAGATAGAAACGCCCAGTCGTTGGCAATGGGCCATTGATCCTTAAGGTCGTGGTGTAATAAATTTGGCCTTGCTGAGTAATCGGATTCAAAGCTTGGGCAATTGGATTGATCACAATTGGAAAGATCTGGCGCTGATTCGTGACCAACGGCAAGAATGTCAGCGAGTTGCCAACACCTGGCGTAACGCTTGGCTGCACCGTTGGCATTTCGGTTGGCGTTGCAGTATTGGTTGGCGTGTTCGTTGGCATTTCGGTTGGCGTTGCGGTTGGTGTATTCGTTGGTGTATTCGTTGGCATTTCGGTTGGCGTTGCGGTTGGTGTATTGGTTGGTGTTGCGGTTGGCGTACTCGTTGGTGTTGTGGTATTGGTTGGCGTGCTGGTTGATGTTTCAGTTGGTGTTGCAGTATCGGTTGGTGTAGGAGTTGCCATCGAGCGACCCAAAAGAATCGAGATATCATGGCTATGATAATTAGATGTTGCTAAATCAAGCAAGCTATCGTTATTGAAATGCCCAATCACAAGCGCTGAGGGATTTGTGCCTGTTGCAAAGCTTGCTGGTGCATCAAAATTCAAGTTCCCTTGACCCAGCAATACGCTCACGGTTGCAAGAAACGAGCTTGGTTGGCTATTTGTAATCGCCAAATCGATGAAGCCATCACCATTAATATCACCTGCTTCAATATCATGGCCAGCAGAGACATTAGGAATGGTCGCATGCAATACCAATGCGCCGGTTGCAGTTCCACGGAAAATAGTAAGGCTACTTGACCCCCAATTAGTAACTGCAACATCAGGAAACGTATCGCCATTGAAGTCGGCAACCGTACTTTCTTGTGGGGTTGTGCCAACGGTATAATTAACTGCTGTAACAAATGTCCCGTTGTTCGAGCCTTTCAGCACTGAAATTGTGGTAGCATTGACATTGCTGACAATCAAATCTAAGTTACTATCACGATCAAGATCAGCAACAGTGATGCCTAGTGGTCCAAAACCAACCGCGTAATATTGATTAGCTTGAAAATTTCCATTGCCCAATCCAAAACGAATTCCAATACTACTGCTTGACTCAAAACTTAGCGCAAGATCAAGGTTATCATCTTTATTAAAGTCGCCCAAGCGAATTTTCATTGGCCTTCCGCCGGCAGCTACGGCGCTATGATATTGAAACGTTCCATCACCCACCCCAAGGTAGGTTATAAAAGCGTTGCTGAGGCGACTTGCAACGACCAAATCAAGTTTGTTGTCATTGTTGATGTCACCGGTGTCGATGCCCCATGATTGACCTAGGCCAGTTGTGTAATTATTGGCTGGATCGAACGTTCCATCGCCATTACCAAGGTTCACACTAATCGTGCGGCCAGCCCAACTGATACTTGCCAGATCTTGCACCCCATCGCTATTAAAGTCACCACTAACAACTTCACGAGCGTTAAACGAGGTTGGGTAATGAACTGGAGCAGCAAAATCAACTGCTGGGGGTGGTAATTGGACAGCAGAAGTGGCTTGACTAACAATCATACCGCCACCAAGTCCAAAAGCCAGCAAACCAAACATTGAGGACGTGACCATACGCTGGAATGGTTTTCCCATCACTAATCTCCCTAAAAAATTTAGGATTGAGGTACACAAGGCCTTGGTTGAACATCCTAGCAGGCGTTTATTACTTAATTGGGTTTAAACAAACAGTAACTAATACAATATAATCATAAGTGGCATGATTTTTGGCTGCGCAACCTTAAGTCGGCTAACTTTACCTGGCAGCTTGAGCCAGCGCCAGCAGGCAACTACTTGGTTGGGTTCTTTGCCGAAGATTTTGATGGCAATGTCTACTCGGCCTACGAAACCTTGATCGTCGAATAACTGCTTAAACCACAAGGCGCTGGTTTTATATCAGCGCCTTGTTTTATTTTAGGGCAATGAATGATTTATGGAAGCCAAATTAACCAGACTTCGCTATTGCCATAGACCGAGCCAGCCACATCGCGGAAGGTAATCGTCAGCGGTTGATCGAGCCATGTTTGCAACTCGCTACGCGAAACTTCAACAATTTGCGGCGTGGTCAAGGTGTTTTCATACAAGACCTGATTATTAGCCCAAACCGTTATGCGATCATCAACCCGTACTGCGGCCACCGCATCGCGGCGCGACGAGAGGTAGAAACGACCGGTTGCGGGCAAGGGATTATTGATCCTTAAGGTCGTCGTGTAATAAATTTGGCCTTGCTGGGTTACTGGAATCAAGGCTTGGGCAATTGGATTGATCGCAATCGGGAAGGTTGGTCGACTATCAGTTACCAACGGCAAGAAGATTTTGTTCTCAATCGATTCATTCAACAAAATACTCAAGTCATGGCTATGGTAGTTAGCGGTTGCCAAATCAGGCAAACTATCATTATTGAAATGCCCAATTACAATCGATGAGGGATTTGTACCCGTTGCAAAAGTTGCTGGTGCGTCAAAATTCAAGTTACCCTGACCCAGTAATACACCCACGGTTGCAAGATACGTAGTGGGCAAACTATTGGTCATGGCAATATCGATGAAGCCATCGCCATTAATATCAGCTGAAGCAATGTCATGCCCAGCATTAACGTTAGCGATTGTCGAACTGAGAGTTAAGGCACCAGTTGCGCTTCCGCAAAAAATACTAACATCACTCGAACCCCAATTGGCAACTGCAACATCAGGAAACGTATCGCCATTGAAGTCAGCAACCGTACTTTCTTGTGGGGTTGTGCCAACCGTATAATTAACTGCTGCGGCAAATGTCCCGGTGTTCGAACCTTTCAGCACTGAAATTGTGGTAGAACTGGCATTGCTGACGATCAAATCCAAGTTGCTATCACGATCAAGATCAGCAGTAGTAATGCCTAGTGGGCCATAGCCAACTGTATAGAACTGACTAGCTTGAAAATTCCCATTGCCCAATCCAAAACGGACAGCAATACTATTCGTGAATTCAAGACTAAAAGCCATATCAAGGTTATCGTCTTTATTGAAGTCACCCAAGCGGATTTTCATTGGATTTCCGTCAGCAGCTACGGCGCTATGATATTGAAATGTTCCATCGCCCACCCCAAGGTAGGTTGTAAGATAACCACTGAGCCGACTTGCAACGACCAAATCCAGTTTGTTGTCATTGTTAATATCACCAGTGTCAATGCCCCATGATTGGCCTAGGCCAGTGGTATAATTATTAGCTGGATCGAACGTTCCATCGCCATTACCAAGGTTCACACTAATTGTGCTACCAGCCCAACTAATACTTGCCAGATCTTGCAAGCCATCGCCATTAAAGTCGCCATTAACGACTTCACGGGCATTGAATGAGGTTGGGTAATGGACTGGGGACGCAAAATCAACCGCGGGGGCGGGTAATTGGGCAGCAGAAGTGGCTTGACTAACAAGTATGCCGCCAACAAGCCCAAAAGCCAGCAAACCGAACATCGAGGACGTGATCATACGCTGGTATGGTTTTCCCATCGCTAATCTCCCTAAAAAATTGAGGATTGAGGTACACAAGGCCTTGGTTGAACATCCTAGCTTGTTTCAAACCTAAAAAACAAACTGGATATGCGAAAACGATAGTAGCCTTGATGCACTCTATTCTATGCTATCATAAGTTGTTGTAATTGTACAGTCTAGCAAGGAGAAGTTTACCAATATGGTTTTTATACGTTCTAGCCAAAAATTTCTATCGAGTTTGCTCAATCATCGCTTCTTTCTCCCCAGCTGTTTTATGCTAGCCTTCATTATCCGAATTATCTATATTATGTTTATTACAACGATTCCTGATGTTGCTGATAGTAAGTGGTATTATGATCGCGCATTAAGCATTATTAATGGAAATGGTGTTGCTACCGATGGAAAATTAACTGCTTATTGGCCTGTTGGCTATGCTTTTTTTCTAGCGGGACTCTTTAAGGTTTTTGGTACTTCGGTCTTTTTAGCTAAGCTTGCCAATATCATTATGTATCTACTAAGTATGTTTTTTGTCTATAAAATTGCTAAAATCTCATTTAATCAAGAAAGTATTGCTAGGGCAAGTATTTTGGTAATGGCACTGTATCCGAATCATATCGCCTACAGTGCTGAGTTAATGTCAGAAATACTCTTTACCTTTCTTTTTCTAGCAGGGATTTATCGATTAATTAGTTTTAAACAAACGGTGACCAATATAATCATAAGTGGCATGATTTTTGGCGCTGCAACATTAGTAAAATCACAGGTTTTATTTATCCCAGGATTATTATTAATCTGTATTTTCTTTCCACTGTATAAAGAGCAAAAACGACGTTTTTTCACTTCAATCATTAAATATGGCTTTATCTGTTATGCAGGATTATTTTTGGTTGTAGCACCTTGGACATATCGAAATTATGTTGTTTTTGACACTTTTATCTTAGTTAATTCAAATGGCGGCTTCAATTTATATTTAGGCCATAGCCCAGAGGTTAAAACCCAATTTGGCTTGCCATTAGCTCCACCAGAGGTATTAAATAGCTATGGCCAACAAGTTGCCCAAGATGAAATTGCTGCTGATAATGCAATGCGGGAAGTGGCAATAAGCGCAATTAAACAAAACCCTTTTGCCAGTATTAAGCAGATTCCACATAAAATTAAAGATATGTGGCTCATGGATGTTGATGGCGGGCGTTTAAATGAACGTGAGATGTTCAATATCGGTGACGCGACCAAACGCTTCTTCTACTATTTCAAAATAGGATCGCAAGCCTACTATATCCTCATTTTGCTTGGTTTTGCAGGATTTTTGTGGAGTATGCTCCGAAAAAAATTCGCACTTCAATCAATTCAATTGATCGGTCTGATCAGTATTAGCTACTTTACGATCATTTCTATGGTCTTTCATGGAGAAAGTCGCTACCATTTTCCACTGATGCCATTGGTTATTTTCAATGCCTGCGCTGGAATCTTTTACCTTCTTTTCCCTAAAGCAAACAGCCAAACTTCACCTGAGCAGCAAGTCTAACAATTCCCACCTGCTTGCTTACGAATTGGCTGTTTATTGAGCTATTTGCCACGCAACTTGCTGCAAGTATTGGGCTTGGGCATCGGGCAAATCAGTTAAATTCGGCAAACTTTGGCTTGGTGGCCGCAAGAGGGTGGTATAAAAAACGCAGGCAGTTAAATAGGCACCGTTTAATGTTGCGTGGTTTTGATCTGGCTCGTAGAGGGCGATTGAGCGCTCATGTTGGCGCACGTATTGCCAAGCAGCGCCAACCTTAACCAGAATTGCCTGTTGCCCAGCAGCTTGGGCATAGGCCGCATTAAGCTGTGATTGTTGCTCTGGCGCATACTCGCGCGCCCACGTCACAAAGAGCACTGGGGTTGCCCCTTGCTGGTGAATCGCTTGCAGCCAACGGCTTGTTGCCTGTTGAAACCCCTGCGGATCTTCAATTGGCCCAAGGCTGCGCTCTTGCAACACAACATACTGCCATGTTTGGCTTTGCAAGGCTTGCAAGGCTGCTCCATCATTCCAATGCTTAGCCAAACTTGCGCCGCCTTCAACTACGGTTTTAATTTCAAGGCAATAGCGCGGCTCGCCAGCAGCAGCCAATTCCGCCAACAAATTAGGCATGTCATGGCCATAGGTATGGCTATTGCCAATAAAAAGCAGGCTGACTTTTTGGCAATTCTGCTCGTTATTAATCCAAATCAAGGCTCCAACACCAACCGCCACAACCGCAATTAAGATCAAAACTTGCGCAAGCCAACGTTGCATCGATCCTCCCCATAATCATTCAGTATTCGCTACTCGGTTGCAGCCATTATCTAAAAAATCTAAGCAGGAAACAAGTATCTTTCTGGCACTTGTTTCCTGCTTGGATGTGCTCAAATAGCAGCATTCGAGTGGCTATTTGTATTGGTTCATTGCATTGCCCGAGTCCAGTGGGTGAGGGGGTTGGCGGTGAGGGTAGGTTGCTAAGATCTCCTCATCCCAACCCCTCTCTCGGCCAACGGGCGAGGGGCTTTAACGCGCTGGTTCGTGCAAAAATCCTTGGTAAACACGGGTGCTCCCCCTCGCCCGCATCCAGTAGAAGAGCTGGTTTGGGGGTGAGGGAATGAAACATGGTTGCCAACCTAATGAACCATTACAGCTAGCCCGTCCAACGGGCGAGGGGCTTTAACGCCGTGGTTCTCCCACAATTCCTTGGCGAAAAATGGTCGGCTCCCCCTCGCCCGCGTCCAGTGGGAGAGGGGGCTGGGGGGTGAGGGAACGTTCCACCACCGACTAATCACCCTTGTAAGGAGGGGGTTGGGAGGCGAGGGAACATGGTTGCCAATCATCAGTACAACTATTTGGGCCAAACGAAATTTAGTTTGCCAAGCGTTGTTGACGTTGTGCCCACCAACTTTGTGGCCAATTCGTATAGCAAATATGAATAATAATCGCCAACGGCAGAATCCAAGCAAAGCGCATGGCAGTTGAACCAGCCAAGGGAATAAACAAAACCCACACATACGATAACGGAATCGTCCACCATTTGGGGTAGAACAAGACCAAAACCATGTAGGTGTAAATACCGAAAAATGGCGAGGCGAGGGCCATCACCGCAATACTCAGCACAATTCGCAAATCACGCTGTTTGAAGAGCAGGGGAATCCAAATAAAGGGCAAACCAAAACGCCAAGTATCCAAGGCCGAATAGCGCCACATATGCACTGGCAACGATTCAGTATTGGTCAGCCAACGCACTGGCCAATCGATGCCAAACACCGCAAAACTGAGCAAGGCCAGAATGATCGGCGCGACCAACATTCTGGCTAAAACAGGCAATGGTTGACCAATGAGCAAATAGAGCATTGCTAAAGCCATAATTTGCGGCTTAATTGCCAAAAAACATAAGCCAATTCCATTAATCAATGGATTTTCGTGCTTGAGAATTAAATAAATCCCAATGCATAAATAAATATCAACTTGACCTAACCAAAATTGACCAATAACTGCAAACGAGGCTACGATTAATGGATTAACATCCAGCGTATAAATCAGCCAAAATAGAATTGCAAACAGCACAATGTTCCAAAGTGGCCATTCAATTGAATTATGTGGGAGAAGCGCTAATGGAGCCAAGAACCAACGCGCATAATAAGGAACATAGCCACAATCAAGGCAACCTTTGGCAAATGGAATATAATGATTATATAAATCACTGCCATATGGCAGCACAAATGAGATTCCAATATAAAAGAGCACCATCACAATCGAACTAATCCATGCAATTCTTCGCCAATTGATGGTTGGTTGTTGGCTCATCGGTTGCGTTCCTCAATACTTCAAGGATATTTGCTTGGCTGAAGTGCTGCGCCACTTGTTGCAGCATTCGCAGCGCAGCAAAAGCTACTTAATACGGAGATCTAATGGGTGATTCAATCGGCATGATTCCAGTTACTCGTGATCCTGAGATGGCTCAGGGGTTGGCAGAATATGGGATTACGCTACCAACATTACACGCTGATAGTCGCTATCCCAGCGTAGCCGAAATGCGAGCCTTCTTCCAGCGTTTTCCTGAATATACAGTCAGCGAAATGATTAATGATAAGGTTTGCGATTTGTATATTCAAGGTCGCGAAGCCTATCAGTATACGCCAATCTGGTTTAGTGACTTCAAGGGCGACGAGCACGAACCACTCGATATTCATTTTCACAAAGGGAATTATGAACTCGTCTTATGGATTGTGCATCAAATCGCCGCATGGTGCGGCCCAATGATTGTCTTTACTGGCAGCGTGGGCATTCCCATGCTCATTACCCATGATATGGTCTTTGATCAAAGCTTGATCGATCGATTTTATGCCTTGGAATGAGCGCTGTGGTTACCACAGCGCTCGTTTAATCTACTAAGGCACGTTTACGGTGCGGGCTGCTGCCAGCAGATGATACCATTCTTCGCGATTGAGTTCGATCTGCAACGCTTCTTTGGTGGCGGCAATTCGGCCAGGGTTGGTGGTGCCAATGATCGGCAAAATCTGGGCTGGGTGACGCAACAACCATGCCAATTGAATTGCCTCAGAGCTTACGCCATACTGTTCAGCTAATTGATTGACCAAGACCGCCGTGACCTTAACATTGGCTGGAGCATCATCTTTGAAATTAACCAACTGGCCACCAGACAATGGCCCCCAAGCTTGAATTTGAATCTTGTGCAAACGACAATAATCGAGCAAGCCAAAAGCTGCATTGAACGCCAAATTGCTGCGATTGGTATCAATGCCTTCGCTAATTAATTGATGGTGTAATAAGCTCAATTGCACTTGATTAACCACCAACGGCTGGTCAAGCGCCGCTTGGGTTAGCTCAATTTGGGCTGGCGAATGGTTGCTGACCCCAAAATAGCGCACCTTGCCGCTTTGTTGCAATTGATCAAACGCCCGCGCAATTTCCTCTGGCTCGACCAGCATATCAGGGCGGTGTAACAACAACAGATCAAGATGATCGGTGTTGAGCCGTTTAAGGCTGCCTTCAACCGAGGCAATAATATGTTCGTAGCTGAAATCGTAGCGCTGTGGCGAGCCAGCAGGCTCATCAGCAAAGCGAATACCACACTTCGATTGCAAAACGATCTGATCGCGCAGGCTTGGTTGCTCAGCCAAAAGCTCACCAAAAATTCGTTCAGATTTGCCGCGCGTGTAAATATCAGCATGATCAAACAGCGTAATATCCTGCTCCAGGGCGGCAGCAAGGGCTTTGCGCCCAGTTTCATATTCGCTACTGGTCCATGGCTCGTTGCTCCAATTACCCCCAATCGTCATACAACCATAGCCAATTGGCGACATCTGAAGATCGGTTCGTGAAATCGTGTACGGGTTTTTCATACGAGCATCTCACACTATCCAAAGCCTTGGGCTAGGCTTCGGCTCCGCTTTAGGGTAACACATTTTTACGCCAAATAGCATTGGGAGCTATCCTTTTTATTTTGTATAGCAGAATATTAGCTAACAAAAATTTGGCAACATTTCAGTGCCAACCAATATTTTATGTCAATAAAAAAATTATTTATTCGGATCAAGATAGTGCTGAATTTGGGCAAGCGAGCCTTGCCACATGGTTTGAGCCAGATAGGGCTTGAAGCCCAAGGCTTGGTTGATTTTCAGCATTGGCGCGTTCGAATTGGCGTTGGTTGTGCGCACAACCTGCACCATTGGCAATTCACGCCGCATATAATCGAGCATTGCAGCCTTAAGCCAACGGCCTAGCCCGTAATTACGATAGTGCTCAAAAACACCGGTATCTCCTTGCTGAACAACATGCGGTCGTTCGCGATGCCAAAAAATTTCAGTATAGCCTGCCAAAGCGTTGGTTGCTCGCTCGCGCACATAACACGTCCAGCGTTGCATGCCGTTGGCCAATTGGGTTTGCTCAAGCTCACGCAGTTGCTCAGTGGTAAAATGCAACGGCTCATAATCCAAATCATCGTAGGGCTGTTGATTCATCACCTCATACAAGGCCACAATCGCCGCCAATTCGGCCTCAGGATACGTCCCCTGCCACATACCCAACTCAAAGCGCTCGCTTAATTGCTGATTTGGTTGCAGCCATTCTTGCAATAGTTGTTCGTCGATTTCAGCCAGCACTAATTGATTAATTTGGGTTTTTAGCCGCGCTTCAGCGCCGAGCTTTTGGGCAAAAAGCTCACCAGCAGCAACCGCTTGGGTAGTGGTACCAACAATCACCATGCGCTCTGCTTCAATCACAACGGGCAGCATTTCGCGCAATAAGCGGCGTGCCAAGCCACGCCCACGATAGCCAGGCAACACGGCGAGATTCAGGTCTGCAAGATTGCGATTGGTATCGAGCAACAACATATGCAGCATGCCAGTCGCCACAATCTGCCCTGCATCCCACAAGGCCCACACTCGATAATCGACAAAATCGGGAATGCTTTGCCACATATTGACCAAAAAGGCAGTCGCCATCAATGGATCATCAGGCGTGCGTTCGTGGCGAATTTGCTGCTCAAAGAGCGCCAACGCGTTATAATCGGCCTCGGTTGCATGGCCAAATCTGAAGCTTGTTAAGTGCATAAAGGTTCCTCAGCTTATTTAATGCGATCAGCCAGGGCTGCCTTAACCTCAGGGCTAGCCCGCAATGCGCCATACACCTTGATCGATTTAATCGTCGCTTGGGCCAATTCAACTGAAATATCGTTGCTGAGAATCAGCAAACCCACCACCACAATTCGCGCTTGCTCGTTATGTTGCTGCATGCGCTGCAAATCCTCGCGATCAAAGCTAATCACGCCCAAAACCGATGCAGTACGCACAACTGCTTGTTTAATTGCTTCATCGTGGCCGCCAAGCTGCGTGCGCACTGCCGCCCGAAAAAAATCAGTTCTGCTGGAATAAAAGCCTTGATCAACTAAAAGGTCAATCTGGCCCAAATCGACTACGCTCAAATTGATCGATACTTTTTCAATATCCGCCATCTATCCTCCAAATATAATCCCTATGGAATACAAAGAGCATACATCTGGAGCATATACTTGTCAAGCAGCAACATTCATCAGCTCTGTAATGAGCAAAAATCTTGTATTATGTCAAATAAAAATACTATCCGGTTAAGCACTCCAACCAAACAAGGTTAGGCAGATCTGCACAGCGCTATTGGCGAAAAGCTTAATTAATTATTACTATTCAGTCATCGAGCGTAACAAACTTAGGCAATTTAGCCAACAAGGGCTTGATTGATCTATTTGTACAACATGCACAATTAACAATCAATTAAGATCGTGCAATTTGCTAATTCAAGCCCATATTTGGATCGGCTATGCTTAGTGCTAACCAAGTTTCAGTCATCATATTGCTGCCAAGCAAGCCAAAATCGGTTTTTGTTTGTACGTTTTGTACAAGTGTCCAACAAAAACCAACTTCAACCATTCAACCATCATCCACAATCCGATGATCCCCAGCGCTGCGGATCACGAATGTTCAAGCAGGTAGCGTCCGACATTCAGCACAAGTTAGGGAGACCCGCAGCATGGAAATGATTAACGGAGCCGATACCGTTTGGGTGCTTCTCTCAGCCGCCCTGGTTATGTTGATGACCCCCGCCTTAGGGCTTTTTTATGGCGGGATGGTTCGCAAGAAGAACGTGCTTTCAACCTTGATGCACAGCTTTTTTATGTTGGCCTTAATCAGTGTGCAATGGGTGCTCTTTGGCTATAGTTTGGCTTTCGGGCCTGATGTTGGTGGCGTGATTGGCAGCCTCGATTGGGTTGGCCTGCGCAACGTGGGCATCGAGCCAAATCCAACCTATGCCGCAACAATCCCCCACCAAGCCTTTATGATCTATCAAATGATGTTTGCGGTCATTACCCCTGCCTTGATTTCAGGTGCCTTTGCCGAACGCAAGCGCTTCAAATCGTTTGTTGTGTTCTCATTGGCCTGGTCAACCTTTATTTACGCGCCAGTAGCGCACTGGGTTTGGGCTGATGGCGGCTGGTTGCGCTCATTAGGCGCATTGGACTTTGCTGGTGGCACGGTTGTGCACATCACGTCAGGGGTTTCGGCCTTAGTTTGTGCCTTGGTGTTGGGCCGCCGTTCAGGTTATGGCAAAGAAGCAATGGAGCCACACGATACTACAATGACCGTGATTGGCACCGCTTTGCTATGGTTTGGCTGGTTTGGCTTCAATGCAGGCAGCTCGTTGGGTGCTGGCGGCTTGGCAGTTTCCGCCTTTGTCAACACCAACTCAGCAGCAGCAATGGCAATGCTGGCTTGGATGACCGCTGGCTGGATTCAACACAAACGCCCAAGCGTGCTTGGCGCTTCGGCAGGGGCCGTCGCTGGTTTGGTCGCAATCACGCCTGCTGCTGGTTTTGTGACCCCAATGGCCTCATTGCTAATCGGCTTCTTGGCTGGTGGCATCTGCTACTTTGTGGTCGAAAACTTGGTACGGGGTCGGGTTGACGATGCGCTTGATGTGTTTGGCGTGCACGGGGTTGGCGGTTTGCTAGGGGCAATTTTGGTCGGCGTTTTCGCTACCAAGAGCATCAATCCCGCTGGCGCTGATGGCCTACTTGCAGGCAACTGGAGCCAACTCGGCGTACAAGCGCTCACGGTCGGGATTGTGGCAGTCTATGCTGGCGCAATGACCTGGGGCATTCTCAAAATTGTTGATCTCTTGTTTGGGATTCGGGTTACTGAAGCCGAAGAAGAACAAGGGTTGGATAGCAGCCAACACGGCGAAATCGCCTATCGGATGGGTGCCTAATTGGTTTGAATCTCTATCGCATTCGTTTATAAGGAGTTACACCATGGAATTCATCATTGCTTTGGTCTTGTTCGTCGCGATGGTTGCTGTTTGGTTGCGCATGCCAAAGAGCGCTCAAGCCTAAGTCGGTTCGTTCAACCCGAGCTATGGAAAAATCCATAGCTCGGATTTTTGTTTAAGCATATCATCGCCGAAGCTCAATTCGTGGTGCTCTTTTTGCATACACAACACCTCAGTTAAGATCAATCACGATCAATCGCGGTTTACAATGAGGTCAACCATGCAACGACGGCATATCGTTTGGATGTTCGGGCTGGGTCTAGGATTTGTCGGTTTAAGCCAACTCTGGCAGCGCCGTTTCAAACGCGGCAAAACAACCCAACGCCCACAAGCAGGTAGCGGCTCGCTCTATCGCCGCCGTTATTGGGTCGATTTTGCAGCACCCAAGCAAACACCAGAAAGCTTGGTCAAACATATCAAGGCCAATCTGCCCGATTTCAGCCCTGGCTTATTTGCCGATTTTCGTAAAGCCACTGGTGATGAGCGTGTAATGCAGGTTGGCGATGAATATGATATTGCCATTTTGGGGCCGTGGAATGGCACGGTGCGCGTGCGCGAAAGCCAACCGTTGAGCTTTAGTTTTAGCACCCTCGAAGGCCACCCAGAAGCGGGCCAGATTCACTTTGAGCTTAAACCACACCCTGAGCAAGCCCAAACTTGGCGCTTTGAAATTGGCTCCGAGGCCCGCTCGCGCGATGGCTTGGTCGAAATGGCCTATACAATCGGCAAGGCAGTGCAAACCCAAGTTTGGCGCACCTTTTGCGAACGCGTGGTTGAATATGCCCAAGCAGAGCAGCTTGGCGAAATTCAAACCAGCACCATTGAACAAACAACTGAGGGCGAGGTAGTGATCCATGACTGAAACACCTTTATGGCAACAATATCGCCAACAAATTGAAGCGTATCGCGATGCGCAACTGAATTTCGATTTGCAGCGCGTCCACGAATATACCAAGGAAAATGGCTGGAATGTTGATGATTATGAAGCTGAATTGCCGCCAGAACAGCCAGGCGAACCGCAAGCGCATGGCTCGTGGCAGGCAGCCTGCGCGGTGCTGCGCGAATATCGCTTTCCGCCACCAGATCTAATCACCGGCATTTTTATTCCCGATCAGCCGCTAGAGCAGCGAATTATGTTGCTGCGCGGCACATTTTTGGGCTTTACCTTCTATTTTGGGGTTAAAATTGGCGGCGTGATCGACGAAACTCGCCAGACCGACCATGGTACTGAGCGAGTTTGGGGCTACAACTATCAAACTTTGCAAGGCCATTTCGAGCGCGGCCAAATTGATTTCAGCATTGTTAAAATGGTCGAAACTGGCCAAGTGCTCTTCCGAATCCATGCCTTCTCGCAAACTGGGCGCATTAGCAACCCGATCTATTGGATTGGCTTTAAACTTTTTGGGCGGCATTTGCAGTTGCGTTTTGCCCGTGATGCGATGAAGCGTATGCAAACCTTGGTTCAGGAAGCCTTAGCTGGTGTGCCAAGCCAAGCCAGCGAGCAAACGCCCATCCAAAGCACCGCCAACAATCCCGAGGCTGCCGAACAATTGGCCGAGGTCGTCGAAAAACAATGATCAGCAAATTAGGCTTCATTCATACTGCCGCCGTCCACGTGGCAACCTTTGATCAATTAATTGCTGAAATCGCACCAAGCTGTGCGGTTGCGCACGTGGTTGTGCCAGCCTTGCTTGAACAAGCACGCCACGAAGGCTTAAACTCAGCCATTGCTCAGCAACTCGTACAAATTATTGGCGATTTGCAAGCCCAAGGCATGCAGCAAATTCTGTGCACATGCTCGACCCTTGGAGGCCTCGCCGAGACGCTCAACCCTAAGGTTGTGCGGGTTGATCGCGCGATGGCCCAGCAGGCAATTGAGCTTGGCTCACGCATAGCCGTGGTTGCAGCACTAGAAAGTACACTTGAGCCAACCACGCAACTCTTACACAGCCTTGCTCAGGCTCAAGCCAAGCCAATTCAGATCGAAACCTACCTTTGTGCCGCTGCGTGGCAGGCCTTTTTAGCCAACGATCAAGCCAGTTATTTGCAGCAAATTGCCAGCCAGCTTGCGCAGATTCAGGCCGCCGATGTGATTGTTTTAGCCCAAGCATCAATGGCCGCTGCCATAAAATTATGTCAACAAAAAATCCCTATTTTGAGCAGCCCACGCAGCGCGATTGAAAGCCTGTTTGCAGCCAACGATCGAGCGTAGTTAAAAAATGGTATTGATACGCTGGTTATCAAAGCACCACCAAATCGCTATTTAAGCTTCATTGACAGCTGGTTAAAATGTAACTATACTTGTTTCATATTCACAATGAGGCAAAAAACCATGAGTGCAAGCAGTCGATTCGCTGTAGCGGTGCATATTTTGGCACTGCTTGAAACCAATGCCAATCAAGCTCTTTCCTCAAGCTCAATTGCAGCCAGCGTCAATACCAACCCAGTGGTTATTCGACGAATTTTGGGCCGATTGAACAAAGCGGGCTTAGTTCACACCGAATATGGTGCCGACGGTGGCACGCGTTTGGCGCGCTCTGCTCACGAAATTACCCTCAACGATATTTATCGTGCCACCGAAAATTGCCGTATTTTACCGTTGCATGCCAGCTCGCCCAACCAAGATTGTCGCTGTGGGCGCACGATTCAGCCAGTGCTTAGCACGATTTTTAGCAATGCCGAAGCAGCGATGCAACAAGTGCTGGCCAATAAAAGCCTCGCCGAAGTTGTGCGCGAGATGCAGGCCCAAGCCAAGCCACAAGTAGGTCAATCTTCGGTCTAAGCACTCTAGCGTTGCATCAATCTACTCAACACTTGCTGATTGTAAAAATCGAGCTGCTGTTGAGCTAGATCAAATGGTTGATACAAACTATTGACTACGGGGGCAAGACAAGCTAAGCAGCGCGTGATTTAAAGGCCAATGGGTATGCAGATGAAATCAAGGTCTGCTTGCAAATGCAAGCCCACAGCGGGTCATCAGGAGATTAAGCACCGAATCCTCTGCCCCAAGGTAGAGCACAATAATGTTCTTACACTGAAAAAAATGTGGATCAGCAATCCAGTCAGTTTGACCAGTATCAGCAGTGGGAGGGATCATTTTAGCTGCAGCAGTCGCATCATCAATACTTGCATAGGTGTGAATATGGAGCCATCCTGTGCCTAGGCTATATGCCGCCCCTGGAGCAGTGTTCAACCATTGCACGCTACTGTTACCCGAAAGCTGGGGATTAAACCCATCACGCCGAAAATCTTCAAGCACTTCTTCAGCTGTCACCTGATTATTTGATGTCACTGGATTAATCGTTGCTATATCCATATTAGAAACGGTTGATCCGCAGGAGCATAAGACTACCACGATCATGCATTTGAGTAGATGTTTCATCGATGTCTCTCTATATTTCTTTCAGATACGATTAACAAACCGGAACATGATAGACGATCATTATAGTTAATACCCCATATTATTCTATGGATATGCGCTTGGGCTTTGTTGCCGCATGCTTTAATTGGTTGTTGCAGCCGACCTATGGCCCATTATCGTTGCTTGATTGTGTGCTTTGAACGAGCAACAATGGTTATCGAGAAGCCCAATCTGTTAACGCTCGTGACAATCCTTGTCGTGAGCTAAACCTACATGCTATGATGCAGCACGAAGAGAAACTAGCGGTAGGAATCCAACATATGGCAGAAACACGTCGCTGGCCATGGGGCCTTGTTTGGACAGCCCTGATTATTTTTCTGGCCGCCCTCGACCAAACGGTGGTGATCACCGTCTTACCAAATGTGGTCAGCACCTTGGGTTTGAGCGTTGATCAAGCGCTTGAGCAGGGCATTTGGGTTATTACTGGCTATCTGCTTGGCTACACGGTTGCCATGCCCTTGCTTGGCCGCATCGCCGATGCCTACGGCCATCGCCGCTTGTTTTTGGCAGCTTTAGGGGTTTTTGTGGTTGGCTCAATTGGCTGTGCCTTGGCCAATAGCGTTTGGGCATTGGTTGCTTGGCGCATCGTTCAGGCCATTGGTGGAGGCGCGGTCTTGCCAATTGGGCTTGCAATCGCCATGGATGAAGTTAAGCCAATTCATCATGCTACTGCCTTGGGCATTATGGGCGCTGCTGGTGAAGCTGGCGGGGTGCTTGGCCCAGCCTACGGCGGCCTAATCTCGCAAATTCAACTCTTGGATGTTGATGGTTGGCGCTGGGTTTTCTGGCTGAATGTACCCTTGGGGGCAGTATTGGCATGGGCGATTATCCGGACGTTGCCAAATCGGCTAGGCAACCACGGGGCTGTCGATTATGTTGGCGGCGGCTTGATCGCAATCAGTTTAACTGCGTTGACGGTGGCACTTTCACGCTCGCTTGGCAGCCTCGCCGTCGAGCCAAGCGCCGAAAGCGGCAATCTCGACCAATATGCAGTCGAGTGGACATCGCCGCTCACAATTGGGCTGTTGCTATTAACGGTGGTTAGTTTTATTGGCTTTATTTGGTGGGAACGGCGCACCAAAACGCCATTAATTGAACTAAGCGCCTTTCGCACTCCAGCGTTTAGCGCTGCCAATATCACCAATTTGCTGGTTGGCATGGCCTTGATCGTCGGCATGGTCAATGTGCCGTTTTTTGTTGGCACTGTGCTCTCAGGCGATGCCCTCAGCGGCGGCTTAACCCTTATGCGCTTGACGATTATGATTCCAATTGGCGCTGTTTTGGGTGGGATGTTGATGCGCCGGATCAGCGCGCGCTTGGTGGCCAGCCTTGGCATGATCATCACGGCAGTCGGCTTTTGCTTGCTTGGTTTTTGGAACCTTGAAACCAACCAATGGATGTTGACGCTCTATCTGCTGCTTACCGGAACTGGCTTTGGTTTGGTGTTACCAGCGTTAAGCGCCGCTGCGATTGGCAACGTTGCCCGCGAATCTATGGGCACGGCAGCTGGTTTGCTCAATGCGTTGCGCATGGTCGGCATTACCTTGGGCGTTTCAGCCTTAGCATCGTGGAGTTTATCCTATCGCAACAGCCTGAACAGTCGCTTGGTATTAACCCTCGAAGATTTAGAGAATGGCAAGGCGCTAGCAGCATTCACCCAAAATGAGATGACGGTCTATCACAGCACTTTTTTTGCTGCTGCCGTCATTTGCTTATTGGCTTTGATTCCAATTTGGTGGCTGCCCCGCGAACGCAGCGAAGGCGATACGCCAATTTTTGCCTAAAAAAAGTAGCCCCGCTCCACATTGTGTGAAGCGGGGCCAATTGAGAGGTTAGTAGGCATTCTCATTGCCGCGAATCGCATCGTAGGCAGTGCGAATAATAATTTTAATATCGAACATGGGCGACCAATTTTCGATATAATACAAATCGTAGCGCGTCCGCTCCTCGATTGAGGTATCGCCACGTAGTCCATTGACTTGTGCCCAACCAGTAATGCCAGCCTTCTCACGATGACGATGCATATAGCGTGGAATTTGTTCGCTAAATTGGGCCACATAGCGCGGTTGCTCAGGCCGTGGCCCAACCACACTCATATCACCCAACAACACGTTGATAAATTGTGGCAATTCATCGATTGAGAAGCGGCGCAAGAAGGTGCCCAACCGCGTCCGCCGATCATCATTTGGCGTTGTCCAGCTGCCCATTTTTTCAGCATCAGTTCGCATCGAACGAAATTTGATCATCTTAAATGGCCGACCATCGCGGCCAACCCGCTCTTGAATAAAAAACGCTGGGCCTGGCGAATCAATTTTGATCAAAATGCCAATTAACAGCAACAACGGCGAAAGCATAATCAAGGCCATCGCCGAAACCGCCACATCAAGCAAGCGCTTGATCGTGCGGTTCAATTGGCGATCAAGCGGCACAGCTCGCAAGGTAATCAGCGGCAAACCACTCAATTCGCCAACCGAAACTTCATTATTGGTGATCAATTGAAAGGCATCGGGATAAATTTTAATCGCGACACTTTCATCATCGATTTGCGAAACTAAAGCAAAAATATCGTTATACGATGCCCCACTAACCGCAATAATCACTTCATCGATCGCACAAGTGCGCACTGCTAAGCCAAGTTTAGCGCGTTTGCCCAAGACTGGCACATCATCAAGCACTTGCTGGCCAGTTGGCGTGTCGTTGGAGAGGAAGCCAATAATTTGGTAGCCCAAGGTTGGCACTTTGCTCATCTGGCGATAGACCAATTGACCAATTTCGCCAGCGCCAACAATTAAAACCCGCCGCGTATCATAGCCGCGCAAGCGCAACTGGCCAATGCCCTGATGATAGAGCAAGCGCAAGATCGTGGTCAGAATAATCGCCAAAATCCAGCCATAGACCAAGGTTTGGGTGGTGATATTAAGCAATGGGAACAGGGTATTGAGCGCGATAAACATCACCGTGCCAATCGCAATTGCCCGAAAAATATGGTAGCCTTCGTCGATGCGTGAGCCACCACGCTGCATGCGATAGAGTCCGTTGGCCGTAAACAGTGTGCCAAACAAGGCATTCAGCACCGCCAACGTCAGCAGCACTTGACCAGCACTTGGCGGCTGAAATTCGCGCACAATCGCATCGAGATTAAGGTAGTAGGCTAAGAAAAAACCACCGTTCACGCCAATAATATCGCAGCTAATCAGCAGCAATAGCACAACGTAGCGATAGCGGCGCGTAACGACGGTTGTTTGATTAAGCATTCTTGTTGTTGCCATGCATTGCTCGCCGAGAGGCCAACGGACGCAATCGATTGCGCACTAACGCTTGCCATTCTTTTAATCTAATGCCGAGATAAATCAACCAATTGAGCGGTGCAAGTGTCGTCGCCTCATAATGCTTGCGATGAAAAATCCGCATCGCATCATAAAATGCCCGAATCGATGGCACTGCGCGGCGCGTGCTCGAAACCCGTTTATAGTGCAAAATGGTTACCCGTGGGTCGTACCAGACTTGCCAGCCATAGCTCTTGGTGCGATAACACCAATCGAGATCTTCGCCATACATAAAAAAGGCTTCATCGAGTAAGCCCACATCGCGCAAGACTTCAGTGCGCAACAACATTGCCGCGCCGACAATCGAATCGACTTCGGTTGTCACATCAGGATCGAGATAGGTCATATTGTAGCGACCAAAGCGCGGCGAGCGTGGGAAAAGCATCGATAAGCCCGTCATGCGGTAGAGCGCAACCTCTGCAGACGGAAACGAACGCCGACACGCAAGGTCGAGCGAGCCATCGGCTAGCACCAATTTTGGCCCGACAATTCCCGCTTTTGGTCGTTCAACCAAGGCCGCAACCAAGCCAGAAATACCATTGCTTGGCACAACTGTATCGGGGTTGAGCACCAAAACCGCCTCAGGCGTTGGGGTTTCGGCCAAAATCTGGCGCAAGGCGAGATTGTTACCCGCAGAAAAACCAATATTTTCTGGCGATGCAATGAGGCGCACCCAAGCAAACTGCTCACGCACCATCGCCACACTGGAATCGGCTGATGCATTATCAACCACCCAGACATCAAGCCGACCATCCCAATCTTGCTCTGCCAATGAAGCTAAACAGGGTTTCAAGACATCGCCCGAATTGAAATTAAGAATCACAACAGCAATATGTTTCATAGCGTGCCAATTATACTGCATAATATCAAGCGCAATTGTATCGCTTGCGTAACAATCAGCGTTGGTATAATGGGCAAGCACTCAGCATCCCAAGCGATGCGCCATGCAACGTTCTAGCGAAAGGATTGTGCTGTGACGACTCAAGCGTTCCCAATCGAATCGATCAATGCCTGCCCTATCTGTCAGCACCCCGAGGCGCAGTTTGTGGCCCATTACCCAGAGCCGCATCTTGAAATAGGCGTAACGCTCAATCAATGCCTTGGCTGCTCGGTGGTCTACCAGAATCCACGCCTGAGCTTAGCCGGCATTCATATGCTCGAAGATCAAAGCGATGTCTATGAGTACGATGCTGAGCAACAAGCCCAAGCCGTGGACGACCGCGATGAGATCATTGCCTGGCTTGAAACAATGACCGACCTCAAGCCGCGTTCGATTCTCGATGTTGGCTGTAATCGCGGCTATTTGTTGGCGGCAGCAGCCCGCCGCGGCTGGCGACCAAGCGGGGTGGAATTATCGCTGGTTTCAGCGGCAGCGGCCCGCGAACGCTTTGGCTTTCCAATTTATCCCAATCTCGAAGCCTTGCCAGAAGGGCAATTGTATGATCTGATTACCTGTTGGCATGTGGTCGAACATCTACATCAGCCAGTCCAGATGCTGCAACAACTCTACGATTTGCTCACGCCTGATGGCGTTTTGGCGATTCAAGTTCCCGCCTACAGCTTTGCCGATGAATATCTGCGCCGCGGCCATGGCTTGCATATTTTTTGTGCCTCGCATCCTGTTCACTATACTGCTGCAACCTTAACTATGGTCTTGGAAAAAGCTGGCTTTGAAGTGTTGTATAGCGATGAATCAGCAGAGTATTTGTTTCTGACGATCTATGCAGCCAAACCCTCGCGCAATGCCCATCACCGCCATAATGCCGAGTTGCAAGCCCAGCTTGAACAAACCAGCCAAAAGCTTGCTTGGTTCGAGGCTGATCATGCTGAGATTGCCAAACAACTTCAAAGCATGAATCAATATATTCGCCGCCTCGAAGCCACACTTGAAGTTAAAAATCAATATCTCGAACACCTTGAGCAACGCCTCAACGCGGTTAATAATGGCCGAGCCATGCGCATGCTCAATAAACTTAAGCGTTCATAACTTGAAGCTTAAGCCATTTGCGCTACAATGAGCATAGCTCAGTTTTGAGCCAGCATAGGAGTTCCGCGATGATTGATAAAAAGACCCAAGCCACCGAAGCCAAACGGATCTTGGCCCTGAATCCGCGTGAGCTTTCACTGGAGATAGCTCGCTTGGCAGCCCAAACCGGCCTACCACAAACCAAAATTCTCGAATTGCTCCGCCGACAGGCCGCCGAGGGCGAACAAAAACGCTAAACTAAACAAACGATCTGATGTGCTCGGTTTATCCCTACACATCAGATCGTTTGCTTATGAATTAAAGCGACCATACTTTTGGGCCAAGGCAGCTTGTTGCTGAAAATAGCGCTGTTCTGCTTGGTGCAGATTTGGCTTTGTGCGCTGCAGTTCCCATGCTATTAGGATGAAAACAACTCCCATCGAAACGAAGGACATTCCGTTTAACAGGGCGCTTGAATAGTTCCAAGCAAGCCAAATGCCCAAGCGCAATACCCCAAACCCAATTAATAAAGTAAACCAATTGTTCAGCTCAAAGCGGATTGTATACACGCCATCGTCATCGGGAAGCTCTGGATGATAGGTATAGTAAGGTTTGATATTCTGATAGCGCAACCGCTCATTGAGCCAACGCTGCTCTAATTGCACCAATTCCGTCAGGTAGGCTTGCTCAGCTTTTGGTGCATCAACAATGATCCGTTGGATGCGTGCGTGATAGTGTTTATCGCGCTTAGGCTCAGCATAATGTAATTCTTGCAGCGCATAGATTTGTTGTTCGGCAGCAGTCCATTGGCTGGATTGCTGGTTGGTTGGCGAAGAGATGCGTTGTTTGGGTGTTAATGGCTGCGATTTGCTTGGCCGATTCAGTGCTTTAGCTAAGGCTGCTCGCTGTTTAAGATAGCGGCGTTCAGCCAAGCGCAGACGAATGCCCGCTCGCAATCCGAATAGCAGCACAACACAAAAGCCACCAATCACAAAGCTTCCCAGCAAAAAGCGAAGATCAAGTTGGTTAATTGCCTCGCGCAAGGACATTGCCCCAAACATCAGCAACATCCAGAGTAATGCGCCCATCATTGGAATGCTGAGAAGCTTAATCCGTGGATCAGCACTATATTCGCTAACATAGGTAACCCGTTCTTGCTCCCATTGCTGATCAAGCGCAGCTAAGGGATCAAGCGTTCCTGGATTGTGCTCGAAACGAGCAGCATGGTCGGTTATTGGATCAATTGGAGTTGATTGCGCCATCGATTAATCCTCATTTCAAGCAAGCGCACAATATCCAATTATTTAGCGCCCATAATCGTGGCTCAGCTGTTGGCGTTGGGCAAAATAGCGTTGCTCTGAGGCAACGAGCGCAATTGCCCGTTTGCGGATTGAAAACGAGCCAAGCAGCATTGCCAAGCCAAAAATAGCACCCAGCAGCGCATAGAGTGCTTGTGCAGCGATAGTTAGCAGCATAACCCCAAAACCCATTAATCCCAGTCCCAGCCCAAAGATAAACCAAGCTCCAAAGACACTCGGGGCTTGCTGGGTTTCCAGCTGATTAACAAAATGCAACGAGCCAAAACGCTCTTTAAGCCAGCGCTCTTCTAATTGGGCTAATTCGCTGAGATAGCGCTGATCGGCTGCTGGAGCATGGGCAATAAAGCGTTGCAACGTCGCATAATAGGCTTGATCGCGGCAGCCTGAATCGTAGTATTCAGCCTGCAGCTCATGAAAACGGCTTTCAGCTTCCGAACGGCTCTTTTTTGGCCAAGCATAGCGTAAGCGCTTGCCTGAAAGCAGCAATTCTGCACTTGGGCTGGGGTCGCCATAGTGTTTAACCAGCAACGCGCGTTTTTGCAAATAGCGGCGTTCGCCAAGTACCGCTTTGATAGCATTTGGCAGCGCCAAAAGAAACATGAGGCTACAGCCAATACAAAAGATTGCTGGCGCATACAGAATCCAACCAGCCAAGCTGCTTGCTTCACGCCACAACATAAACCCAACCCCAAAAAATGATAAGGAGAAGGTGATGATAATTAATGGCCCTGCGGCGGAAATTGGGCTGGTACTATCCACGATACCAACATACGTTGCGCGTTCTTTGCGCCATGCTTGGTCGAGTTGAGTTACAGGGTCTGCATTGGGATCTGGTTCTAGCGATTGTTCAATTTCACGTTGGGTTTTATATGCTTCTCCAAGGATGGCAGAAAATTCATTTAATGTTGCCATTGGAGATTCCTTAATATTCAGATAGATTTTATTTTTAGCTATTTAATCACGAAAAACCTTCCTGCTAGAGTATACGCCACGCTAACAGGAAGGTTACGCCAGATTAATGATCGACATTTCGTAATATTTAAAATGGAGCTTGATCGCGAAAGCGGCCATGGAGTTGCTTGCGCCGCTCAGCATACCTATCTTCTAAATCGCGATATGCTTTGATGCGTTGATTTGAATGCAAGGTTGTGATGGCAATGATCGTTGGAATTATAAGCACTCCCAGCACATTAACCCAATTGCCGGTTGCGATCCCATTCACAATCCCAGCGGCAGCAAAGAAGAAACAGACCCCTAAAACAAACCATAGATTCGCCGGACGATTGGCGCGTTGTTGGCGACGACCATTTTCAAAGCGCACATACTTAAGCCGTTCTTGCACCCATTCCGATTCGATGGCAGCGAGTGCCTTGAGATACGGGCGCTCATGCTCAGGTGCATGGGCAATAATGCTCAAGACCGAACGCCGATATTGTTCCTGATCATTAATACTATGATAGTGATATTGCAATTGGCGAATTTGCGTTTCCGCAGAGGTTGTTACTGATGTATGGATCAGCGGTTTTTCAATCACTGGGGCTGGCGGAACAGCGTCTGGTTTGATGCCTAATTGGCTAATTAATGCAGCGCGTTGGGCTAAATAGCGTTCTTTCGCTTTTGCAAAGCGCAATTGGTTACGGATAGCAAAGCCAGACATGACCACAAACAACATAAAAAACAGGCTAAAACAATACAGCAGCGGCATCTGCGATCGAAAGCCAATAACCATTGTCACGATCATCGCAACCACAAACCCACTCGAGATTACTATCAAGACCATTGGATTTTGTTGCACAGGTATGCCATTGCGTGATGTTTGCATCCCGGTATATTTGACACTTTCTTTTGCCCATTGTTGATCGAGGTATGTTAAGGCATCGGCATTAGGATCAGGCTCCAAGGCCTCCATTGCAGCTGCATAATCGCGTTTCGCAAGATCAATAAACTGGCTAATTGAAGGCCGACGGCTACTATTAATATCCCATTCCTCGTCCATACAAAACCCCTTTATGCGTTAATCGTTTAATCAGCAATCAAATACTATGCTTGGCAAGCTGTACGGTATACCATACAAGAATGTTACATGATCACAGCGCTTCAGCCTAAAACGAAAATTCCCTCGCCCATTGCACGAACGAGGGTTTGGGGTGAGCGTAGCTTATTTAGGCCTGCATCCATTCGCTGGGCACACGCACAGCCAACACCGTGCCAGTTGCACACAGCTGATCGCCTGCGCTCAATGTACAAGTTACCAAGGTTTTGCGTTCATTTTGCACATCGAAGCGGGCGCGTAAGGCAACGCTTGGGCCAAGCGGGGTTGGTTTATGGTAAGCAATTTCGAGCTTGCCGGTAACATACCAAATTGGCGTGGGGCTGCTGAGTGCAACCCCTGCCTGTTGAGCAGCCAAGGCCATGGCGCTGATAATTGAATGGCAATCGATCAATGCGCCGATAATCCCGCCATTGAGCACATGGGTTGGTGAGGCACAATGCCAAGCCTGCGGTTGCCAATGGCAAATAGCCTCAGCATCATCCCAATAGCTTTTGATCTGCAAGCCATGCGGATTATCTTTGCCACAACCCCAACAATGATTGCCCTGCAATTGATCTTGAAAGGCTGGTTGCGTCGTTGAAACCATCAGTGCTGCTCCTTGCAATGCAATTATTCGCTATAGCCGTGAGGATGTTGTTGATGCCAAGCCCAAGCACTTTCGATAATACTTTCGATGGTGGCATAGCGTGGTTCCCAGCCCAACTCATTGCGAATCGTATCCGATGAAGCAACCAAGGTCGCTGGGTCGCCAGCGCGGCGCGGCGCAACAACTGCCGGAATCTCGTGCCCAGTGACGGTGCGCACAGCTTGGATAACTTCTTTGACACTGAAACCACCGCCATTGCCCAAATTGTAGCGGCGGCTAGCACCACCATTGAGCAACGCTTGCAAGGTCAGAATATGCGCCGAAGCCAAATCGCTTACATGCACATAGTCGCGCACACACGAGCCATCAGGCGTTGGATAATCGTCGCCGAAGATTGCGATTGATTCGCGTTGGCCCAAGGCAACTTGCAAAATTAAGGGAATCAAGTGGGTTTCGGGGTCGTGATGCTCGCCAATCGTGGGTGTGCAGCCACAGGCGTTGAAGTAGCGCAAGGCTCCATAACGAATGCCATGGACACGTTCATACCAATAGAGCGCCCGTTCCATCCAGGCTTTCATCTCACCATACGGCGAGCCAGGCACGATCCGCTCGTTTTCGTCGATTGGCATTTTGGCAGGGTCGTCGAATAAATTGGCGGTTGAAGAAAGAATAAACGCTTTTACGCCATGCTCTGCGGCCACGGTCAACAAGTTAATCCCAGCCACAACGCTATCGCGCAGATAATATTCAGGGTGCTGCATCGACTCGCCGACCAAGGTATGCGAAGCAAAGTTTAAAATGCCATCAAAGGGGCCATGCGCTTCAAAGGCAGCGCGAATTTCGGCAATATTATTGAGATCGCCTAAGACAAAGGTCGCAGCAGCAGGAACCGCTTGGCGATGGCCTTGGCGCAAATTATCAAAGATTACAACATCGTAGCCAGCATCAAGCAATGCGGCACTGGTTACGCTGCCAATATAGCCAGCGCCACCGGAGACCAAAATACGCATACAAACTCCTTTTTACACGGCAAGAGCGTCGTGTAGCGTCGAATTCGCTGGCTATTGTAGCCGAATCAGCTTAATTGTGGGTGAGAAGTTGAATAAAGGATGAAGGATGAGGGATGAAGGATGAACAATACTCTTTGGCCTAGCCGAGTGCTTGTTCATGGGGTATACTAGGCCTAACAGCCAAACCATACGAATCAAATAAACTCTTGCCTTCAGCATTGCTTCCATTCATGCAGAGTTTTTTGGAGGAGCGATCAATGCATGTAGGAAGAAAAATCATTGCTGGTGGCCTGCTCGTTGCTAGCCTCGTCGGACTTGGCCAACTTCAAGCGCCCACTGTTCATGCCCAAACGCCCACGCCAACTCCAACCGACCCCGGCTACACCACGACCAATATTGGCTCGCTTGGTGGCCACGATGGCTACGCCTCCGATATTAACGATTTTGGGCGGGTTAGTGGCTACGCTGAGAACGAATCATCAGATTATCACGCTTTTATGTGGCGGCGCGGCACCAAGACCGAAATTTGGCCAGTTAATACGAGTGAAAACGATCGAAGCTATGGGTATGGCATTAATGATACTGGCTATGTCGTTGGAAAAAGTGGTACCTCCTCACAGTATCAAGCCTTTTTTTGGAACGGCGACGACATGCTTGGGCTTGGTACGCTTGGTGGTACGAATAGCAGCGCCAGCGATATTAGTAATGGCGAACGGATCATCGGCACAAGTGATACGGCGAATGGTGAAAGCCATGCCTTTATGTGGTATCGCGGCACCATGACTGATCTGGGCACACTCGGCGGCCCAAGCAGTGCTGCCAACGAAATTAACGATCATAAAGTCATTGTCGGCACGAGCACCAATGCCAATGGCCAAAAACGCGCCGTGATTTGGAAAAATGGCCACATTATCGACCTGAATGTGGCAGCACCCAATAGTTATGGCTATGGGATTAATAATCATGAGCAAATCGTTGGCACCATGGTCTTGACCGATGGAATTCCACGGGCTTTTCTGTGGGACGATGGCGTAACCACCGATTTAAGTACCAGCCCTGATAGCTATACCTATGCCTATGATATTAACGATGCGGGAATTATCGTGGGTTCTACCTATGATTCGGAAGCTAGGAAGGCCACCGTTTGGCACAATGGCACGGTTCTGTATCTGTGGCCAGGTGAAGATGGTTGGGCTGATTACGACACAGAGGCAGTTGCGATTAATGACTCAAATCAAATTGTTGGCTATCAGGAGTATGACGATGGTTGGTTTTTCTTTACCGATGCAATGCTCTGGAAACTGACTGAATAACGCTTCGCTTGAGGCTAACAACGCTCCTGCTTCAATTCACACTCCAGGAGCGTTGTTTCGGGGTATAATGGCAGCATACGAACCTCAAAGCCATAGGTTTTGTTGATGAAAACCGACCTGAGCCTACAATGGACACCAACTAATATTCAAACATTGCTGCAAAACCCGCAGCGGCTGCTTCAGCATGCTCAGTGGCAAACAGCAATTCAACACTTTGGTGGCTTAAGTGGCTTTTATCAATATCTGCAAAACTTACGCTTAAGTGAGCGTCAATTAAATCTTTTAACGGTCATTACAGCTTATCCAAAAGCCAGCGTTATCGAATACTGCGAGCGCTTGCATATTCATGCCGCAACCTTCCATCGCCATCAACGCGACCTCTGGCAAACCCTCAGCATGCAACTAATCAGTGAGGTGCCGCTTAACTACGTTCAGCACCATCAAGCTAGCAGTTCGAGCCAACCAAAACGGAGCCGCCTGCCGTATCCGCTCACACAATTAATTGGACGTTCCCAAGAAATCGCATTTATCCATAATGTATTGCAGCAATCGGTTCGGCTCATTACCCTAACCGGAATCGGCGGCATCGGCAAAACCCGCTTGGCAATTCAGTTAGCCCATGAATTAGAGGCTGAAGCAAACCAAAAGGTTTATTTTTGCTCATTTGTTGACATTCGTGAACCTGCGGCAGCTTTGTCCTTTTTAGCTCGTCATTTGGGGCTAAACTATAATCCACAAACTGATGAATTGATTGAATTATTAGCTGAATATTTTTCTGAACAGCCAAGTATCCTTATTCTAGATAACCTTGAGCATATTTTAAGTATTGCATCGCTGCTTAGTCGATTATTGCGACAAACATCAAACTTGAAAATTATTACGACCAGTCGAATTCGATTAAATCTTTATGGTGAACACATCCTACCGATTCAAAGCCTCAGTGTTGCTGATCCGCAAACCCAATTAGCCATAAGCGATATTGATAATTTTGATAGTTTAAGGTTGTTTGTTAGTAGAGCACAAGCAATTAATCCTTTTTTCCAAATTAACCAGCATAATCTTAGCCTAATTCAGGCTATTTGCCATAAACTTGATGGCATTCCGTTGGCACTTGAATTTGCTGCTGGCCATTGCAATCAATTAACTATCGATCAAATTATGCTTGGATTAAATAAACGCTTTGAATTATTAACTAATAGTACCAATGATGCAGAAGATCGCCATCAAACCTTATATACAGCTTTAGAATGGAGTTATCAGCTGCTTGAATCAGAAACTAAATATATCTTCAATCATTTAGGAATTTTTCAAGCTCCATGGAATTTTGAATTGACCTATGCGCTCTTTCCACAATTGAGCCATGCGTCTATCAATCAGCAACTGCATCTGTTGCTTGAGCATCAATTTATAAAAAGAATAGTGGTTAATGGCACAGCAACCTATATGATGCTGGAAACGATTCGTGATTACGCCCAGCAACAACTAGATAATGTGCAGAATTTAACAACAATCCAACAATCATTAATTAACTATTTGCATCACTATCTTCAAGCAAATCCCTATACTGATTCGAATAAAGACCAATGGGTTGAACAAATTCAGTTTTATTATCCACATATTTTGCAAACATTAGGTTGGTTAGATCAATCAGTTTACGACAACCGCTTAGCTGAAATAGTGTATGCAATTATCCCATACTTGCTTAAAAAAAGTTATTATAAAGACGGTTTAGATTGGTGCAAAAAGGTTATTGATTCTAATCATCAGCATAATATGATTTATGCAAAAATACTTTATTATTTTACTGTATTTCATGGAAACTATTGGAATTCTCTTATTGAAGATATGCATATTTTAGATAAATATTTAGAAACATCGATTAAAATAACAAAAAAATATCCGGATGAGATATTATTTCTTGCAGAATTATACAACCGTTCAGGGGTTATCCAACCATCTAATAATAAAGATACTGCACTTAATTATTGGAGGAAAAGTTTAGAAATTTACAAAAAATATTCAATGTACACTGATATTGGCAGGGTTTATAATAATATTGGTAATATTTTACGTATGGGGGATAGTTCCGAAAAAGCGCTTTATGTTTACCAAAAAGCTATTAATGCTTTTCGTTTAGCGAATGATACGCATAAGTTGTCAATTGCGTTAGGGAATTATGCAGCTTCGTTAAACGCAGTTAATCGAATTGATGAGGCAATCGAAGCGTTAAATGAGGCTTTAGCACATACAAAAACTAATAACGATCTGCAAGGAATGACACTCAATTTAATGTATTTGTTTGATGTTTTTTGGGTAACCAAGCAGGTTGATGCCGCCACAGCAGTTCTTGAACAGGCCAAAGCTAACCTTAAGATTCTGCGAAGTAGATACTTTGATCACTGGATCAATCGATCAGAACAACGGCTAGCGGAATTGCTCGAACTCTAAAAACCTTGGCTAGGTTGTCTCAAACGCCACAACTGGCCCTTGCACGCTCACCGCAACCCGTAAATTTGGTGCAAGATCAAGCCGTGGCCCAGTTCGCGCCGCCAGTTGCAACGCGCCAATTTGAAGGTCAAGCAGTTGGTGATGACCATAAAAGCGTTGGCCGAGAATCTGACCATTGCCCGTTGGATCGGGGACAAGCTGGAGAGCTTCAGGTCGAATCATCAAGGTCACAGGGCCATGCATTGGCTTGGTCAGCAACAATTGGCCCAATCCACACTCAACACTATTATCACGGGCGATGCCAACCAAAAAGTTGGCTTCACCCACAAATTGGGCTACTGCTTGGCTGGTTGGCCGCAAATAGAGTTCGTGTGGGCTGGCGCTTTGCATAACCTTGCCCCCAAGCATCACCGTCACTTGATCGGCCAAACTCAGGGCTTCTTCTTGATCGTGGGTCACAAATAGGGCAGTGGCCCCAACCTGGCGCAAAATCTGCTTGGTTGCACTCCGTACTTGGTCGCGCAAGCCTGCATCGAGATTGGAAAACGGCTCGTCAAGCAGCAAGAGTTGCGGATTGGGGGCAAGCGCACGGGCCAATGCGACTCGTTGTTGCTGACCACCAGAAAGCTCATGGGGCATGCGTTTGGCCAAGCCGGCCAAGCCAACCAATTCGAGCAATTCATCGATGCGCTGCTGGCGGGCCTGCCGCTCTAAGCCATAGCCAACATTTTGGCCAACAGTCAAATGCGGAAACAAGGCATATTCTTGAAAAACCATGCCAATCTGGCGTTGTTCGGTTGGCACATGGGTTTTGGCGCTGGCAATTTCGCGCTCGCCAAGCCAAATCTGGCCTTGATCGAGCGTTTCAAAGCCAGCAATTAAACGCAACAAGGTGGTTTTGCCACAGCCAGAGGGGCCAAGTAATGCCCCCAAACTGCCGCTTGGCAATTGAAAATCAATCTGATCCAGAACCTTGGTTGCATTGAAGGTTTTGCTCACGCCACGGCAATTAATTGCAAATTTGGTTGGTTCATGCATGGTTGTTATCTCAGGTCTTGCGTTCATTCGCCAGCAACAGGGCCAAGGAGCCACAGGCGGCCAACATCAATAATAAAGCAGGCAGCGCGGTTTGCGAAAAGCGCAGTTCGGTGGTGTTGTTCCAAATATCGGTTGCCAAGGTATGAAACCCAGTCGGGCCTAAAAGCAGGGTCGCTGGCAATTCTTTCAAGGTCGAAAGAAACACCAAGGCGGCTCCCGAAACAATGCCAGGCCGCAGCAACGGTAAGGTAATGCTGAGCACCACCCGCCACGGCGGTTGGCCCAACGAACGGCCAGCCTCCTCCAAACGCGGGTTGATTTGTAACAAACTGGTACGCAAACTACCGATAGCTTGCGGCAAAAAGCGCACAGCATAGGCCAAAATCAACAAGCCCAAGGTTTGGTAGGCCCAAGGCAGATAGTTAGCGCCCCAGAAAACCAAAGCTAATGCGACGACGATGCCAGGCAACGCATAGCCAACATAGGTTGCGCGTTCGATCAGGCTGGTTAGGCGGCTTGGATAACGCACGGCCAAAAAAACCACCGGAAACGCCAAAACAATCGTTGCGAGGGCAGCCAAACTCGCGGCCAGCAACGAATTGCCAAGATCAGCCAGTTGTAAGTTCCAAGCTTGGCCAGAGCGAATGCCGATAATCAGCCAAGCCACAATCGCCACGACGGGCAAAACCACCGCAAATAGCACCACAATCGCGCAAAAAATTAAGGCTGGCCAACGCCAAGGCCCAAGCGCAACAACTTTTGCTTGGCGACTAACGCCAGCAGACGAACGATAATAGCGCGCCCGACCGCGGCTGAGTGCCTCGGCAGCCAATAAGCCACAGGCTAAGCCAACCAGCAACAACGACAACACCGCCGCGCCAGTTCGATCAAACGAGGCTCGATATTGCAGATAAATCGCACGGGTAAACGAGCTATAGCGCAACAACGAAACTGCGCCAAAATCGCTCAAGGCATACAGCACGACCAACAAACTGCCAGCAGCAAGCGCTGGCCGCAACTGAGGCAGGGTAATTCGCCAAAAAATCTGGCCAGAACGTTGGCCAAGCGATCGCGCCGCTTCTTCCAGCGATGGGTCGAGCTTGCGCAAAGCAACCCGCACATTCAACACAATATAAGGATAGCCAAACAGAATTAACGCTCCGGCTGCACCCCAAAAGCCATAAACTTCGGGCAAGCGCTCAACACCCAACGGTGCCAACCATTGTTGCACCAAGCCGCGTGGCCCAAGCACGGCAATAATCGCCCAAGCTCCAATATACGAAGGAATCGCCATTGGCAGCATAATTAAGCTGAGCCAAATTCGTGCGCCAGGTAAATTGGTGCGGGTGGTCAGCCATGCCAAGGGCAAGCCGATCAGCAGCGAGCCAGCAGTGACCGTAATCGCCAGCAAAGCCGAGCCAGTAAAAACGCGCAAGGTGGCGGGGCGTTGTAATTGCGCCCATGCAGCATCACCAGCCTCGCTGGTGCGCAAAAGCAAATAGCCAAGCGGCAACACCATCATTAACGCAATGAGGCCAGCACTGATCGTCAAAACCAGTGCTGGCCAGCGGCGTGGCCGAGTTAATTGAAGCCGTTTAAAAAGCATAGTGCCAACAATCTTCCCAAGCGCACACCGAACATCAGCGCATTATTGAATTGCGCCAACATCTTGCAACAATTCCAAGGTACCTTGGAGATCTTTCAAGTTGCTCAGATCGATCTCGGGGGTGGTGATTTCGCTCAATGGCTTGATCGCTGGGTTGGTGGTGATGCCAGCAACCAAGGGATATTCATTGGTTTTTTCGGTAAAATAATTTTGGGCGGTTTCGCTCAGTAAGAAGCTTGCAAAGGCTTGAGCTGCTTCTGGGTTCTTGGCGGTTTGCAAAATGCCCACGCCAGCAACATTGACCAACGAGCCAATATCACCATTGCTGAAGTAGTGATTAGCAGCCTTAGCATCTGGTTGGTCTTTTTTCAAGGCAAACAGATAGTAGTGATTGACCAAGCCTGCATCAACTTCGCCATTAGCAACAGCTTTGACGATTGCTGAGTTTGATTCGTACACTTTGATTTCGTTGGCAATCAAGCCTTCGAGCCATTGTTTGGCAACATCTTCGCCTTGGCTAACGCGCAAGGCAGTGACGAATGCTTGCAATGAACCGTTGGTTGGAGCCCAAGCCAAGCGGCCTTTCCACTCTGGTTTGGTCAAATCGAGAATCGAAGCTGGCAAGTCGGTGCTGGTCAAGACATCGGTGTTATAGACCAAAACCCGAGCGCGGCCCGAAGCGCCAACCCATTTGCCTTCGCTTGAAGCAAAACGTGGATCAACCAAGCTCAGCAAGCTGCTATCGAGTTGAACAAAGCGATCGCTCAATGCGCCCAATGCGCCAGCATCTTGGCCAAAAAAGACATCGGCTGGGCTGTTTTCGCCTTCTTCGAGAATTTGGGCGGCCATTTCGGCGGTGTCGCCGTAGCGCACTTCAACCGCAATGCCCGTTTCTTTGGTAAACAGCTCCAACAACGGAGCGACTAAGCTTTCTGAACGACCTGAGTACACCACCAAGCTGCCGCCTGCTGGCTCAGTTGTGGTCGTGGTTGGGACGGTTGGCGAAACCTCAGCAACGGCGGTTATTTCGACGGTAGCGGTAGCCTCGGCTGCGCTAGCGGTGGTTGGGGTTGCTGCAGCGGTGGTTGGTGCTGCTGGTGCAGCCGTTGGGGTTGCTGCACCACCACAGGCTGCAATAACCATGCTCAAACAGAGCAACAGCATCAAAGAACGCACAAGTTTCACGAGCTACTCCTTAAGCCTGCTTGCTCGCCAATTGAGCAAGTTTTGGCAAGTATTAATCAAATGCTAAAAACTATTTTATCTGGAAAAACAGTTTTTATCAGCCGGAAGTATAGCCTGAGCAATCGGCCATGTCAAATAATTAATCGGAGATTTATTTTTTATTCTAGCGCTATAATAATTTAATTAATGTATTTCAATCAATTTTTGCTTGCTAATTTCATTTCATGTAGGTTCATAAAAGTTCATATTTACTAAATTATGCTTTGGGCATAATCAGCAAGAATCAGCTCAATTTCGGCCGAGAAGATTGCAGCAGCGGCAGCGTGTTTAAGTGGTTGCAAGCAGCTAAAATGGCGTATAATCAACAAATACCTAATGCAGCAGAATGGAGCGCCCATGCACTATGATGCCGATGTGGTCATTGTTGGAGCAGGTTTGGCCGGACTAGTCGCCGCCGCCGAGTTGGCCGATGCCGGCAAAAAGGTCATCTTGGTCGATCAAGAGTCGGAGCAGAATCTTGGTGGTCAAGCATTTTGGTCGTTTGGTGGGTTATTTTTAGTCGATTCCCCAGAACAACGTCGCCTCAAAATCAAAGATTCCTATGAACTCGCTTTGCAAGATTGGCTTGGAACTGCGGCGTTTGATCGGCCAGAGGATTATTGGCCGCGCAAATGGGCCGAAGCTTATTTGGCTTTTGCTGCTGGCGAAAAACGCCAATGGCTCTATGATCAGGGCATGCGCTTTTTTCCGGTGGTTGGCTGGGCTGAGCGCGGCGGCTATGGCGCAATTGGCCATGGCAATTCTGTGCCGCGCTTTCACATCACATGGGGAACTGGCCCGGGCGTAGTTGCGCCATTTGAGCGCCGCGTGCGCGCAGCAGCCCAAAAAGGGCTGATTACGCTCAAATTTCGCCATCGCGTTAATCAATTATTGCTCAATGGCGGGGCTGTTGCTGGCATCGAGGGCGATATTTTGGAGCCAAGCAGCCTAGCGCGCGGCGTGCCAAGCTCACGCAAGGTCGTTGGTAGCTTCACATTGCAGGCGCAAGCGGTGATTGTGACCTCTGGTGGCATCGGCGCAAACCACGATTTAGTGCGCAAAAATTGGCCTGAACGGCTTGGCCAAGCGCCAAAAACCATGGTTGCAGGGGTTCCCGATTATGTTGATGGCCGAATGTTGGCAATTACTGAAGCTGCTGGCGGCACAATTATCAACCCCGACCGCATGTGGCACTACACCGAAGGCTTGCAAAATTGGAAGCCAATTTGGACGAACCATGGCATTCGAATTTTGCCTGGGCCATCGTCGTTGTGGTTCGATGCGCTTGGCCAGCGCTTGCCAGTGCCGCTGTTTCCTGGCTTCGATAGCCTTGGCACGCTCAAACATCTGATGCACACTGGCTACGATTATAGTTGGTTTATTCTGACCCAGAAAATTATCGAAAAAGAATTTGCGCTCTCTGGCTCGGAGCAAAATCCCGATTTGACCAACAAAAGTGTGCGCCAAGTGTTAGGGCGGGTTCTGCCCGGGGCAACCCCGCCAGTTGAGGCCTTCAAGCGTCATGGAGCCGATTTTGTTGTGCGCGATAATTTGACCGATTTGATCAAAGGCATGAATGCGCTCACCCCAGAGCCATTGCTTGATCCCGCCTCGATTGAACGCGAAATTCAGGCCCGCGACCGCGAAATGAGCAATCCATTTACCAAAGATATGCAAATTACCGCTTTGCGTGGAGCACGCAACTACCTTGGTGATAAATTGATTCGGGTTGCCAAACCGCATCAAATTCTTGATCGCAGCGCAGGGCCATTGATTGCAGTGCGCCTGAATATCCTGACCCGCAAAACGTTGGGAGGCCTGCAAACCGATCTTTCGGCGCGGGTGATTGGCCAAGATGGTCAGCCGATTAGTGGCTTGTATGCTGCGGGCGAGGTGGCGGGCTTTGGTGGCGGTGGCATGCACGGCTATCGTTCGCTCGAAGGCACCTTCCTTGGCGGCTGTATTTTTTCTGGCCGCACCGCTGGCCGCGCAGCAGCCGAAGCTTTGGCCTAAACCTATTGGGCGGCGGTAACCATAAGAGTTGCCGCCGCCCAATAGGTTAAACATCAACCTGAAACACTTGCTCAAGTGGCTTAGCAAAAAGCAGCGCAATCCGAAAAGCCAATTCAAGCGAAGGATAATATTTGCCTTGTTCGAGCGCAATCACGGTTTGGCGGGTGATGCCAACATGATCGGCCAGCGCCTGCTGAGTCATTTCGTCTGCTTCAAAGCGCAGTTGGCGAATCCGATTGTGAATCAAGAGTTTATCCATGAGCGAGTTTCCGATACCCCACCACAATGCTGGCATAATAGACGCAATTGGCCAGCACAAAACTAGCAAATAGCCAATGGACAGCGGTTAAAGCCTGAGTTACAGGTATGCGAAATTCAGCCAAATTGCTTGGCTCGCCACCAGCGCTCACACCCCACGCCATCACAGAAATCATCGCGAATAAACACCACGTCAGCACCGCGCATGCCAGCACAAAGCCTGCATATTTTGCTGCGCGCAACTCAATCATGCGATCAAGTTCATCGATTGGTGGCGTAACGCCACGCTCACGAATCAATTTGCTGCTGATAGCATTGATCACGTGAAAGGCTGTCAAAATTATCACTAAGGCGATGACCGCCACCACCAAGATGCCAAACGCTAACGGCTGACGCAATACAATCACCAGGTATGGGGTAAAAACCACGCCAATTGCCAGCAAACTTGCCCAAGCACTTTTTTCGTGAAAGCTCATCACTACATCCTTAATTAAATAGTTCTTTTGTAATGTATACGTTACATGATGTAATTTATAGTATACTCTATGTAATGTCAAGCATACATTATCAAACGCTATAATGTGAGGATGAGGATCAAGTGTTAAGCACAAGGAGCAGCAACGACGGGGCTTAATGTGGCAACAATGAGCACGGCGAGCAGCAATGGCGAACTAATTGCGAGTTATGATCGTTCAGTGAAAATTATGTCAATTTCAAGCCCACTAGCCCGCGAATGGGCTTATAGCATCAATTTCGATACCTATGTCAGCATCGATTTGGATGCTCAGGGCTGGATCACCAATATTGATCTGCTAACCAAGCCGCGCTTAACTGATCAGCTTACAATCCCCGATTCAGCTACGCCTGGAGCAGTGCAATGGGTGATTCCACCAGCAGCAGAGTGCTTTGTGGCAACGCCAATTATGGTTGAGACCAACCGAACCCGCCGCATTATTCGCATAACGTTTGGACCAATCCTCGATGGTAGCGCACAAACTCAAGCAATCAAGACCTCTGAACCGGTCTATCTCCAAATACAGCAGGCGCAACTTAGGGCAATTTTGGTAGATTTTGATCAACAAGGCTTATGGGATTAAGCTTGATCGTTACCATGTTTCTGGCACTGCCAAGCATAGCCCAACAGCCAAACAAGGCCGAAAAAACGGTTCGAGCGGCAGTTTTTGGGCAAGGCAGCGTTGCAATTGCGCAGCACAAAGCTGGGCGATCGCTTGCGGCGAAGCTGGCCACCCAGCTAGTGGCGCAATAATCTCGTAATCGGGGTACTGGACACATTCGCTGAAGCGGCCCTCATTGGTTGGCGGGCCACCAAAACCATGGGGACAGCCATACAGCGCCCGATTGGTTGGCGTAACATGACACCACCACGAAAGCGCATAGGTTGCAATGCCCAATTCAGCACAGCTTTGAATTAGGCTCGCAGCCAGATCGCGCATCACGATCAGCTCGTGCAACCCTGTGCTTGCAGGCGTAGCTGGCGCTAAAAGCTCGCGCAGGGTCGGTTGAATTGGCGCAGCGTTGATGTCAAGTGCTGCATAGTACTGTTGTGGGAACCATTCTCCATCCATGGGAAACCTCACTTAATTACTAGAATTCGACTATAGAAGGAGTAGCAAGGCTATGGATCGGGCCAAAGCAGGATTGGCATGAGCGGCATTGTGGGTATACCATGCTTAATCATTTTACGCGCAGAGGATGTATGTGTACCAGTTTTGCAATTAACCAGGCCCAAGCCTTGGTGGCGATGAATTTTGATATTGGGCCGCGCCCAATCGCCTTGAGCATGCCCAATCCAGCCCAATTATTGATTGTACAATCGGAGCAGGGCCAATGGTTGCCAGCAATTGGCCTCACCAGCGCTGGCCACTTTATGAACTTGCAAATGCTGCCTGCCACAGCTGCCGGAGCCTATCGGCGCAGCAACAATGTCATTCATATTATGAAAATTTTTGAGCAATTTCTGGCCGGAGCAATTGATTTTGCTGCGCTACAAAACCAACAGATTGTCAATGTGCCGAATCATAGCGTGCATAGTTTGCTGCGCGATGAGCATGGCCAAATTGGCATTTTAGAGCCAGGCCAAACCGGGCTAGTCCAACACGAGCAGAGCCTGATTCAGACCAATTTTTCGTTGCATAGCACGCCAGTAGCCAGCTTGAGCCAACAACCAAGCGCCGATCGCTACCTAAACTGTCAGCACTTATTGGATCAACAGCAGCCAGACGTTGATCAAGCCTTTGCTATTTTGGCTGCAACCCAACAAACCGCAGGCGATTTTCCAACCCAACTGAGCCTAGTCTTTGAACCACAGCAACACACTGTTTGGTTTGCCCAACCAAGCCAATTCAGCCAGCGCTGGCGCTTTACGTTTGGCAATCAACAGCTGGTCGTTGGCGAGCAGGCCTATCAATTGAGCAAAAAACGCCTGTTGCTTAGTAGTCTCAGCAACGAATTTCATTAGCGCAAACCTGAACAAAAATGAATAATTGTTACCAAGACTTGCAGTTAACCCTACGGCAACTTGTATTGTGCATAGAGTCCTTGAAATGGGAGTAAATGTATGCAACGAGCAAGTTTGATCGGCCTCAAGATGGTGTTGGTTTTAGTGGGTTTGTATAGTTTGTATATTAGCCTCGATTTTGGAATTGGTGGGTTTGAAACGCTTGGCTGGCAAGGTGCGCCGCCGCAAGTTGCCGACGCAAATAATCTGCGCTATGGCGTGCAAGATAGCCATTTTCGATTTTTGGCTGGGGTTTTTGGCACTTTAGGCGTGTGCATTCTGCTAGCAGTGCGCGATTTGGCTAAATATCGCTTGCTGCTGCAAACGATATTCAGCACCTTTATTGTCGGTGGGTTATTGCGCTTCAGCGCCAATAATTTCGCCGTGTTGTTCAGCAGCGAATTGCTAATTGCGTTAATTGCCGAAATTGGGCTGATGCTGGGATTACACTGGTGGTTGAGGCAAGCCTTGAAAAGCGATCTCCTCGCCACAACCGCTCAGCCACGCGCTGGGCAAGAGGTTGCGCATCCATAATCGTTTTTTCATGCGCTCTCGCCTACTGAACACGGGCGAGAGCGCATGAAAGAATTAAAATTCGCCTGGCTGAGCATAGGGTTGCAGCCACAGCGTAACGTGCAACACTACCGCTTTAAACCAAGCAGCATACATCTGTTCAACCTCTTCTGGGCTATGGCCGCCAGCTTTGAGAAACTCTTTGATCGTGATCGTAATTGGCACAATAAATGCAACCATATAGCGCAGCGGAATAATCGTTGGCGCTCCAGCAGCAGCATCGGTATGATTTTTCTTCTCAGTATGGTGGCGCAAGCCGATTTCCATTTGATAGTTAAGCCAGGTCTGATCATACTCGCGCTGGGTTGTGTCGCGAATCCATTGGGCAAATCGGGCACGAACCCGCGCTAAATAATCGGGAAGAACAGTGCCCTGAGTGGTTGAAAAATAGGCGACCAAATGCGGATGCGCGCCCACAAACCCATACCAAACATCCAAAATCGCCTCAACTTGCGGTTCGAGCACAGTGCCGGCCATGCGCAAATACGTCACGTCAGCTTCAGTAAAAAGCAGCGTCTGTTTGAGAATGGCAAGATCGTCTAAGCGAAATGGCGATTCGGCCAGCTCAGCGCTGCCATAGGTATAGCCAGGAATCGATGCTGTCGAAGGCATATGGTTCTCCAGAAACAACGCCATTCAATGGCGCGAACATTCAACACCACGATTCTAGCCCGCCTGCTATAATTAGTCTAACAGATAGATCTTATCCTTTTGATAAGCTGAGGTGATGATGGAATTACGTCAACTACGCTATTTGGTTGCGGTTGTGCAGGCGGCCAACTTTACGCGGGCCGCCGAAACGCTGTTCATTTCGCAATCAGCGTTATCGCAGCAAATTCAAGTTTTAGAGCAAACAGTTGGCACCGTGCTGATCAATCGCTCGAAACGTGGTGTAAGCCTGACCGCAGCAGGCAGCATTTTATATCAGCATGCAGAGCGGATTTTTGGCGAGTTGCAGCAAGCAGAAACGGCAATTCGCGAGCTGGCAGGCTTGCAACGAGGCGAATTAACGATTGGCGTTGTGCAAACAGTCAACGATTATTTGATTCCCGCGCTCGCCGCCAGCTTTGCCAACCGCCACCCACGGATTAAATTGTTGATCGAGGAAGCACCAGCAGACACAATTGAACAGCGTTTGGTCGCAGGCGAGTTGCAGCTGGGCTTGAGTTTTGTGCCAAGTTCGCACGAACTTTTGGCTAGCCAGGAGTTGTTTGAGGAACGCTTAGCCCTGATTGTGCGCAGCGATCATCCGCTTGCTAGCCAGCAGGAAGTGGCAGTTAGCGCGCTTGATACAATGGAATTGGTGCTGCTGGCCAAGAGCTTTTGTACCCGCCGCCTGTGGGAAGAAAGCGCGCGCTTGGCTCCCGCCCAGCCCCGGATCGTGATGGAACTCAACACGGTGAGCAGTATTTTGGCGGTGGTTGAACGCACAGGGCTGCCAACTGTCTTGCCAGCCTTGAGCCTGAATGATCGGCCAACAGCAAACTTGGCGCGCATTCGATTAATCAACCCAACGCCTGCCCGCAAAGTTGGCTTGCTCTGGCAACGCGATGTCTACCGCTGTCATGCAACCCAAGCCTTTAGCGAGCTTGTGCAAACGGCGACTGCCCACCTGCGTGAGGCTTAAGCGTAGCCTTGTTCGCCAGCATAGGCCTGTTGCAGTGCTGCCAGATCCAATTTCTTCATGGCGAGCATGGCTTGGGTAACCCGCGCAATTTGCTCTGGATTAGCGTTTTCGAGCATGGTATTCATAGCTTTGGGAACAATTTGCCATGACAGCCCATAACGATCTTTCAACCAGCCACATTGCTCGGCTTCGGGCACTGCTGAAAGTTTCTCCCAGTAATAATCGACCTCGGCTTGGTCGTCGCAATACACCATGAACGAGATCGATTCATTGAATTTGAACAACGGGCCAGCGCTAATCGCCCTAAACGGCTGGCCCAGAAGCGTAAACGTAACCGTCGTCGCATCGCCTGAGGGTGTATCTGGCAAAGTGGTATTGCTGGTAAGCTGCGAATCGGGGAAGATTGAACAATAGAAATTTGCTGCCTAGACCGCTTGGGTATCAAACCACAGATGCGGAACGATTTTGTGGGCAATAGTTGCCATCAGGCTACTCCTTTCGTTGCATCAACAACGAGCACAATTTTCCAGCATAAAGCATACCAACCACAGGCCAATATGCCGCTATTGGCTGCGATAGCCGACTTGAAATCCATCACGGCGATAAAGAGCCGCAGGATCGGTAGCCGTGTTATTCCAAATCGGCCCATTTGCCTGCGAAACAACGACCAAGGTTTGGCCTGGAGCCAACGTGCCACTCAGAATTGCATGACGCTGATTGCCAGTCATTGAACAAATCCACCAGTTGTTTATGTCGACAGGTTGATTCGAGGTATTGCGAATCGTCACGGTTTCTGGATTGCCAGCCTTGTTGACATTGGTAATCGCAACGGGATAGTTCGGAGGGGAAGAACTGGCCGCGCCATCACAGCTTGGATTGACCGTGCCCAATGTTGGCGTTGGCGGAATTGTGGTTGGTGGAATCGGCGTAGCAGTTGGAATCGGTGCTGGCGTAGCGGTTGGCGGTGGCGGCGCTTTGACCACAATTGGCAAGTAGTTATCAAGGCTGATTGGCGCGGCAGTTGGAATTGCGGTTGGTGTGAGCGTTGCGGTGGGAGTCAGTGCAAGCGTAGGGGTTAGGCTTCCACCACCAAGGCTAACCATTGCTGATGTTGAATTTGGGCTGGATTGATCAGCAAGCACCTGCTGAATCAGCAATAATCCAGCAAGCAAACTTAAGCCGACGACAACAAAACGACGAAACATGTGAACCTTCCTCGATTGCATACCATTGCGGGATACAATCAAAAGCCCACGCAGCATGAGTAAATGGTGCTGCGTGGTGTGCTAACTGTAAGCGTCTGTATTCTAGCGCATAAAGCCAGAGCAAATGTGAGCTTGCTTAATGACCTCGGGCTGCAAGAAACGAACCAAAGCCATCATCGATATTGAGATTGGTCGGTGGCGGAATTGGCGCAAAAAGCATAGCTTGCTCAGGATCAACCGGAATGATTGCCCCACCAGCCATGATAAAGGCATAGCGACTATCCGAACTCCAAAAAATGCCCTTATAGGAATATTGATAGGGAATGCTCAATGTGATTGTTGAAGACGATTTGATGATCGTCACAGTACTTTGCTTCAGCAGATTATCGTTTTCAATCAGCAAGGCTTGGCGCAGATCAGGCGATGCCTGCATGGTTATGGTTTTCGCATTGCCCATACCGTCCGTCGTTGTAAAAGGCTCAGAATAGTGAATAAGCTCAGCAGTAGCAGGGAAATACTGATTAAGCTGGCGTAGTCCTTGCTGATCGTTGAGCAAAAACCAGCGTGCTGGATCGATCTGCCCAGCAATAAATTTCCCTTTGATTCGATACTCTGGCGGTTCCAGATCATCAATTGCAACCTGCCATGTTTCAAAAGCACTCGTCCCTGCTACGCGCCCGATACAAAACACAAGATTGGTCGAATCCAACCAATGAATGTCGAGATTGTAATAACCCCAATCAGTAATCGCAAACAGTTCTTTGGTTGTCAGATCGTAGCCCCAGATCGAAGTTTCGTTCATCGGAGCAGCCTTGCGCATTTCTGGATATATTTTAATAAAGGCTAGTGTGTTGCCATCGGGTGCAGCCACAACGTCACTGCGAAATGATATAAGTTGATCGGCAATTTGACTATGGGTTTGGGTTTCAAGGTTGACTAAGTATAGACGGCTATCGCCACGAGCATTGATTTTGAACGCAAGTTCTTGGTGGTTGGGAATCGAAAAAATATTAACATCATCACAGCCAGCTTCCGCAAAGCATGGAATCGTATATATCGGGCTGGTTTCGCTATCGCCATAGAGTTGCGAGATGATGATCGTTGTCCGGCTGATGTCTAAGCCAGCAACAATTAAATCGACTGGAGCCGTAAACGGCGGTGCGCTGATTGGTGTGCTAGTTGGTGCGGCTTCGCTTGTCGGCGTAGAACTGTCAAAACTGGCGGTTGGCACACTGCTTGGCTGGAGCGTTGGTTCAGTGGTGGGGGCACGTAAGGTGGCTGGCACTGCTTGGGTTGGCGAAATTGCTGCTATTGGTGGCAGTACCGTCGGACTCGGTTGGGCTGGTTGCTGCATACATCCAATCAACAGCAGACTGATCAGCATAAAACATCGACGCATCATCAATCCTCATTTCTCTGACACTAACGATCTATCTTCGTTGCAGTATAGAGTACGCTCGATCAAACATACTGAGCAACGAATGAAGTTTGGCTGATAGCTTGCTGAACCAAGGAAAACCGAGGATTTTAAGTGCTTGACACAACAGTTTTGCTCGGTGTAGCATGCGTTTACTAATTGAATTCCGACTACCAATTTTGGGGACGGCCATCACATAGACCTACGGGTCTGTTGATGCCGTCCCCTTTTTGTTGGAGCGGACAAAGGAGCAATCACAATGCAAATTCAATTGCAACCACTCACGCTGGCAATGGTTGATACGCTAGCCACCATCGATGCTGAACAGGCAGCGATCACGCGGGCCTATGCAAACGCCATAATCATTCCAAATGCCCAAATTCGCGCCATCGTTGAACAGGAAGCGCAGCAGCTGATTGGAGTGGTAGTCGAAGGCACGGCGATTGCTGATGGTCGCTGGTGGCTGTACGATCTCATCATCGTTCCACAATTGAGACGACAGGGCTATGGCCACGCGACAATCGCCGCCTTGCTTACGGAGCGCGCAGCCGACTATATCATTCAGCATTTGAATGCAGCCTATCCAGCCAGCAATCAAGTGGCTCAACAATTTTGGACAGCCTTAGGTGCGCAAGTTATCCTAAGCGATGCAGCGGGAGCAATAACTGTGACGTTGGCATTGCCGCCACATCCCACGCCAAACGCAACAATTACGCTGCAACCAATTACCCTCGCCAACGCACGGGCTTGTTTGGGATTAAGCATCGCGCCGCATCAGCAGCAGTTTGTCGCCAGCACCGCAGCCTCGTTAGTTCAATCGCGCTTCGAGCCACATTGGGAAACCCACGGCATCTACGCCGATGAAACGCTGGTTGGCTTCATGATGTATGGCAATGATCCAGTCTATGGCTGGGGGCTACTGCGGCTCTTGATTGATGCAAAATTTCAAGGTCGGGGTTATGGGCGCGCAGCAATTCAACACATGCTGGCCACCATTCGCGCCGCAGGTGGCAGCTCAGTAGCGGTTAGTTATGAAGATAATAATCATGTCGCCCGCCGCTTGTATCAATCGCTAGGCTTTGTCGAAACCGACGAGCAGCCGTTTGGCGAGCCATTTGCTGTGCTTCAGCTCAATCAATAAAACAGCAGCTTTGCCCCTTGCTTTTTCGCTCCTAGCAAGGGGCAAATTTTTGCAAGATGACGATTAATTGCTGTGCTCATGGGCATTATGGTAACCAGCAGGAAAGCGATCAGCAACCAAGTTGAGGGCAATGCCATGTTCAAGCCACGCCTTCAGCCCTGCCAGAACCAAACAAAAGCCTTCGGTTGAATCAACCACTTGTTGCTGAATAGATTCAGCTGTTCCGCTAAAGCCGGTTTCAGCAACCTCAACAAAGGTTGTTTGGTTGGGCTGCGGCTGCAATGACCAAGTAACCTGAGTTATGCCAACATAGCCAGGCCATTCAAGCACAAGTTTGGTTGGTGGCTCAACGACAAGCGACGTTACCTCAACCGCGACAGCATACATAGCCCATTCCCATGTAACCGTTTTGCCCTGCTCAAGCCAACCACTGCTGGCAGTAAACCAAAATTGAGTAGTTATTGCAGGGTTGATGAGCGCCTCAAACACCACTTCAATCGGTTTACGAATCACCATGCCAGTTTTTGAATCTGGATTTTGGCTGATCTGTAGCTCACTCATTGGTTGCTCCTTCATAAGATCCAATCGATGCTCTCTGCTCAGCGGCTTCATTATGAGATCATATGTTCGTAAAATACAAGTGTTTAGCGCTAGTTTTGGCGACTATTGTCCTCGCCAAATCGCTGCACATCGCTTATCGTACTCAGCATCGATGATTATGGATGATTGTGATGTGCACTATTGCCCTCCATAACTGCATCAATAAAGGAATACATATGCGCCGGATAACGACTGTCAGCGAGGTTGAAGCGCTGATTGGCTCACCCAACGAATTGGTTTTGATGAAAACGGTTACAAGCCTCGACGATGATTGCCTTGCGATTCTGGCGATTGCGCCTATCGCTGGCTTGGGCTTTCGCGATCCAGCAGGCCAGCCGCATACAACGGTGATTGGCGGAACTGCTGGCTTTATGCGGGCCGAATCAGCAACCCAAATAACCTTTGATCGCCCAAGCACGCTCGCGCTCTCCGAGCACTATCCCAGTGTTTCGTTGCTCTTCTTTCTCCCAGGAACCCACGGCGAAACGCTGCGGGTCAATGGCCAGCTGGCTGAAATTACGCTAAGCCAGGTAACAATTGCGGTAGAAGAGGCGTTTGTGCATTGTGCCAAGTGTATTTTGCGCTCAAAACTTTTTGATGTAAGCACAACGATTACGTCAAGTAATTGTATCCCTCAGCCCAGCGCAACCAGCCTCAATGATCCTCAGATTAGCCAATTTTTGGCGCAATCGCCGTTTGTGCTGCTTTCATCGTGGGATGCCAGCGGCGGCAGCGATACCAGCCCCAAAGGCGATCGAATGGGATTTGTGCGGGTGCTTGATGGCCAAACGCTGGCGATTGCTGATCGCAAAGGCAACCAGCGAGCAGACACCGTGCGCAATCTGTTGCAATCGGCCCAGATTGGGCTAGCATTTTTGGTTCCAGGCCGTGAGGAAGTGTTGCACATCAATGGCACTGGCTATCTCACCGATGATCTGGCGCTGTGTGCAAGCATGGCCTTGGGCGAAAAACCACCCCATGCAGCCTTTGTGATTAAAGTGCAACACATCAGATTACAAACCAACTCAGCCTTGCAGCAAGCCAAGCTTTGGGATGCATCTAGCCAAGCGGCCCAAGCTGAATTGCCAACTCCCAATTTGTTGGCAATCGTCGCCCGCCACATCACCAAAAACAAGCACTATGCAGCTCAAGCAGCGCTTAATCAGGAGGTTGATCAAGAATTAACCGTTGCTGCTGGCGAAGCAAGCATCAGCCCAAGCGTGCGCCAAGCCTACCAACAATCGCTTACGAACGAAGGCTATTAAACAACAAGCCCGCCAGTCGTTATGACTGGCGGGCTTTGGCTTGCAACTTGAAAGGTTATTTGTTTGCTGCGACTGGTTGCAGGCCGAAGCGTTTGGCAACTTCTGGCGTAATCAAGCCTAGTAAGGCATAACCAAGGCCAGTAACAATGATGCCGAGAACCAAGAAGCCAAGGCCAAGGGCGATTGCGCCATACGAAGCGCCAAGCGCCATTGCTGAAAGGCTCAGTGAAGTCACAAGCCCAGCAGCCGTCAATTGCGTGTTACGAGCTTGGTTGGCAACTGGCTTGCCGTTCGCATCTTTCAAAGCTTCTTCAGCGTTGTTCGTACCAGCTGGTGCGCCATCGGGAGTCGAGAAGCGACCCATTTGCGCATACGATAGACCTTGTGAGCTATCAGCAGCGTGGTGTTGAATGATGTCGGCCATGCTCAAAGCAGTTGCAATATCGTTGACTGGTGCATTTGGAATCGATGCATCTTCAGGTGTCGTGATTTGTTGCGCTTCAAGTTTATCGCCAACAAAATTATTGATATAGATGCCGGCCCCCATCGTCACTGCGCCACCTAAGGCAAAGATGATTCCGACGACAATGACCAGTTTAGGAAACAAACGTAAGGCTTTCATAACATCCCCCTATATTTGAATGTTGTTGTATATCGCACCGCTGTTTGAATTGTGTTTGTTATCGATTTCGCTGTTCGAACGTTGTTTGTTATCGATGTATGCAGTATATAATCGAAAGCAGCATTGCTAAGTTAAGAGTCGACAACCACAGGAGAACACGTCGCTTACCTTTGATCAAGCGCTGTTTAATCAGCAGATTGTGCTAAATTTTATGCTGGTTTCTCGCTCAGTAAGGAGCTTCAATGGATTCGAATCCAATCGCATTGATCGCCGAAATTGACCATGAATTACGCCATCGCTCTCAGGCTGCGCTTCAGCTTTTGCAGGCAATTACGCCGCATGTCGAGCCAGCACAACAAGCATATTGTGATTTGCTACATCATTATTTAGCGCAAAATGTAGCCCTCGCCGAGTCGATCCACGCCTGGCTGTTGGCGCAGATGAATAATCAATCATTTGATTAATTAGTTTGCCTAGCAGATTTATCTTCATTAAAATCTACCAAACCTTAAGCAAAAAAATAGCTTATGGGGCTTCAGTTTGCCACAATTCCTGCATAACTGGCGAGGTTTGCAACAGATCATCCAAGCGGCCTTGGGCGGCAATTCGCCCAGCATCCAGCACAATCACCCAATCAGCAAGCTGCAACAACGCACGGCGATGCGAAACGACCAGCCATGTGCTTGGCAGTTGCCGCAACCCTTGCCAAAGTTGGCGTTCAGTGGTTGAATCCAAGGCACTCGAACAATCATCGACGACCATTAATTGGCTTTGACGAACCAGCATACGCGCCAGTGCCGTGCGTTGCAGTTGGCCGCCCGATAAGCGCATCCCACGCGCACCAAGCTCAGTCGCAAAGCCAGCGGGCATGCTGGCTACATCAGCTTCGAGCATACTCGTCTTAATTGCTTGCGCTCGCTGTATTTCATCGAGGTTCAAGCCTAAACTGATGTTTTCATGCAACGAGCCGCTGAATAAGCGTGGCACTTGCGGCGTATAGGCGCAATTTGGGGGAATCAGCTGTTCAGCGGGGTGCGCGATAGCCTGATCATTCCATGTAATGGTTCCGCTGGCAGGCACAAGCCCGAGCAAGGCTCGTAACAACGTGGTTTTGCCAGCGCCAATTTTGCCAGTGAGAACCACAAATTGGCCATGCTCGATACCGAAATTAATTGCTTGGATGCCTGCTTGGCTTTGTGGATAGCAATAACTCAAGTTTTGAACTGCAAGCCGTTGCAGGTTGGGCAAAACGCTGGTTGGGCTAAAATCGGCAGCCGAATCGGGGGCAATCGGCCCATGCTCAACCAATGCCGCAGCAGGAGCAGCATTTAATAAGCTTTGCATGCGTTGAAACGAAACCCCAGCCTGTTTATAGTGGGTCAGCAACAAACCAATCAACGAGGGCAAGCGGGTGACCATGGCAAAATAGTAGACAAACAGTGAGAAATCACCAACGCTAAAATTGCCAGTGCGCATTGCCTCGCCAGCTAAGAGCAAAATCATGCCCGTACCAAGGCTAATTGTGGTGGCGTAGACCGAATTGAGCAGCGCAGTAAAAACCCGATCCTTAACCATCACCTGCCGCCGTTGATCGTTGAGCTGCTGAAAATGCGCAACCACTGCTGTTTCGGCGTTGGCAACTTTGATCGTTTGGATTGCGCCAAACAGCTCGCCAAGAAAATGCGAGACGTTGCTCGTAGCGGCGCGGCTGGCCTTGCGAAAGCGCTGAATTCGTTGGTTGGCAACCGTAAAAGCCGAAATCACAATCAATAAAGGAATCAAAATAACCAAGGTTATGCGCAGATCGATGTTCAACAAAATGGCCACGGCAATCACACTAAACAGCACATGACCAAGCACATCGAGCAACCAAACGCTGAAGGTCAGAATTTCTTCAACATCATCACGGAAGCTGTTGATTGCTGAACTCGACGATTCATACAAGGCTTGAGCACCTGGCTGAGCCAAAATTCGCTTGAGCATATTTTTGCGCAATAAGCCAGCGATGTTGTATTGCACCGCAATATCCATGGCCGTGCCAAGTTGGGTCAACAAACGGCGGCTCAATTCGCTGGTAACCAACAGTGCTACCAGCGTCCAGATGCCAAAGACCGCCGGAGCCGCACCACTCAATTGATCGAAGATTGCCCGATTGATCAAGCCAGGCAATAACGGCCACATAAAAAAGATGCTCCAAATGAACACACCAAAGCCATAGAGTGCAGGCCGATAGCGCATCAAGCGCAGCATTAATTGCCAGGGCTTCATTGCCACACCTCCGTTATGCCATGCTGCACCAGTTGGCGATACTGCGATTGGGGATTTTGCAGCAATGCTTGTCGCGACCCAAACTCGCGAATTCGGCCATGCTCAAGCACTAGAATCTTGTCGGCGCGCTGCAAGCTTGCCAAACGATGGGCAATGATAATCGTCGTGCGGCCTGCAAGCAGCCGATCTAAGGCCCGTTCGACAATTACTTCGCTCGCAGGGTCAAGCCGCGACGAGGCTTCATCAAGAATAATTAAGCGTGGATTTTTGAGCAGAATGCGCCCAAAGGCCAAAAGTTGCGCTTGGCCAGCAGAAAGCCCATTTGGTTGAATAATTGTATCCAAGCCATGCTCAAGGCTCTGCAACCACGGCGTTAAACCCAAGGTTGCTACGCTATCAAGCAATGATTGGTCAGCAATCGCTTGATCAAACAAACGCAGATTCTCGCGCACACTAGCTTGAAACAGTTGGACATCTTGGGTCACAAAGCCGATTGAGCGGCGTAAAGTGCTTAAACTGGTGTTCCGAATATCGGTGCCGCCTAAGCGAATGCTGCCTTGTTGAGGATCATACAAGCGCAGCAACAGGCGAATCAGGCTGCTCTTGCCGCTGCCAGTTCTGCCTAATACACCCAAAATCTGGCCTGCTGGCAATTCAAACGAGAGTGCGTGCAAAATCGGTGCATCGGCGCTGTAGCCAAACAAAACCTGATCAAACTGAACATCAAGCGCCTGCTGTGGCAGCGTTGCGGTTGTACCATCGATAATTGTTGGCTGTTCTTGGCGCAACGCATCAATGCGGATAATACTAGCGCTGGCTTTTTGAAACTCCTGAATTTGGCGCAAAATTTGATCAAGCGGTGTGGTAAGTAAGCCAATATACGCGGTAATCAGATACACGCCGCCAAGCGTCGTCTGCTGTTGTTGATAAAGGTAGATGCCAATGCCCAAGCCTAAGCCACTGGCAAGAATAAACATCGATTGGCCAGCATTGTAGAGCCAAGCGGTCGCCAACTCGGCGCTGCGGGTTTTGTGATAGAGCTTGTGCATATGCCGATACAGCTGTTGCAGCACATAATTACGTGCGCCGCTTGCGCGAATATCTTCAGTTGCCGCTAAGCGTTCTTCTAAAAAGCCAAAAAGTTCAGCGCTTGCTTGGCGCGATTCGCCCCAGCGTGGCACGCCAACCCGCTGCATTTTTTGCAAAAGGCCAATTCCAGCTGCCACACACACGATTAGGCCGAGGGCTACCCGCCAATCTTCCAAGGCCAAAAGCACGATAATTCCCAACAACAACAAGCCATTGCCAAGCAATTGAATAATAAATTGGCTAAAAAAGTTGGCCAAACTGGTAATATCGCCATCGATGCGCTCGATCAACTCGCCTGGCGTTTTTTCGGCATGAAAGCGACTATCCAAGCGCAAACAATGGGCAACTAGGTCGGCTCGTAAGGCATTGGTTGCCGTCCAACCAATGTTTTCGCTCAGATACACTGCCGCCAAAGCTAAAAGCTGTTGGCCAAAAGCGAGGCTCATAAAAAGCATTGCAAGGGTGATGAGCTGTGCTAATGGCTGGGCTGCTAAAGCTGCATCCAAAAAGTTGCGCATCAGCTGTGGGTTGAGCAATTGCACGCCGATCCCGCCAAAAACTAACCCAGCCAAACCGAACACCCACGCTCGTTGGGGGCGCAAATAGGTGCTCAGCAGGCGGCGATAGCGCAGCAAAGGAAACTGCATCAATTCTTCCTTTCATCAATTGGCCAATTCACTCATCAATCTATTGGATCAAGCGGCTCCAGCATGGCCAAGGCCTTGGTTGCCATCCGCTGAATCAGGCTGCGTAATGCTGGTGGTTGCAACACAACCAACGGCACATCAAGCTCCAGCAGCAAAAACGCTACCCACTCCAGATGCACTGCGGCCCGCCGTAACAGCACGCCCTGCGCCGTTGCTTCCAGCGTCGCGATTTGCGGCGCAATCAATTGCTGGGCATGATCAAGACTTGTTTTGAGCAATACTTCAACCTGCTGTTGATCATTGACATTATTCAAGGCGGCCAGCAGCGTATCGACAATATTGATTGAGGTTGGGCGCTCGAAATTGGTGGTTAACGGAGTTAGGCTGCGAATCCGATCAAGGCGAAAAATCCGCATGGCGCTGCGCAAATGGCAATAGCCAACCACATACCACGCTCCCTCATTAAACACAATCCCATATGGGTCGATACTGCGGGTACTTAACTGCTCGCTATAGGAGCTATATTCAAGCTGCACTTGTTGCTGATGCAGCACCGCCAAACTCAATTGCATCAGCCAAGCAGGCTCGATCCGCTGGCGATGAAAGTCATGCTGAATGCTAATCGCCGCCTGAATTGCCCGCGCATGGTGAATTAAATGCGCTGGTAATACCCGTTCAATCTTGGCTAAGGTTGTTTCAACAATCGCCCGCTCAACCGGAAACTGCAACTCGCGAATCGTCAATAAGCCCAAGGTTAAGGCCAGCGTTTCCGCTTCGCTGAATAAGAGCGGGGGCACGCGCTGAGCAGGCTTAAGCTGATACGCACCGTAGATGCCGCGTTCGGCCTCAACCGGAATACCCATATCTTGCAGTTGTTGAATATAGCGGCGCACCGTGCGCTGGTTGACATCAAGCCGTTGGGCCAGCTCGGCCCCGCTAATCTGCTGGCGTGCTTGCAAGAGTTCGAGCACAGCCAAAAGCCGCATCGTTGGTGAATACATCGTAATTGCTCCAAATTAGGGCCAATTCTGTCCTAATTTTATTGTATGCTCAGGCTATCAATCAATAGCAAGGAGCAGCATAATGAGCTATGTACCAGCAGGCTATGCCACCGTCAATCCATTTATTATTACGAGTGATGCTCAGCACTTGAGCCAATTTCTGCAAACGGTTTTTGGGGCGCAAGCAGTTGAGGCCGCCCATACGCTTGATACTGATGGCCTCTGGCTGCACTCTGAATTTAAAATTGGCGATTCGACCTTGATGGTGGTTGATCGCAAGCCCGATTGGCCTTGGACACCAAGCTTTTTGCAAATTTATGTTGCCGATTTGACCCAAACGTTGCAAACCGCGGTTGCCAATGGAGCCACGATTGTGACCGAGCCAACCCCAATTTTTGGCGAGCTATTCTCGCGCATCCTCGACCCATGGCACAATCTGTGGTGGGTGTATCAGGTGCTCGAAGCTGAACCGACGTGGGAATCAAGCTCAGCAGAAGGTGATAGCTGGGATACCGAATCGCCAGAATTAACCTATATTTATACAACATTGATAGAATGTATGCCTCGTTTAGGCCAACCTAAGGCCCAATAATTCGTGCAACGCAATGCGGGATACTACCTTATTTTGGTAGTATCCTGCAAGGATGAATCAATCAGCCAATCCACACTAGCAGCAACTTAATTAGTTGTATAATAAACCTTGCTGTTTTGTGGAAAGGAATATCTATGCGTTTTGGTCGTTCATGGGTGATCATTTTTGCAGTGGTGAGTATTGCCCTGATTAGTGTGATCACGGCAACTGCAATGGTCACACCCAGCGTCAGCTCATCTGATGGGCTATGGGCGAATGTTGCTGAACAGAGCATTCAACAAAAGGGCTCGCGCGAAATCATTCCAACGGTCTATCGCACGGTTAGCCTCGATTTGGCCTTGCTCGAACAACACTTGAGCCGCGTACCCCAAGAAGCCCAAACCAAAGTTCAAAAATCGGGGCTGATTTTGGATTTGCCCTTGCCCAATGGCCAATTTGGCAAATTCCGAGTCGTCGAATCGCCAATTATGGCTCCAGCTTTGGCGGCCAAGTTCCCTGAAATTCGTACCTTCTTGGCTCAATCAATCGATCAACCAGCCACCAGCGCGCGGCTTGATCTTACGCCACGCGGCTTTCATGGCATGATTTTGAGCGAGTCAGGTCGAATTTTTATCGACCCCTACAGTCGCAACGACACCAGCAACTATATTGTGTACGATAGCCGTAACTTTATAGCTGATCCCACTAAGTTGGCCGAACGCACCGGCATCGATTTTGAGCCAAATCTGTTGGATAACGCCCCATTAACCGTGCCAGAACGCTATTCAATCGGCGAAACCTTGCGCACCTATCGTTTGGCCATGGCCGCTACTGGCGAATATACTGCTTTCCACGGTGGCACGGTCAGCGGCGCAATGGCGGCAATCGTCACCAGCATGAACCGCGTCAACGGCATCTACGAACGCGATCTTTCAGTGCGCATGGAATTGATCGCCAATAACGATCTGATTGTTTATACCAACGCCAGCAGCGATCCCTACACCAACAATAGTGGCAGCACCATGCTTGGCCAAAACCAAACTAACTTAACCAGCGTCATTGGCAGCGCCAATTATGATATTGGTCACGTGTTCAGCACTGGCGGCGGTGGGGTTGCCTCATTACGCTCCGTCTGTTCAACCAGCAACAAGGCTCGTGGCGTAACTGGCTCAGGCTCGCCAGTTGGCGACGCATTTGATGTTGATTATGTCGCCCACGAAATTGGCCATCAATTTGGTGGCAACCACACCTTCAACGGTACAACTAGCAGCTGTAGCGGCAATCGCTCAAGCGGTGCGGCCTACGAACCAGGCAGCGGCTCAACGATTATGGGCTATGCTGGGATTTGTGGCTCCGAAAACTTGCAACCAAACAGCGATTTTGATTTCCACGTCAAGAGCTTGGAAGAAATCTCGGCTTTCATCACCACTGGCGGCGGCGCAAGCTGTGGCACGACCCAACAAACTGGCAATACGCCACCAGTCGCCAACGCTGGCAGCGATTACACGATTCCTGCTAACACTCCGTTTGAATTGACCGCCAACGCAACCGATGCAGAAGACAATAGCCTGACCTACGATTGGGAACAATATGATTTGGGGGCTGCTTCGCCACCAAATACTGATAACGGCACGCGCCCAATCTTCCGCAGTTTCAATTCAACGGTGAGCAATGTGCGAACCCTGCCCAAGCTCAGCGACATTTTGAACAACACCAGCACCATTGGCGAAGCATTGCCAACCACCAACCGCACCTTGACCTTCCGCTTGACCGTGCGTGACAATCACGCTGGGGCTGGTGGCTATGGCTTGGATACGGCAGTGCTGACGGTCAACAATAGCGCTGGCCCCTTCCAAGTAACTGCGCCAAATACGGCAATTGCTTGGACTGGCGATGCGAGCGAAACCGTCACTTGGAATGTAGCCAATACCACTGCGGCTCCAATTAACTGTGCCAATGTGAATATTTTGCTCTCAACTGATGGCGGCACCAGCTTCAACGCCTTGGTAAGTAATACGCCCAACGATGGCGGCGAAACCGTCGTTGCACCAAACGTCAATGCACCAGCTGCGCGAATCAAAGTACGTTGTGCAGATAATATCTTCTTTGATATTTCCAACGCCAACTTTACGATCAACGGGGTCAATATCACGCCAACGCCAATTACGCCAACGGCAACGGCAACCACGACCCCAACCCGCACGCCAACCGCAACGCCAGCAACGGTTAGCCCAACCGCAACCAACACTGCAACGCCAACCGCAAGCGTTACCCCAAGCGTCAGCGTCACGCCAACGCCAAGCGAGCAAAAGGTCTACTTGCCAATCGCAAGCAAGCAATAAGCTCATTAATAACCATCCAACTTCCCAATTGTGCGTAGTATTCTGCGTACAGTTGGGGAGTTTTTTTATGCCTGTTATTTGTTGGTTCCGGCGCGATTTACGCTTGGCTGATCATCGTGCCTTGCATGCTGCGGTTGCGGCAAGCGCTGGCGAGGTTATTCCAGTTTTCATTTTAGATGATGCAATTTTGCACGATGGCTATGTGGGAGCAGCCTTAACTGGCGTGACCCTCGCCATGCTCGCAGCGCTCGATCACGATTTGCGCCAATTGGGCAGCCGCTTGATTGTGCGCCATGGCCAACCGCTGGCCGAATTGCAAACCCTCGTGCGCGAAACTCAAGCCAGCGGCGTATATTGGAATCGCGATTATCTGCCCTATGCAATTAAGCGTGACACTGCGGTCAAACACTGGCTGCGCCAAGCAGGCCTGCAAGCCCATTCGTTTCACGATAGCGTTTTAGTCGAGCCTGAAGGGCTAAAAACCAAGGGCCAGCAAAAACCCTATCTGGTATTTGGTTCATATGTCAAGCGCTGGAGCGAATTGGCTTATGCGCAGGCCGAGCAACTTGTGCCAGCCCCGACCAAGCTTGTTCCCCCAGCAAGCGATTTAAGCAGCTTGCCAATCCCAAGTTTGGCCGATTTAGGCTTTGAGTTGCAGCAAACCCTGCCTACGGTTGGCGAAGCAGCAGCCCAACAGCGCTTGAGCCAATTTTTTGATCGGCGGCGCAGTTTATCGGTTTTGAAGTATGACCACGCCCGCGAGCTGCCCGCCGAAACTGGCACCTCGCAGCTTTCGGTCGATCTGCGCATGGGCAGCATTTCGATTCGCCAATGTCTGCAACGCGCCGTCGATCTGCTGACCGAGCCACTTACTGCCGAGCAGCGCCAAGGAGTCGATACTTGGATCAAGGAATTGGCATGGCGCGATTATTACACCCAATTGATCTACCACAATCCGCAGATGCTCAAACAGTCGCTCGATCCGCGCTACGACCAGATTGAATGGCGCAACGATCCTGCCGAATTTAACGCATGGCAACAGGGCCAAACTGGCTATCCAATTGTCGATGCAGGCCAACGCCAGCTCAACCAAACCGCGTGGATGCACAATCGAGTGCGCATGATCAGCGCCTCGTTTTTGGTCAAAGATCTGTTGATCGATTGGCGTTGGGGCGAGCGCTATTTTATGCAGCAATTATGCGATGCAGACCCGACCGCTAATAATGGTGGCTGGCAGTGGGCAGCAGGCTCAAGCGGGCCATCGGCCCAGCCCTATTTTCGCATTTTCAACCCAATTGCCCAGAGCAAAAAGCACGATCCGCAAGGCACATACATTCGGCGCTTTGTGCCCGAGCTAGCCAACGTGCCCGATCGCTACATTCACGAGCCATGGACAATGCCGCAAACCCTGCAAGAACATCTTGGCTGTGTGATTGGCCGCGATTATCCAGCGCCGTTGGTTGACCATGGCTTCGCGCGCGAACGCGCACTTGCCGCCTATCGCGAAGCCTTACAACAACCAGCAGAGGAATAATTATTCAACCTGACGTTGACTTGGCCAAGGCCGCAAAAACTCCATATTGCCATCATCAAGCGTGCCCAGCCGCAACATGAGCAAATCGAGCAGGTAGTTTTGATAAAGCTTCCACGGACGATTGCGGCCTTGGCGTGGCAAATGGCTGAGCACTCGTTGCACATAGCTGGAAGTAAAATTCAGCGCTGGCTCAGTGGCCATGGCTGGGTTAAAATTCTTGGGCACACAATACGCATAGCCATGGCGATCCATATGCTTCAACAAACGACACACATACATCGAGGTTAATTCGCATTTGAGCGTCCACGAAGCGTTGGTATAACCAAAGGCCAAAGCCAAATTAGGCACATCGCTGAGCATCATGCCTTTGTAATTCAGGGTTGTGCCCAGCTCGACCTTGCGCCCATCAACCAGCACTTCAATCCCGCTGAGCAAGCGCAAATTCAGGCCAGTAGCGGTCACAATTAGATCTGCGCTAAGCACTTGGCCCGATTTAAGCTGAATGCCAGTTGGGGTGAAATGCGCGATCTGGTCGGTCACAACGCTGGCCTGGCCTGCTTTCAAGGCTTTGAAAAAATCGCCATCTGGCGCTAAACAAAGCCGTTGATCCCATGGATTGTAATTTGGCGTAAAGTGCAGTTTGGCATCGTAGCTCGTGCCAAGCTCCTGCTGCGCCATCTTGATCAATGCCCGTTTGGCAATGCTCGGCAAACTACGCATCAACACATAATAGAAAATACTTTGGATAATCGCGCGCCAGCGAATCACATGAAAGGCCAATTTGGCTGGCAACCACCGCCGAATGCGCTCAGCACTTTGATCATGAGCGGGCTGAGCCACAACATAGCTTGGCGAGCGTTGGAGCATCGTCACATGGGCTGCGTGCTTGGCCATTGCTGGCACCAAAGTAATTGCGGTTGCGCCACTGCCAATTACAACCACTCGTTGATCGCGATAATCGAGCTGCTGTGGCCAAGCTTGTGGGTGCACCACCCGCCCTTGGAATTGGCTTAAACTCGGCCATTCTGGGGTGTAGCCTTGGCTATAATCGTAGTAGCCGCCGCACATGTAGAGAAAATTACAGCGATATTGCACGCTATCACCTTCAGCCAAGCGCTCAACCTCGACCGTCCACAGCGCTTGCTCCGACGACCAACTAACCCGCCGAACCATCTGCCCAAAGCGAATCTGCTGATCAATGCCATAGATTTGGGCAGTTTCGCGAATATACTGCAAAATCGAGGCTCCATCGGCAATCGCCTTGGAGCTGTGCCAAGGGCGAAAGGCGTAGCCCAGCGTGTACATATCCGAATCCGAGCGAATGCCAGGATAGCGAAAGAGATCCCACGTGCCGCCAATTGCCGTGCGACCTTCCAAAATGGCATAGCGTTTAGTTGGGCAGCGCGTTTGCAGATAATAAGCTGCACTAATGCCCGATAAACCAGCCCCAACAATCAACACATCAAAATCAATTGTTTGCATTGCCAACCTCATCAAACCAATAGCCGATTATACCAAGCGTTGGGCTATTCAAGCCATGGAAAGCCATCGGGATTGGCGTTAGCGCGCTCGATTAGGGTTGCAAGATTGTGGCTACGCACCTGATCGAGAAACGGAAAATCGTGGGGTTCAACCGTAAGTTTGGCAATTGGCGCAACCTCGTGCACACTCGCCCATTCCATAATTTGCAACATCATGCCACGTTTATAACTGCGTGGTTTGGCCACGAAACCAGCTTGCGGCAGAATGTAAATCGTGCCAACCCGCCATGGCTGGCGCTGATGCGCTTGGTCATCGATTGAGAAGAAATAATGGGGATCAGCGAAGCTCCCATCGTCATTCAGGCTGCGAAAACAGGCATTCAACAACGAAACCTCTGCTTGGCCGCGCTCAAGGATGGCATAAAAAATGGGCCAAATGCCATCAGAGGCCGCATACACTGCCAACTGATTGCCAAATTCGACAATATCGCTTGCTTGACGTGGCACAAGCGTGGCCAAATTTGGGTTGCCAGAGCCATGAAACAGCACTGGCTTGTGTTCTGCAAGATAGGCCAAAAATTGCCAGCGTGGCGAATCAACCAACGCGGTTAGGTCGATTGGCGTGGGTGATGCTTCGATTGTGGCCCAAATTGCCTCGAATTGGGCAATTTGGCTCGGCTCGTTTGGCAAGCTAGGCCGTCGTAAGTAATAACTAGGCTGCATAATACTCCTTTACGAATTGCGCTTGGCTGCTGGTTTTTCGGCTGCCTTCAGCATTTAAACCCAACCAAATCTATACCAAAATTGAAACTTAAAAATGATTGACAAATCCCACGCGATCAACTACCCTATACCGTGAAAGAAGGGGATTTCCCCATAGACTAACTCAATCAATGTTGCCAAATTCATAGCAATCGTCACTACTCATGCTCAATCCCCCCATAAAGAGATTTGGGTTAATTAGGCAGCATGGTGTGGGCAGATGCGCAACAGTTCATAGCATACATGTGCGCGCGTTAGCAATGCTGTTGGGCAGTGTCAGGAAAGGAAGCCGTTGATGGGCAAAATCAAATATCTGCGCTGGTTGCTTGCCGGCCTTGGATTGCTGCTCAGCGGCATCATTATCGTTGCCATCCTGCCCGAAACATGGTTCGCGCGCCCAACCACAACCGATGTGTGTGGCAATGCGATTGTGCCCGTGCCCATAGCCACCCAACGCGCCATGCAAACAACCATGTATTCAATGGATATTTTGCGGCAAGCCTTTGCCGAAGGCCGCATTAGTCGCGATCAGTTCTTTCTCTACCGCATATATTTAACGGATAATTATCGCGAGAAATATCCTGACGCACTCCGTGGAAATCATAGGCAACCTTGGAACCCAATCGAACGGTCATTTGAGCGCTATGCGTATCAAGATACACGGAAGCAATTCTGTACGTTTAGCCCCTGTGTACAACAGGAGTTAAATAGCATCCGTTTTCGATCAAAGCTGCACTGTCAGCAGGGCCAAGTTGTCACGATCACACCGTTACTGGAAGGCACGCCAACGCCATAATCGGGTGTTGTGATTAATGATGAATGCCTACAGCGCTAGAGACTCAGTGCTCTTTAGCCATAACGCTCAACTTGCTGCTCGACCCATGGAACCCCATCGAGCAAAGCGATCGAGAGCCAAGGGTTGGTGGAATCAAGCGCTTCCACGATTGTGCGCAGTTCCCATAGCTCAGCGGCAACAGCGCAATTACGCCATACAGCATAAATAAGCTGGATACTTTCGGCGATGTGTTGCTGTTCAACATAATAGGCAACAATCTGGCGCAAGGCTTCGATTCGTTTGGCTAGCGAATCAAAGCTCGGCACAAGCTGATAGGCACTAATAGGATCAGCAGCTTGCAATAACGCTGGCACTAAATATTCCAAGACAAAATCTTTTTCTTCCCAAGGCTCGCCATTTATAATCAACTCCTTAGCAAAGGCCAAATCGCCACGTTTGGCATAGGTCATGGCGATAGTTTCAAACCCCAAATCAGAATCAAGTTGGTGTATTTCAGCAATCAGCGCTTGGAGTGCAACCCGATTATCAACATCGGCATAGCCATTCGCAAGCGTTCTAAGCGCCTGCACACGTTTCTGAACCTCTGAAATCTGCAATGCATATTGATAGGCTTTGGTAAAGAACTCAGCATGGCCACGTACTGCGTAATCAGTACAAATCTCAGTCAGGCAGTTAAACAGATCGTCTGCATAGCTGCTTGGTTTTATGCCATCGGCGAGGCTTAGCAGATCAGTCAAAAATACTTGGGTATCTTCGTCAGGAGCATGATTAATATAGGTTGCCGCAACGTAGCGGTAAGCAACAACTTTGGGTCGGGTTTGGGTAACAATCGATTGAGTAATGCTATGCGCATAGCGCAACCAATCAATAAATACAGGGTAATTGCCTTGCTTCGCGTAGGCCTTAGCAATTTCACACAGCATTCCGATATATTCATATTCCGCCAAGCCTGTTATATCGGCATTGCGAATAGTTTCCAAGAGATTCATCAAATATTGATTAGCACCATAGTTGATTTGGGCAAGTGCAAGGTTGGAAACCCATTTCAGCGCTTGAACTGGTCGATGCAATCCATTACATAGTGCAAGCAGTTCACTATAATATCGGGCGGTAATGGTGGCTAGGCCTTGTTCATGGCTTTTAATGACAATTTGGCATAGGTTCCAAGCATAGGTTTCAGGCTGGGCTTGCGCCAAATTAAGTGTGGTATAGGATTGCTCAAGCTCACCATGAGCGGCGTAGCAATGGCTAAGTTCGGTTATGATTCTCGTTTGAGATTCATGATTCCTCATAGATTGGACAATGGAAAGTGCATTGGCCAATAGCCCATAGGCATGGTAGCTTTGCACAAGCATCGATCCAGCCCAAGTTTGCTCGTTTTCAGCTTCGATCGTTGCCAGCAGTTGGCTAGCTTCGTCAAGCATGGTTTTACCGAGCACATCAAGCTCGCTCTTCAAGGCTATAGTAGCAAGGTCACAGAGCAAGCGAATCTGATGATAGGCAGAATCGGCTGCTTGAGCGTGGGGCAAAGCTGCAAGCAGATAGCTTTGCACGAGGGAATAATTATGCTGCTCGCTGGCTTTGGTTGCGAGCATTTGGAAAAGGTTAACCGCCCAATGTGGTGATGAATGATGATCAATAATCTGGCGCACCGAATCAATAGCACCATGGTTGAGATAGATCTTGGCCTTTTCGAACGGCAAAGAATATTCAAAAGCTGCTTGATGACCAGTTAACAAGGCAGCTTGAACTACTTGTTGACAAAGATCAGCGTACTCATAACGCTTGACCATTTGAGCAAACAGTCGCAATAGATACATGTGCTCATTAACCAGTACTCTTGATGTAGCGGTATCAACTATGGTAGCTAATGCCTGCTCAAACGTGCTATGGGCGTGATCGTGCATAGCGTGCTCAGCATAGGTATTGGCGATGCACAGCAAACTTTTTACCGTATTGTAATTCTTGGCAATCTCGCCTAATTCTAGTCGCACGGCTTCCAGCAATTCCGCTATTTGCACATAATTGCGATAGCTGCTGGCCAACGAACAATAGCATTTCACCCGCTGATGCGGATCAACAATCAGTTGAATCATCGTTTCGGCGCGATCAGGCTCTGCATGAGTGCAGTACCACTCAGCGAGCGCGGCATAGGCTAGATTGCTACGATGCCAATGAGTAATTGTGGCCGCTAACTCAACCGCAGTTGCTATATCAGCATAATCAATATAGATCAAAACCAATTCATGCCGAAAACGATCTGATTCGATTGGAGTATCTAAACTCCGAGCTTTGAGCAAATTCCCTTGAGTCAAGTAACCCTTAATCAGCGCTGGTAGCGCCAAGAGTTGCGCTTCGCGGCTCAATCGTTCGTTTCTGGCGTGGGCCTTAATTAATAATGCGTGGGATTGTTGCTGATTGCCAGCGCGCCACTCGACCGTTGCCAGCATAGCGTTGAGTATGACCACATGCTCAGAATAAGCAAAGGGAATAGTTTCAGTCAATACTTGGCGTGCTTGCGCAAATTCAGCAACCGCAATTAACGCCGTCGCCAAAACCTGCGCACTCTTAAGCCGATACTTTGGAATTTGAATCTGCTTAACAATGCTGGCAGCTTGGGCTAAATCAGCTTGATTAATTGCGGTTTCGACTAAATGAGCCAAGGTTTGATCGCGAGTATCGTCAAGCGTGCGTGCAATTGACAATGCCTGATCCTGCATGGCGTTGTCAGCATAGGCTAACGTAAGCTGATGCAGCGCATAATCACGCTCTCGATGATCGTGCATACTGCGGGCAACTTGCTCCATGCGCTGCAAAATCGTCAAGCGACGCGCTGGCTCTGCATACGGCACAATCCAAGCCCATAAAAGCACTTGGTGCTCTGGATCAGAGCAAATCTCAATCTGGGCCAAGGCTTCGGCTATCCGTCCAACCACTGCCAAAATCACAAACACATAATCATCCCATTGATCGGCATGGCTGGTGAGGCTGGTGCGCAGCAGGCTATAGCGCCACAGTCGCGGCAACAATTCAAGCTGGTGGTCAAGGCTCTGGCCCGCCGCAATCACACTTTCGCGCGCCCGATCCAAATCGAGGCCATACAAGCGTGTGCTTGGCTCAAAACGTATTTTCTGCGCCCCATAATCACCTGCATCGACCACCTGCCACAAGTCAGCCCAACGCTCTGCTTGCGCCAGATGGGTGATATAGTGCTGGCGCGCATACCAGCGCCGCGCATGTTCAACTGGCTCGCTGCTATCCTGCCAAATTGCATCAAGCTCAGCCCCACACCAGTCGGCCATGCGGCTATGCCATGCGCGCAGTTCGGCAGTGCTGAATTCATGCTGCAATAAATAATCGTGAAACAACAAATGCTGTAATGCTAAGCGCTGATCGGCGGCAACACTGACCCAACCTGACAACAGCACAATCGGTGCTGTCAGCGCGTCGACTGGCTGGTGGATCAGTGCCGCGAGCACGGCTGGCTGTAATGGCTCGTGCGTCATCAACAAAACCGCCAAAATTGGCCGTGTGATCGTGTGCCATTCGGTTGGCGCGAGGCCTTGAATCCGCGCCAAGCTCAACCGAAACAGATTGGTCGGATCAGCAATGCTTTGATCGATAATGGGCACGACTTCGGCAGCAGGCATTTCGCTCATAGCCCGCGCTGCCAACTCCACCAACAAGGCATTGCCCTTGAGCGAGTCGGCTAATTGCCCCAACAAGGCTGGGTCAAGCGCTGATTGCAGCGTTTGCCAACGAGTAATCGCATCGGCCTCGCTCAATGGCGGCACCTTATAGATCACGCCCTGCTCAAGCGCCAGGCTTGCAAAGCTCTCGTTGGGTCGTGCACCAAGCACGATCACAATCCCCGGCGGCAGCTGCAAGGGCAAAAACGTCAAATCGCGACTACCATCAACTTCTGGTTGCAGCTGATCCAAGCCATCAAGATAGATCGTTTCGGCAATGCCGCTATCCGAGAGCGTTTGCAGCATCCGCCCAAATTCCAAGCGCAACGCAGGGTAACTGTCAACGGGAAAATAGCCATTGGTCAGATTGTGTTTAAGCATTAATTGGGCAACGATGCTACGCAACAAGTCGATTTGATAGGCGCGGCCCGGGGTGAGGGCAATAAAATGATGCGGCGTGTGCTCCAAGCCTGCGTACATAATTAATTGGGCAATGAGGCTGCTTTTGCCTTCGCCAGCGCCACCCGTCACTAAGACATAGCCGCCAGTCGGGCGGGTTTGGGCAATTAACTGATTAATTGCTGCTTGTTCGGCTACTCGCCCGACGAAGCCAGCTAACCGCAGCTGAAGCAAGCGCGCGCTTTCGCGATGCATCGCTGCCGCCCGCAGTTCGTGCTCATTGATTGACATTCTGCTTCTCTCCAATTACAAAAACAAGTTTCGCCGAGTGGTTGCCCACTCAGCGATGGTGCAATGCTCGCTAATTAGCGATGGGCAGCAAGATCGTGATAGGCCCACAGCACATTGACGACCGTCCAGTGATCATTAATTTTGACAATGTGCATGTAATCGATCCACTCATCGGCTGTTAGCTTCACGCTGGCAACGACTCCTTGCACATCGAGAATTTCAACAGTTTTTTGTGGATTTGGCGGAAACTTATCGCCTGCCTGATTATAACTTGCCGCCAGCAAAATCATCTCTTCGGCGCTCGCTTCGCGCAAATATTCCTTGCCCGTGGCGCGATGCGTCCAGACTGTTCGTTTGACCATGCGCGGATGAATACTGCGCTGCATTTGTTCTGGGTTGAGCGTATGCTGGGATTCCAAATAGTCTAGGGCTGCCTGCTGAATTGCCGCAATGTCGTCGCTGGTTGCGTGGTTCATTCATAACTCCGGTTATGCACCAAAATGAGGATTACGCGTGCTGCTCGTTGAGCAACGTCCCTAGTCTAGAAGCTCACGCCATAGCTTGTCAATCGGTCGTTTGCATGAAAGGTGTCAGGGATCGGGGATTGGGGATCAGGCACCAAGAAGCAGCTTGTTTGCCACGAATTGCATGAAGGTGAGGAATGCCAATCAACGCTGGTCTTTCAGCTAACCAATGATAGCAACCCCCAGACCTCTAACCCCTGACCCCTGATCATCGCCCCAACTCCCTTGAAAAATCACAGCAATGCTTCTATAGTGGCAGCATAGATTTAGTGTGCAGTTTGAGGATAGTATGTCAAACGATCAAATTCGCTTCGACGATGGCGCAAGCTATGAGCGCTACATGGGTGTATGGAGCCAACTGGTAGCAGCCAAATTCTTAACGTGGCTGGCTCCACAACAAGGATTAAACTGGCTTGATGTTGGCTGTGGCAATGGCGCATTTACCGAAATGATCTTCAAACAATGTCAACCAAGCGCCGTCACGGGGATCGATCCAGCGCCAGCCCAAATTGGCTATGCCCGCCAGCGCTTGGCGGATTATCCAGTCAAACTGGAGGAAGGCGATGCCCAAAATTTGCCTTTAGATAGTAACAGTGTCAATATTGCGGTGATGCCCTTGGTGATTTTCTTTGTGCCAGAGCCAGCCAAAGGCGTAGCCGAAATGGCGCGGGTGGTTGCCCCAGGCGGAACCGTGGCAGCCTACACGTGGGATATGTTTGGCGGCGGCTTTCCCTATTCCCCGATCCAAAAAGCCATCACCGACGCAGGGGTAAGCGTGCCCTATCCACCAAGTATCGAAGCCTCACGCATGGAAGTTATGCACGAGCTTTGGCAGCAAGCAGGCCTCAGCACTATTCAAACTGAAGTTATCAGTGTAACCCGCAGCTTTGTTGATTTTGCTGATTATTGGGAAACCGTACTTGGCGCACCCAGCATTGGCCCGCAACTGAATGCTATGAGTGCCAGCAAGCAGCAAGCCTTCCGAGACCAAATTCGCGCAACTTTGCCGCTCGATACCAATGGCCAAATCACGCTTCAAGCCCATGTCAACGCGATCAAAGGCATTGTGGCCCAGTAAGCACATGCCATGGTGATAGTCAGCATAATTATCATCATGGCGTTTTTATTTAATGCTTTGGTTTTGCCCACCGAGCCATTACTTGCCGCCAAGTCTATCATCAACAATCAGGAATTGGTAGGTTAGGAACATCGATATATGTCGGCTCTTCCAAGGGACCATCTACACCCATGATAACAACATCTTTGGTATCACTCACTGTTTGCCATTGCCTTCGAATCTCATCACGCTCATCAGGAGTTATGATCTGGTGTTCAACCGCAGCAACAAGATAGTCATCCGTACTTGTAAAAATTCCAATTTTGCTTGCCAGAAATCCCTTCGATACAGCATATTCATAATGAATCGGACAGGGAGGGGTATCTGTCGCAGTTAACAGTGGATCAACCGTCACGAAGGCTATAATTTGGCCAAACCCTTCCTGCGTACTATGGAACATTGCGGGAATCTCCATCGTTTGGATTCCAGGCACAATTGTGTGCAGGATTAAGGGAGCATCAACCGTCAAGACCCCGGTTGTCGTCAACGATACAGTAACGGTCGCAGCCATGGTTCTGGGAAATGTAGAGGAGAAATGCAGCCGAAATGGTTGCGGAGTGGTCATAGGGAGCTGTGAGGACTCAAAAATAATATTGACGAAAACACGGTTAGCGGGTCGGGCTATCTCTGATTTTCCACTAGTGCTCGATAGCGATGGGACTGGGCTACTCGAAACGCTTGGCGCTCCAGCCATACATCCAACCAGCGCGATAGCCATTAATCCGACAGCAACAAAGCGAACAAATAGACGCATAGAATTCTCCTAGCATAGCGCTAAAGCCTATGCAAACAACGCAGGATTTAGTGCTTCTGTTCCGCATAGCAGCAGAATGCTCAGCATCGTTGCAATTGATCGCAAGCTGTAAGCGTGGTGTAATACTCTATTAATATCTCAGGCCTATACTATTAACAGCAACGTGGATCTATTTGGGCTAGCCAAACGTAGGTTGGGTTAGTGGTTGTTAGTTAATAAGGATGCTGAGCATGAAAAAGATTCCCTCATCGGAGATAACGCCCGAAGCCTTGTTCCATTCACGCCGCCAATTTATCAAGGGCGCAGCGGCCTTGGTTGGCAGCGCCGCGCTGTTAGCCGCCTGTGGCAGCGAAGACACCAGCAATCTGCCAGCGGGCGTTGATGTGCAAACACCCTACGAATCGATCATCAATTACAACAATTTCTATGAATTTAGCACCGATAAAGAAGCGGTTGCCGCAAAATCCAAAAACTTTACTACCACGCCTTGGACGGTTGAGGTTGGCGGCTTGGTCAATAAACCGCAAACTTTTGCAATTGAGGATTTGCTCAAGCAATTTTCGCAAGAAGAACGGGTGTATCGTTTGCGCTGTGTTGAAGGCTGGTCGATGGTCATTCCGTGGACGGGATTTAGCCTTGCTGGCTTGTTGAAACAGGTCGAGCCAACCAGCGCTGCCAAATATGTACGTTTTGAAACCGTGATGCGACCAGAAGAAATGCCCGGCCAAAATAGCAGCTACTACACATGGCCCTACGTCGAGGGCTTGCGGCTCGACGAAGCCATGCACGATTTGACCTTGATGGCAACTGGAGTCTATGGCAAGCCTATTTTGCCCCAAAATGGTGCGCCGTTACGCCTCGCCGTGCCATGGAAATATGGCTTCAAAAGCATCAAATCGATCGTCAAAATTGAGCTTGTGGCCGATCAACCAAGCAGTTTATGGATGAACGCAGCGCCAGATGAATATGGCTTCTATGCCAATGTTAATCCCGATGTGCCCCACCCACGTTGGTCGCAATCAAGCGAGCGCCGCATTGGCGAGGCAGGTCGCCGCCGCACCTTGCCCTTCAATGGCTACGCCGATGAAGTTGCTTCGCTGTACAAAGATCTGGATTTAACTGTCAATTATTAATTTCCCCTATCCCACGGCGCGGGCAAGGGGTGCTTGGCTCGTGGTTCGCTAACGCTGGCAGCTATGGGCATGGCGATAAAGCTTGGCAAATTATTGAATAAAGGTAGGCTGCATGCTCAATCAACTCAAACGTCATTGGCTACGCTATTTGGTGCATGTCGGGTGTCTGGTGCCGTTTGGGTTATTGATCTTCGACTATCTGAACGACCAGTTAACCGTCAACCCGATTCAGGCAGCAACCTTGCGCACTGGCAAAACTGCATTAATTATTTTGGTGCTATCACTTGTCTGCACACCAATCAAAACCTTTACGCCATTTAAACAGGTAACTGTGTTGCGGCGACCATTGGGCTTATACGCTTTTTTCTATGTTTGCTTGCACCTGTTAATTTTTGTAGCTTGGGATTATGGCTTCGATTGGGAGTTTATTGGCGAGGCGATTGGCGAAAAACGCTATATCATCGTTGGCTTAATTGCCTGGCTCTTGCTGATTCCGTTGGCCATTACCTCGACCAAAGGCTGGATGCGACGGCTTGGTAAGCGCTGGCGGCTTTTACATCGGCTAGTTTATCTGGTCGCTGGCTTAGCTGTTTTACATTATGTCTGGTTAGTCAAGGCTGATGTGCGTGAACCACTGCTGTATGGCGCGGCGATTGGCATACTCTTATTGTTGCGCTTGCCAGCATTGCGCCGTTGGCAACAGCGCCCAAATAAACAACCAAAAGCGCTTGATCGCTCAAGTGAAGCTTCCTAAAAACCAAGGCGCAACGATTGTAATAATCGTTGCGCCTTGGCTGTTTAATCGCGAGCGTATCGTGGATAGTCCAGCGTTGGAACTAGCCTACGGTGCAATTGCAGGATACGCGTTGCGAACTAACATCGCAAATTGTGATGAGAACCAGCGGCCTGCGTGTGGTGCACCAGCCAACGCATTGGTTGGGTACGCTGGGTTGTAGCGGTTTTGCGCATTGGGGTCACACATTGCGTCAAACTGCTTGGCTGGGTCGGTTGGGTCAATCACCCCTGCCGTTGCCACGCCGTCGGATTCGCCTGGAGGCTTGACCCACACATAGGCATCAATCCCCGTCAATGGTGCTGCCGTTGGTCGTTCGCCAATCCCGGCCCCGGCTTGGTTACACCAGCCACCGCGGTGTGGGCGACGATCTAGCTTCGAATCGTTGACATAGATTTCCAACGAGTTCGAGCTGCTTACCGACGTTGGCCGAGCCGTGCCACCCCAACCGTTGCGGCTGGTATCAATCAACATCCCGATCCCACTTGGGAATCCTGCGCTGATGAAGGCATTGCGCATCGCCACCACATAATCCACTTCATCGAAGTAGGGGTTCCATTCGTAGAATAACGATGAGCGAATGGGGTTGCCACCACCCAAGGTCAAGCCCGAGTTGGGCAAGAACACTTCGTTCAATGGCGTGTAGTTGGCTGTGTTCGAGATGAAGCCATCGATCCCGCTCAAACCTTTGGTCGTGCCGCGCACCGTTTGGGTGTACAGCTGAATCGCTGGCGTGAAGTTGCTGTCCCAGCCCAACCAACCGGAGTGGGCAATGTCCATGTAGATGTAGACGTTGCTGGTCACATTCAGTTTGTTGATGGCGTATTGGACACCTTGGACATACGCGCCGCTCGAAATTGCTTCGGCACAGGCCGGAATATTGGCGTTGGTCACCAAGTTCGAGAGTGAATCCGGTTCCAACACGACCACAATCCGCAACGAAGCATATTTGCTATCGCTCAGAATCGTGGCAATTGGGTCGATGTACTCAGCTTTATAGCGAGCCAAGCCATTTTCCGAAATTTTCAACTCGCCGTTTGAAGCCAAAGCGGCACAGTCGCGGTTGGGCAAGTCGTAGACCACAATCGTAATCGCAACTTGTTGGCCGCTGGTTTGTTGTTGCACGAGGGCAGCATCCAAGTGGCCGCGCAAGCCCATGGCATCGCTGCTGCCAGCGATAGCGGCAATCCGATCCAACCAAACCGCAGTTGGATACTCAGCAACTTTGCGCATTTGTGAACCAAGCGTGCCACCAGTGGCGTTTGCTTCAGCGTTCACCCGGGCAGCATATTCGCTGTTGATATAGCCTTGTGCGCCAACAAATGGGTTCGCAACGTGGACACCAGGAATGCTGGTTGGAGCAGGCGTGCTCGTTGGAGCAGGCGTGCTCGTTGGAGCAGGCGTGCCAACTGGCGTGCTGGTTGCAGGAACCGTCGTTGCAACTGGAGTCGTGGTTGGGTTGGTCGATTGCGAAATTGCAGGATACGCGTTGCGAACCAACATCGCAAATTGTGATGAGAACCAGCGGCCTGCGTGTGGTGCACCAGCCAACGCATTGGTTGGGTACGCTGGGTTGTAGCGGTTTTGCGCATTGGGGTCACACATTGCGTCAAACTGCTTGGCTGGGTCGGTTGGGTCAATCACCCCTGCCGTTGCCACGCCGTCGGATTCGCCTGGAGGCTTGACCCACACATAGGCATCAATCCCCGTCAATGGTGCTGCCGTTGGCCGTTCGCCAATCCCGGCCCCGGCTTGGTTACACCAGCCACCGCGGTGTGGACGACGATCTAGCTTCGAATCGTTGACATAGATTTCCAACGAGTTCGAGCTGCTTACCGACGTTGGCCGAGCCGTGCCACCCCAACCGTTGCGGCTGGTATCAATCAACATCCCGATCCCACTTGGGAATCCAGCGCTGATGAAGGCATTGCGCATCGCCACCACATAATCCACTTCGTCGAAGTAGGGGTTCCATTCGTAGAACAACGACGAGCGAATGGGGTTGCCACCACCCAAGGTCAAGCCCGAGTTGGGCAAGAACACTTCGTTCAATGGCGTGTAGTTGGCCGTGTTCGAGATGAAGCCATCGATCCCGTTCAAACCTTTGGTCGTGCCGCGCACCGTTTGGGTGTACAGCTGAATCGCTGGCGTGAAGTTGCTGTCCCAGCCCAACCAACCGGAGTGGGCAATGTCCATGTAGATGTAGACGTTGCTGGTCACATTCAGTTTGTTGATGGCGTATTGGACACCTTGGACATACGCGCCGCTCGAAATTGCTTCGGCACAGGCCGGAATGTTGGCGTTGGTCACCAAGTTCGAGAGTGAATCCGGTTCCAACACGACCACAATCCGCAACGAAGCATATTTGCTATCGCTCAGAATCGTGGCAATCGGGTCGATGTACTCAGCTTTATAGCGAGCCAAGCCATTTTCCGAAATTTTCAACTCGCCGTTTGAAGCCAAAGCGGCACAGTCGCGGTTGGGCAAGTCGTAGACCACAATCGTAATCGCAACTTGTTGGCCGCTGGTTTGTTGTTGCACGAGGGCAGCGTCTAAGTGACCGCGCAAGCCCATGGCATCACTGCTGCCAGCGATAGCGGCAATCCGATCCAACCAGACGGCGGTTGGGTACTCAGCAACTTTGCGCATTTGTGAACCAAGCGTGCCACCAGTGGCGTTTGCTTCAGCGTTCACCCGGGCAGCATATTCGCTGTTGATATAGCCTTGTGCGCCAACAAATGGGTTCGCAACGTGAATTCCAGGAATGCTGGTTGGAGCAGGCGTGCTCGTTGGAACATTGGTTGGCACAGTTGTGTTGGTTGGGCGTGTGGTTGCGCTTGCAACTGGAGTGTTCGTCGGAACATTGGTTGGGCGCGTAGTCGCGCTTGGAACCGGTGTATTGGTTGCAACATTCGTTGGAACAGTCGTGTTGGTTGGTGCAGTTGTGGGGACTGTGGTGTTGGTAGGCACACTCGTTGGAACAACGACACCGCCACAGGTCACGCCATTGAGGGTAAATGCGGTTGGTTTGGCATTTGCACCACTATAGGTTGCTTGGAAACCGAAGTTTACCGTGCCACCAGTGCCAATATTGCCATTCCAGCCAGCGTTGCTGACGTTGACATTCGCACCAGTTTGGGCCACAACCCCACCCCAAAGATTTGAGATGTTTTGGTTGCCTGCGAATGACCAGCCGACTGTCCAGCTTGAGACCGCTGAACCGGTGTTTTTGAGGGTTACATCGCCAATAAAACCGCTACCCCAATCGTTAGCAATGTTATAGACGACTTCGCAGCTGGTGGCTGCGGCGGTTGGTTTAGCATTGAGTTGGCCTAAGCCACTGCTAACCACGGCGGTTAAAAGAACAAGAATTAATCCACGGGAATTAAAGATCCGAGCCATCGAATTCGCCTCCTTGCGTAGTATGTGTACTCTTCATCGATTAAAACGCGCATGGTTTTATGTACACAAACAATTCTTTGTCGTTCAACGTGGAAACTGGGTAAAAAAGTGGCTAACCTCCTTTGGAACCGGTCTCATATTTATAGCTTATTTGGGTAAAAACAGGCTTTGGAATGGGAGGCGAGAGCGTTATTTGAGAGCGATCCCAAAACTGTTGGACGAATGTTAAAGCTTTTAAGCAATTTTGTCAATAGCAAAACTTTAGAAATTCTTAAGTAAAAATTGGTTAGGCAAAAGTCGGTTTGGTGGCAACGTTTTTGGTACAATAACTACACGCATTTTCAGGACATAAAGGATCAGATTGCCATGCCGAATTCGTTACGAACCGCCGCGCCGCGCGTCGATCAAGCTACGCTCACCAACTTACTTCAGAGCTTTGATTGGCGTGCAACGCCGCTTGGGGCAATCGAAACATGGCCAATTGCCATGCGCAGCATCGTGGATATGATGCTGGCGGTTCCGGTTGCTATCGCCACTTTATGGGGCAGGCAAGGCGTGCTGATCTACAATGCTGGCTATTCAACTATTGCTGGTTCGCGCCACCCTGCGCTTTTTGGCCATCCAATTCTTGAAGCGTGGCCTGAAATTGCCGATTTCAATCAAGCGATCCTCGATCAGGTGTTTGCAGGCCAAAGCCTGACCTATGAAAAGCACGCTTTGATGCTCCAACGGAATGGACGCACTGAACAAGCATGGTTCGACTTAAGTTATAGCCCAATCGTGGATCAACAGGGCGAAATTATTGGGGTGATGGCCTTAGTCGTCGAAATAACCTCACAAGTGCTGGCTGAGCAACAACGCTATCGCGCCGAAGAACGCTATCAATTAGCCTTAGACGCTGGTTTACTTATCGGCACATGGGATTGGGATATTGTAGCCGATCGCTGTATCGTCGATCCGCGGTTTGCCGAGTATTTTTCGCTTGATCCCGTGCTTGCAAGCCAAGGCGTGAGCGTGAGCACCATGGTTGATTCAATTCATCCTGATGATCGGGCGACGATTGGCGAATTGATTCAATCAGCAATTTACAATGGTCAATCGTATCAAGCCGAATATCGAGTTCGCCACCGCGATGGCGGCTATCGTTGGGTCGAAGCAAGTGGCTTTTGCATTTTTGAAAACGAGCAGCCACAGCGCTTTCCTGGCGTGCTGATCGATATTACCGAACGTAAGCGCCGCGAAGATGCCTTGGCCCATAGCGAAGCACGGTTACGCGCAATTTTCGATACCTTGCCAGTTGGTTTGGTCTTTGCCGAAACTCCGACCGGACGGATTACCGATGGCAATGCTCATGTCGAGCGCATTTTGCTGCATCCTGTTTTGTCATCGCCTGCAACCGATGCCTATGGCGAATGGATTGCCTACGACGAACACAATCAACTTGTCCCCATCCACGAATATCCGCTGGCGATTGCCGTGCAAACCGGCCAAGTTTCCGAGCGCGATTTTCACTATCAGCGCGGCGATGGCTCGCGAGCGTGGATTAAGGTTATCGGCGGCCCAGTCCGCGATCTTGATAACACGATCACTGGTGGTTTAATCACCATTATTGATATTGACCGCGAAAAACGCACCGAAAAGCAACTTCAAGCGCTCAATAACGACCTTGAAGGCTTAGTGGCCCAACGCACCCGCGAACGCGACCGCATTTGGTTGGTCAGTCAAGATTTATTGGGCATTGCCGATCCAGATGGCAATTGGCTCTCGATCAATCCTGCTTGGCAACGCACACTCGGCTGGGATGATGCCGATATTCTTGGCCGCACCAGCACTTGGCTTGAACACCCAGATGATCATGAGCGTACCCAGCAAGAAATCGCCAAATTGGCGCGGGGAATTCCCACCAGCTCGTTTGAAAATCGCTTCCGCGATCGCGATGGTAAGTATCATTGGCTTTCGTGGACGGCAGTGCTCGACAATAAATATCTCTATTGTGTTGCCCGCGATATTACTAGCGAAAAACAGCGCCAAGCTGAAATTGAGGTCATGCAAACCCAACTGCGTCAATCGCAAAAAATGGAGGCAATTGGCCAACTTACTGGCGGCATCGCCCACGATTTCAATAATATTTTGACCAGCATTCTTGGCGGGCTAGATTTGCTGCAACGCCGGATTAATGCTGGCCGTTTTGATACCATTGAACGCTACATTACCAGCGCGGTTAAATCGGCCAAGCGCGCAGCAGCTTTGACCCAACGCCTGCTCGCCTTTTCGCGCCAACAAGCGCTTGATGTGCAACCAATCAATGTCAATAGCCTGATTCAATCGCTTGACGATTTGCTGCAACGCAGCCTTGGTGAGCAGATTCAGGTCGAAACCACGCTTGGCAACGATGTTTGGCGCGTACAGACTGATGCCAATCAATTGGAAAATGCCTTGCTCAACTTAGCGATCAATGCCCGCGATGCAATGCCGTATGGCGGAACGCTGCGGATTGCAACCAGCAATATCAGCACGCAACAAGCCAGTCAACAACAAATTGACCCAGCAGAGTATGTGTTGATCGAAGTTGCCGACACTGGCACTGGCATGAGTACAGAGATCGTCGAACGTGCCTTTGATCCGTTTTTTACCACCAAACCACTTGGCCAAGGCACAGGCTTGGGTTTATCGATGATTTATGGCTTTATTAAACAAATTGGCGGCCATATTCAAATTGATAGCCAACTTGAGCAAGGCACGAATATTAAGCTCTATTTACCACGTGATGAAAGCGGAATCGACCCCAATTTTGCAGCCGAATCGGCCCAATCGCGCAGCATTGAAGGCGCAACAATTTTGGTCGTTGAGGATGATGAGGCAGTGCGCATGGTCTTAATTGATGTGCTAGGCGAGTTGGGCTACCACACCTTAGAATCGTATGATGCAACCAGTGCCTTAGCCATTTTTGCCCAAAATATCCCGATCGATTTGGTGATTACTGATATTGGCCTGCCCAAAACCGATGGCTACGATTTATCACTCCAGATTCGCCAACGATCCCCAAACTTACCAATATTGTTGGTCAGCGGCTATACCGATCGGGCGGCGGTGCGCAGCGGCGAGCTTGAACCGCATATGGAGTTGCTCAGCAAACCATTTGAAATTACCGATTTGGCCAATAAAATTCACGACCTGCTCCAACAAAGCCACTAGCAAGCCCGCTGCCTAGAAGCAAGCTCGCCAGTGGCTGCCAACATGGAGCGAGCCTGCTGCCTAGAAACAGGCTCGCTCCACCAACACCTATGGAGCAACGCTACAAGAAACTCCATTCAAAACAAAGTTGGTTGGCACAGCATTGGTGCCATTATGAGTCGCAATAAAGCCAAAGTTTTGCGTGCCGTTGGTTGCAATATTTGCATTCCAATCGGCGCTATGTTTGGCTGTTACAGCTGAGCCAGTTTGCGTCAAAACTGTGTTCCAACTGCTGGAAATCGTTTGGCCATTGGCAAAATTCCAAGTCAACGTCCAGCCACCGCTAATCGGCGCACCCAAATTCGTGATTGTCAGATTGCCAGTAAAACCAGTGTTCCACTGATTGACCACATAATTGATTCGGCAACCACCAGCTGTTGGCGTTGACGTTGCGGTTGGCACGCGAGTTGGCGTTGAGGTAAATGGCAGTGCCGTTGGCGTAGTCGTGGCTGGCACGCGCGTCGCGGTTGCGGTTGGTGGCACGCTGGTCACGGTTGGCGTACCAGTCGCAGGCACAAAAGTTGGCGTGCCAGTTGCTGGAACGCGCGTCGCCGTTGCGGTTGCAGGTACGCTGGTCGCCGTGGCTGGCACGCTGGTTGCGGTCGCCGTGGCTGGGGCTGGCGTATTGGTCGGGGTTGAGCCAGCAATATCACCATAAATAATCCCGCGCCCATTCGTCCCAATATACACGCGGCCATAAATTCGGGGATCGCCCGTGATCGTTTCGTTGGTCGAGCCATATTGATGTTGATCATCGTTGATGCGCACCCAAGTTGTGCCACCATCGTCTGAGCGGAAGAAGCCTTCAGCGCCATCAATCGTGCCAGTAATATAGATTGCCTGATAGCTCTGGCCCGGCGCAGCCTTGCCAAAACCAACGACATTGGCAACGTCGACCCCAGCAATTTTGCTGAAGCTTGTGCCACCATTGGTCGAATGATACAAGCCATCTTTACGCCCAGCCAACCAAACATCGCCTTCAATCCCAGGAACTGCTTTAATTTTGGCCGTTTCAGCAGGCAGGTTGCTAGCAACAAGGCTGAAGTTCAAGCCGCCATCAGTGCTGCGATAGAAGCTGCCAGCAGCAATGCCATAGAAAGTTTTGGGATTAACCCGATCGGCAACCACTACTGCGCCACTTGGAATCCCAGCGCTGGCAGTCCACGAGTTGCCACAACCGCTGGCTACACTCACCGGCGCGCTCGTACCGCTCCAAATAATGCTTGCACCATCGGCGGCAACCGCAACTTTACCACCACCAACTGCGCCAGTTGGCTCGCTCAAAGCGTGCGACCAGTTCTTGCCACCATCCCAAGAACAGGCTAATTTTTTGGTTGTGCTACCTTCAGAAACATAGCCAACCCGCGCCATCGTCGTTGGCATCTTTTCAGCAAAATCGATGCCGGTTGATGTACCAAGCTGCAAGCCGCTCGACCATGATGGGGCTATGTTCAGGCTGGTATGGTAGAAGCCAGCAATATCGCCCAATGAACTGACCAAATTTGCGCCCGTTGGTGGGCTAATCAAATCGAGCACTGCCGTTTCTTCAAGCCCATGCGCCCGCACATCCAAGGCAACCTTGCCGCCAGTATCCCAAGCGGTCAAATTGCTAGTGCCATAAATGGTCGCGCCAGTGCCATACAGCATGGTATTCGAATCAAATGGATCAATTTCAATATCGCCAATCATCCAGCCCAATTTTGGTGCAACTTCCGGCGCATTGGCCGTGCCACCAAAATCAAGCCATGGCGAGGTGCTAATATCTTGGGTATAGCGGAAAATCCGTTCAGGATAATTGCCCCACGACCAAATGCCGATCCATGTTGCCCCGCCATCGGTGCTGCGATAGAGCAAGGCATCGGGCCACCATGAATTAAGGCTGCTGACCACCAAGGTATTGGGGTTTTGGGCATCAACCGCCAAGCCACCATAGCCAAAATAATTGTCGGCACTGCTCGAAGGAATGGGGCTAATATTCGTCCACGTTTGGTTGGCGGTGTTATATTTCCAAACATCACCCTTGCCGCCATCGTAAGGCCCAGGCGTATCGCTGTAGGTGATGTAGAGCATGCCATTTGAGGCCAATGTTGCGTGATGCGGAAAATATCCAGCAGTTGGTTGGCCCGCCAAGGCCGCCCAGGTTGCGCCGCCATCGGTGCTGCGGTAAATGCTGGTGGTCGTGTCGACTACACCTGCATAAATCACCTGCGAAGCGCTGTCATTGCTGGCGCTGCGTGGGTCAAATGTTACCCACACCACTCCAGTTCGGTCGCCAAAATAGGGATCGGTGTAGTTGCCGATTGCCGAAAAACTGGTAACTTTCGCCCACGTCACCCCATAATCGCTGCTGCGCCAAAGCCCTTGGCCGCGCGTCCCAAGATAGAGCACGCTATTTTTGTTGGGGTCGATGGCCAAGCGTTCACCCATTGAGCGGCCTGGCATATTGCCACCAAGCTTAAATGGTAAATCAGTGCGGCTCCAAGTGTTGCCTTTATCGTTTGAGCGTAAAATTGCGCCATTGGCCGAAGTCCAATCGTTGGTATACGTACCAGCGGCCAAATAGAGGCGATTAGGTTCAACTGGGTCGGTTGCCAAGCTCTCAATCCCAGTCCAATTCCAATCGGTTGCATTAATCCAATCGGTCAGGGGAATCCAGCGTTTGGTGGTGGGGTTCCAACGATATGCGCCGCCAATATCGGTACGCGCATAGACCAAATTGCGTTCAGTTGGATTATAAACAATGCCCGGCACAAAACCGCCGCCAACAATCTCAGCATTGGCCCACGTATAGGGCTGGCTGCTTGCCGCCCGCGATTGCGGTACGGCGACCATTGCTTGAATCACGCCTGCAAACAGCACCACTACTGCTGCGGCCATCTTTAGCATACGCATAGATGGGGTCTCCTTTGCACCCTAGGATTAGATCTATTAGGTAAAGCAGCAGCCAAGCACAAGCCACAACGCAAACAAAATGAGCTTAGCCTTTGAGGAAAGTTTTAGAAGTTTTTCTTGGAATCGATTCCAAGAAAAGGGTTAGCTAGGGCTTATTAAACCCAATGAACGAATAAAACCCCCTTCACTATTCAATCTAGTGGAACCGGTCTCAAAAGTTTAATAGCAATTAATAAAGCATCTTAGCCAAAAAAAGCAGTCTGTCAATACTAAAACTTTAGAATTTATTAAAATGTGGCTTCAATTTGCGCAACCGCGTAGCGCAGCTTCTTAATCATCCGCAGCATTAAGAATGCTTTGGAGCCATGTATGGGCTTTGGCAAGCAAGCGTTGGGCAATTGGCGTATTAAAAGCCCAATTTTGAAAGCCATGCGGCCCGCCAGCCACAACTTCAAACGTTATATCAACAGCAGCAGCCTGCAAATGCTCAGCATAACGCCGATTTTCTTCGTAAAACAAATCAATATCGCCGACCCCAATCCAAGTTGCGGGCAAACCAGCCAAATCGGCGCGCCGAGCCGCAGCAGCATAGATTGGAAGCTCGTCAAAGCTTGGTTTATGGCCCAAATAGGCCTGCCAACCAAGCATGTTTTTGTGGTTATTCCACACAAAATGATCGATCGCCGTCAAACCGCGATCAAGCGTCGTGCGATCATCAAGCATTGGGCATAACAGCAATTGGCCAATAGGCTGCGCTTGGCCCGCATCAAACAAGCGCTGCACCAAACTGGCAGCCAAGCCGCCACCAGCACTTTCGCCACCAATAATCACCTGCGTTGGATCAACCCCAAGCGTGGGCGCATGCTGTTGTAGCCAATCCCAGCCCGCCAAACAATCATCAAGCGGCACAGGAAACGGGTGTTCAGGCGCAAGCCGATAATCAACCGAAACCACCACAATTCCCAATTTTTGGGCGGTCGTGGCGCAGAATTGATCATCTTGAGCAGCATTCCCAATAATCAGCCCGCCGCCGTGAATCCATACCAGGGCAGCGTTTGAGTGACAAACAACTGGGCGATAGATGCGCAATGGGGGATTCAGCTCGGTATGCTGTTCAATGCTCACGCCAGCAAACTGCTTGCTTGGAATACGTTTACCTAACCAACGCACAAAACGTCGCCCCCAATTGCTGCCAAGCGGAAGCGGTGGAATGCGGCGAACATAGGGCTGTAATTCGGGATCGACTCTTGGAAGTTGCATCACACTGGCCTTTCTTGGGTGGATTAACCTCGATTTTTAGCATTGTACTGGCGTTTTGTACAGTAAATGGCAGTATTTCACCAGTAAAAATCCATTTTTTCGCCATTTGCGGCAGGTATGCTAAAGCTGGATCACCCAAGGAGCTTCAATTGATAGCGCGTTCAATCCGCAGCATTGAGTTACGAAGAGCTAGGCAGAAACTACAGATAGCTATGGAACAAAAATTTCTTTGGTAGCGTTTGATGGGTATGGTCCACAATGGCTTAATCAACATTATTATCTGAAAAGAGGCTGTTATGCGATTCAAACGAGGCAGCATTGTGCTGATCGCACTGATCATCAGCGCTTGTGGGGGAGAAGCGAGTGTTCCAACGTCAGTCAGCGATCCAAAATTACGCCCAGCACCACAAGCTGAGCCAACCAGCGTCGCTCAACAACCAGCGCCACAAGTCGATCCAAACGGTGGGGCCGAACAACCAGCGCCACAACCAATTCCCAGCCAACCACCAGCTGATGCAGCGGGTGCGCCATTGCCAGATGTGCAGGTAATACCAACCCAACCGCTTGATCCAGGTCGGCCCTACTCAAGTGACCAAGATCAAGAAGTTTTCGACTCGATGTACTTCAAAAATTATGGCACTAATCCATTCGTGCGCACAGAAACTGACCCCTTATCAACCTTTGCGATGGATATTGATAGTGCCTCGTATAGCCTGATGCGCAGCAGCATCAATCAAAACCTCTTGCCCCCAGCCGATTCGGTGCGGGTCGAAGAATATCTGAATGCCTTTGATTATGATTATCCACAGCCAGAAGATGGTGATTTTGCAATTTACAGCGAGGTAGCACCATCGCCATTTGGTGGCCCGAATTACGAATTGGTCCAAATTGGGATTCAAGCGCGCGAGATTGCGGTTGCCGATCGCAAGCCAGCGGCGCTGACCTTTGTGATCGATAGCTCAGGCTCGATGGCCCAAGATGGTCGCTTAGAAATGGTCAAAAACGCCTTGATCTATTTGGCTGGCAAGTTGCAACCAGATGATAGTTTGGCGATTGTGGCCTTCAACAATGATATGCGGGTGGTGTTGCAGCCAACCACGGGCGAAAATCAGATGGCTATTATCACAGCGATCAATTCGCTTGAGCCGAGCGGCGGCACCAATGCAGAGGCAGGTCTGCGCGCTGGCTTCGATTTAGCCTGGCAAGCCTTCAAACCAGAAGGCATCAATCGGATTTTGATGTGCTCCGATGGCGTTGCCAACAGCGGCATGACTGAGCCAAGCCAACTCTTGGCAACCTTCCAAGAGTATCTTGATGCAGGCGTGCAACTTTCGACCTATGGGGTTGGCATGGGCAACTACAACGATATTCTGTTGGAGCAATTGGCCGATAAAGGCGATGGCAACTATGGTTATATCGATTCAGCAGACGAAGCCCAACGCTTGTTTGGCGAGCAACTAACTGGCTCGCTCGAAACCATTGGCCGCGAAGCCAAGATCCAAGTCAGTTTTGATCCCAACGTGGTCAAGCGTTATCGCCTGATTGGCTACGAAAATCGTGATGTTGCTGATAGCGATTTCCGCAACGATAGTGTCGATGGGGGCGAAATTGGTGGTGGGCATAATGTAACTGCGCTGTATGAGATCAAGCGCCATCCTGATGCGCAGGGCACGATTGCCCAAGTTAATATTCGTTATGTCGATATGGATACGAACGCGCCGGTTGAAGAAAGCCTGAGCATTAGCACCGAGCAAATTCATAGCAGCTTTGATCGTTCGAGTGCGCGGATGCATTTGGCGGCCAGTGTTGCCGAATTTGCCGAACTTTTGCGCCATTCGCGCTGGAACAACGGCACTGACATCTTAGATGTTCTTGATTTAGCTGAAGAAGCAGCACTTGATTTACCCAACAACCAAGGTGCAGCCGAATTTGTGAACTTGCTCAAACAAGCAGAGCGCATGCACCAATAGCTAAAAAGCAGCAACGCCCGTTTCAGCGTGTGAAATGGGCGTTGCTTAGCAAAATGCCAGTTCAAAAAAATGAATAACTAGCAAGCAACCTCACGAGCAAGCAGATGGTCATCGAAAATCATACCATGATCGGCAGTGTTCCAACCCAATGGCCACACCGTGCCAGCATTATAGCGAGCACCTTGGAGTTGAGCATCAGTCAGGATAGCGTTGCGCAAATCAGCATCACGCAAATCGGCACCGCGCAAATCAGCGCCAGTAAAGTTCAATTGTTGGCGGGCTGGGTGGGCTGATTGATTGGAGCGAACCCCAAACAACGAAGCGTTGACCAAGCGTGCGCCACCGAATTGAGCTTGGCTCAAATTGGCCCCTGAAAGATCGGCATTGGTGAAATCAGCACCATCACATTGGGCTTGATTCAGATTCGCATCACGGAAATCAGCAGCGATAGCGGCAACCCGATTGAGTCGAGCGCGGTGAAAATTACAGCGTTGCAGATTTGCACCACTGAATTGAGCACGCACTAAATCAGCCAAGTTGAATTGAGTATCTGCCAAGTTTGCATCACAGAAATCGTGGTGGCGCAAGCGGGCAAATTGCATGTTGCTGCGATAGGCCGACAAAACGGGCATTTGAACAGGGTGGTTTTGTACATCCAAAACCAAGACATCGCGCAGGGTTGTCATAGCAGTCTACCTTCATTTAACGACGTGGTTAAAAGAGCAAGGGCGAATTATGATGAGCGAAGGTTTGCGATTAGCGTTTGCCTAAGCAAGAACTATGCTCATCGTTCGGTGACCAAGCCAAAAGGTATCTAGAACACCAGCTACGCTGTTGAACCGAGGCTATTGCAGGCAAGAATGAAACCAAAAGAGCAATTGTTTGGGCAATGATACCAACGCGAACGGATGATTGGTCGGTGAATGTCGCTTCACCGTGGTCTGCTCCGAGACAATACAACATGGTAACTCCAAACATCAGACAGTCAGGGTCTGAGGTAAGAATTTGGTGTGTTTATGCCATATAAACACGGGCCGATACAAATCCCGCCTCCGATAGCTCCTACCAGCCTAGGCTAGTACCTAGTTTGTGCGATGGCAGCAAGCTGCGGTATATCACCCACAATCACCAGCCAAAGCTCCAAATCAGCAACGAGGCTATTAGCCTTGTACAGGGTTGCTTGCTAGAACTTTCAGCCCGACACCTTTACCCACGAGGGGGATAAATCGTCAATTGTTGTGGCAGGTCGTGCCACGATAATTTGGTGATGGTTGTTCAGATCCGGTTGGTTTATCTGTGGGTTGTGGGGAGATTATACACAGATTACCCGCCATACCACTAGGTAATTAGAAACCATTTGGATAGTACCAATAGTACCAGCTGGTTTCTGACCTAGAGTGTATAGGAACTCAGTACTAGCACTTCTAGAATGAATTACCCATGCCATGGTATAACACCCATAGGGATAATTAGGCAACAACTGTTCTAGTCCTGACTATCAAGTAGTTAGGATCAGTGTAGACCGTATCATACCAAGAATTGCGAAATTTGTCACATGGAAATGATGGTACTGATATCGTTGCACTTCGGGCATCGTATCCAACTTAAATACTATACAACCATAGTCCAGCTATGGTACACTTCTCACACATAAATCCATAGTCCTATACAGCTATTGATATATGTGAAGTGTAAATAGTTCCGCTCAGGATTGAGCCATCGCTGCTTGAAATCAACCTATTCTGCGCTTTGCTCCAAGCATCCATTCAAGCAGCATCTTGTGATAACTGATGGAAGAGTTGTGTAACTTTGGTAGGGCATAGCAGGCGCTATGCTGAAGGAGCACCCATGCAAGCCCCAATCCAGCGCTGGCTTAATCAGATCAATCTTACAGACCCTGTGCAACGGGAGCAAGCCTTTCTCCTACAGATAATGTTAATTGGCTTGAGTATTATTTGTTTTGTTACTGTTCCAACTGCATTTATTGTCTCAAGCACCAGTGGCAGTGCTTTTCGGGCTGGCCTTACCAGTCTTTTGATTTTCATTTTCTTTGTGATTGCGGTCGTGAATCTGCGCCAAGGCCATTTTCGCCGTGCAGTTACGCTGGCCTCAAGCGGGCTTGTGGTAGGGCTGTCGATAATTTTGGCCCTTGAAGGATTACGCAATAGTGCTTGGATTCTTTCGGCATTTATGATGCCAATCACACTCTCAGGATTGTTAACTGGTCGCAAGGGGATTAAAACTATTGCTGGCGCAAGCATCGTTGTCATTGCACTCATCGGGGGGTTGCAATTCTTCAATGTGCAATTTATAGGAGCCTATCCACGGCTCGGCGATCTGTTGCCGCCAACAATTAGCACCTTTGTGTTTAGCGTTTTGATCGTGGGCTTCTTTTTTCATCGTTTTAGTGCCTCTTTAAATGATGCACTAAGCCGCGCGTTACAACGTGAATACGAGCTCCAACAGATTCGCGATAAACTTGAGATTTTGGTGGATGAGCGTACCGCAGCCCTGCAAGATGCCTTACACGCAGTCGAAGAACGCGAAGGACGACTTGAAAAAACCAATATCGAGCTAGCAAGCGCCAAAAACGCCGCCGAAGAAGCCAACCAACTTAAATCGCGCTTCTTGGCCAATATGAGCCACGAACTGCGCACGCCACTCAATGCAATTATCAATTTCACCGCCTTTCTTGATCGCTATGGAGATTTTTCTGAACGCCAGCGCGAGTTGCAAGAACGGGTACTGTATAACGCCGATCACCTGCTTGGCTTAATTAACGACATCCTTGACCTCTCGAAAATCGAAGCAGGCAGGATGGAGTTGATGTATGAAAAAACTGAGCTTGAACCCATTATTAGTGGAGTGATGGCCACCGCCAGCGGGCTGACCCGCGATAAAGGGCTTGAGCTTGACTTAGACATGCCCGAAGAACTGCCAACAATGGTGATTGATAAGGTGCGAATTCGCCAAGTGCTGCTCAATTTGCTTTCAAACGCCGTCAAATTCACAGAGCAAGGCCAAGTTAAGGTCATAATCAGCCAACCAAATCCTGAAACTGTGCAAATTGCCGTCCAAGATAGTGGGATTGGGATCGCGCCAGAGAATCAACAACAGATTTTCGAGGAGTTCCAACAAATTCAAAACGAAGTGACCCATCAATATCAAGGCACTGGTTTAGGCTTGCCGATTAGCAAACTGTTGGTCGAAATGCACGGCGGCAGGATGTGGCTCGAAAGCACCCAAGGCGAAGGCTCGACCTTCTACTTTAGCTTGCCAATTACCAACAGTTTGGCCGAAACCACAACCGTCGATCTTGCTGCGCCACCAAGTTTGATCGAGCTTGAAGCCACATCAAATGACCAAGCGAGCATTGAGATTGTGGTGATCGATGATAACCCTGATGCCCATGAAACCTTTCGGGTTATGCTGGAATCAGGGGGCTATCGGGTGCATAGCGTTTTAGATAGTCGTTTGGCAATTAGCAGCATCAAACAAATTGAGCCGCGCTTAATTATTACCGATGTGCAAATGCCAAATCTTGATGGTTGGGAATTGCTGGCCCAAATCAAGAATGATCCAACGATTGCCCATATCCCAATTGTTGTCTGCTCAGTGGTTGATCAAGGTACGATTGGGCTGGTTTTGGGGGCAAGGAAACATATTGTCAAACCTGTACGTGAGGAGGTATTGCTGGCGATTGTGCAAGAATGTGTCGAACCAGCTGCTGAGATCTTGGTTGTTGACGATAACCCTGACGCTCGTCAAGTTGTCCAACACATTCTCGCGGCCCGAGATTATGCGATTAGCGAGGCAACGGATGGGGTTGAGGCATTGGCGCTGATCGCGCACTCCAAGCCCGACCTCGTTATTCTCGATCTGATGATGCCAAATATGGATGGCTTTGAAGTGCTCGAAGCCCTGCGTAATAATCCCAACTATGCTGACATTCCAGTGATTATTGTCAGCGCCAAGGATCTTGATCAACAGGAACATGATTGGCTGCGTACCCGCGCCCAAGGGGTCATTGCTAAACGCCAACTTAGTGAGGAAGAATTTCTTAGCCGCATTAATGAGATCTTTAACCAAGGAGTAGAGTATGCCCGTGGCAAGTAATGAATATTTTGTTCCCGTTGTACCCAGCGACGCATCGGTGGTTATTGTCGAGGATAATCCCGATAATTTATTCGTTTTGGAGATTCTGCTCCGCGAAGATTTGCGGGTCAAATATTATAACGGACGAGCCTCTGGCCGCCAATTTTTTAAGTTGCTTGAGGCGAATCCTCGCCTGCACCCCGATTTGGTCTTGCTTGACATTCAGTTGCCCTATGAAGATGGTTTTACCGTTTTCAAAAATATGCTGCATGTGCCGCAACTTAAAAACACCCAAGTGATTGCGGTTACGGCCAACGTTATGCCGCAGGATGTGGCCAAAGCGCGTGAGCTTGGCTTCAATGGACTAATTGGCAAGCCGATTAATCGCAATCGCTTTCCCAATCAAATTACCCGCATTTTGAATGGCGAATCGGTCTGGGAACCCTACTAGATCGCGGTAGCCCAACCAGCGTTTGATTGCTCTACGCTGGTTGGGCTGCTATTCAGAAAGGAGTAGGGTTGAGATTACGACCTTGTGTAGGATCTCGATCCTTTGCCTATGAGCTTAATTCTTGACATTTTACTCAATGATTTGCGGGCATTAATTCGCGACCTTGGTCAAAATGGCGGCCTAATGAGTCCGTCGGTCTATGATACTGCTCAAGCGTTGCGCTTATACCCAACTCCCAACGAAGATCATGTTTGGCCAGCAGTTAATTGGTTAGTAATCCAACAACATGCTGATGGAGGTTGGGGCAATCCGGCTATGCCATTAAGCAGGGCAGTGCCAACTTTGGCTGCGATTTTGGCGCTGCGCCACCATTGTCAACGCCGCTCAACCTTCGATGGCTTGCTCGAAGCCAAACGTTTTTTGCGCCGCCAGCTTGAATATTGGGAAAAACCGCTGCCCGATAATCTGCCAGTGGGCATGGAATTGCTGCTGCCCTATATGCTCAAAGAGGCCTACCGCGAGGAACATGCCGATGATGCTGATGGGATTCCAATTAGATTACGGCTCGATATTCCACTTGCGCCTTATCGCGAATTGATCGCCTTGGGCGAACATAAACGGGCATTGATTCAGCAAAAGAAGCCGCGCGCTGGCACTGCTCCCGTCTATTCGTGGGAAGCGTGGGCGAGCCATGCAGACCCTGGCTTAATTGATGGCTCTGGTGGAATTGGCCATAGTCCTGCTGCAACTGCTGCCTGGTTATTTGCCGCCAACCATAACCCCAGCCTGCATCACGAAATCGCTGGCGCAGAAAGTTATTTGCGCCAAGCATCGTTGGCCACCTCGGAAAGCGCACCTTGTATTATGCCAACCGCTTGGCCAATTCCCCGTTTTGAGCAATCATTTAGCCTCTACGCCTTGGTAACCGCAGGAATTCTCGACTTTCCGAGCATTCAAGATGTACTCAAACCGCAAATTGCTGATTTGCAGCAAGCGCTCAAGCCCAAAGGCATTGGATTTAGCGATGATTTTATGCCCGATGGCGATGATACTGCGGCAGCGGTCGCCGTCTTAATCGCAGCGGGTTATCCCGTCGATCTTGAAATCTTACGTCAATTTGAGCGCGATCAATGTTTTGTTGCCTATCATGGTGAACTGCAACCGTCAATTTCATTGACAGCACGAGCGGTGCATGCGCTCGATTTGGCTGGGGTTGATATTTCGCGCTGGTGGAAAATTTTTATTGATGCCCAAAAACTAGATGGCAGTTGGAGCGGCGATAAATGGAATACTTCGTGGCTCTATACCACATGCCACGTCCTGATTGCCTTGAAAAACTCGCCCTACAAAACGGCGATGAAAGAAGCGGTTGCAGCGCTCCAGGTGCATCAACACCCTGATGGCGGCTGGGGCATTATTCAGCGCTCGACGACGGTTGAAACTGCCTATGCAGTGCTCGCACTCCACAACTTACGTGAAACTGGCCTTTTAGATAACGACGACATTCGCATGCTCCAACGTGGCTATAATTGGCTCTGCACTCATTATCGCCCTTTCCGCATGAAAGAGTATCAATGTTGGCTCAATAAAGAAATTTATTGTCCCCAACGGATTGATCGCGCCTATGAGCTAAGTGCCATGTTAGCAGTCACCTTAGGAGATTTACGGATATGATCCGCGACAGCATTCCAACGCTTGCAGATTTTCTTCAAGCTCCACTCGAAGCAATCCAACAGATTGCCCCAGCAACCATGATTTTTTCGAGCGGTGGCAGCCGCCGCAAAGCGGCCTTGGCAACTATGCCAGCGCAAGGCGAAGCGTATGCGCGTTGGTCGCACGGACAATTATTAACCTGTTTAGAGCTCTTTTTCTGTCACGGCATTAAGCATCTGTTTTTACCAATGCTTTTGCCCAATCAATTCCAAGAAACAACACCTAATTATCGTGAACATATTGAACATTGGGTTGCGTGGGGAGCAGCCAGCCCAGCGATGCGTGAGTATTACCGCGAACGCAATTGGCGAGTGCGACTGCTCGATACCCAACCATCACCAATTATCGCCGAAGCGGCTCAAAGCTTGCATCAGCCAGATGATACTTCGGAGCAGCCAACCCTTTGGTGGTTTATCGTCCGCGATTCAGAAGATCCATGGCAAGCCATCTTCCAAGCTGCCCATCAGACCGCCTTCAAAACACGGATTCAAGCAATTGAGGCGATCTATGGCGAACCAATCCCGCCTGCTGAATTATTTGTTTCATTTGGCAAACCGCAGGTTAATCATGATGTGTTACCACCCTTGTTGGTGGGCAATCTGCAATGTTACTGGACGCAAAAACCAGGTTACACCTTGAGCGAAGCCGAATTTCGCCAGATTTTGTATGATTTTAAATTTTTGCGCCAAACCTGGCAAAGCGATAAAACCGAACGCACCAAGGCCGCCTTAGAATTTCGGCAGCACTGGGAGCGCGGCCCCATTCTCGGGCTTGGCCAACAACTAGGCCCGTTTTGGTATCCACAATCAACCAGCATTGAATTAGAGTTGTAGCAGCGTTTTAAGGAGAATTGTGTATGACAGTCTTAGCAACTGATCTAGCGGAACCCAACCCACCAAGCATCAACGATGTCGAAGCCTATTACGACGCAATGGGGCCGTTTTATAAGCTGATTTGGGGTGATAGTGTTCACGGTGGCTATTGGCCAGCGGGCTTAGAACATTTATCGTTGCCTGAAGCCCAAGAGCATTTAACCAATTTGATGATTGAGAAAACGCCAATTGCCGCTGGTCAACACATGCTTGATCTTGGTTGTGGCACAGGCTTGCCAGCAATTCGCATGGCCGCCGCCAAACATTGCCACGTGCATGGCATCACTGTTGCCCACGGCCAAGTTGCTGAAGCCCAAACCACCATTCAAGCCATGCAGATGCAGGATCAGGTGCAGATTGCTTGGGGCAATGCCATGGCATTGCCCTTTGCTGATGGGTTCTTCAATGCCGCATGGGCCTTCGAATCGATCTTCCATATGCCCAGCCGCCTGACTGTCTTACAAGAGGCGAATCGCGTGTTGCAAACTGGCAGCTATTTGGTGCTGACCGATATTGTTGAAGTCAAGCCACTAAGCCTTGAACAAAAACACATCTTTTACCCTGCATTTCAGATCAATACCCTGACGACCAAGCAGGGCTACCTTGATCTTTTTGATCAAACGGGCTTCGAACAGCTTGAATTGATCGATTTGACCGCAGGAATTGCCAAAACGCTCGCCCACACCAAGCTTGGCATCGAGCAAAAACGGGCCGAACTGGAGGCGATGTATCCACCACCAATGTTGGCAATGATCGAACAAACCTGGCCGATGGTTGAGAAAATTTATGCAGAATATGTGCGCTATGTGTTGATTGTGGCGCGCAAACGTGGCTAAAATCAGCCATCACTAATTTCAATTGTTGTGCTCATTTTATTCATTCCATATCCCAGATCAGCGACAACGATTTACGTCAATACTTCCGGTTATCAATCAATTAATCGACTCACGAAGGAGTTAATTGTATGTCGCTGATTCAAAAAATGACCAAAGCATTTGTGCTAATCGTCGAAGATAATATTGATAATATGCTGGTATTAACTGAATTATTGAATGTTATGCCAGAAGTGCGCTATTGTAATGTGCGGCCCTCAGGTCGGCAGCTGTTTGCCTTCCTCGAAAATGATGCAGTGCCTGCAATTAATTTAATTTTGTTGGATATTAATCTGCCGCGGGAAAATGGCTATGTGCTGTTGCCCAAAATTCGTGCCCACCCAAAATTATGTAATGCGATTGTGATTGCAGTCAGCGCCCAATCTGCACCCCAAGAAGTAGCCAAAATGCGCGCTGCTGGCTTTGATGGTTTTCTGGCCAAACCACTCCATTTTCAACGCTTTCCAGAGCAGCTGCGCCGAATTATGAATGGTGAGCAAATTTGGGAAGGCAGTTAAACTAAATACCCAAATAGTTTATTCTTAAGTATTGTGCCCAATAAATTATAGAATAAATAGAGCCAATATATTTGCTAGCTATATAGCTTATTTTGGCTTTGTTAATAAAATTGGCTCAAAATTTGAATTAAATTTAACCAAATTTAGTTTTTTTTGACGTATAATACCCTTTGATCTGTGTGTCCAGGAGAAACAATTCATGGATTTTGCAATGTGGCATAACGTGAAGAGCAAAGTAGGGGTCCTACTTGGCTTGACGCTGTTGGCCGGCTCAATTGGCCAAGCTGCTCCAACCAAAGCCGCCGAGAAGCTGTGTTTCGACCAGCCAGGCGTTGTTGAATGTATTGCTCCCGAGTTCCGCGATTATTGGGAAAAGAACGGTGGCTTGCCCGTTTTTGGCTATCCCCAAACCGCAGCCTATGAAGAAGTCACGCCAGAAGGCAAGTTCTTGGTGCAATATTTCGAGCGCCAACGGCTTGAATATCACCCTGAAACTCCAGCTCCATTTACGATTTTGCTTGGACGGATTAATGATGAAGTGCTGTTGCGCGAAAACCGCGTCTGGCGCGATTTCCCAACCGCTCCGCAAGCCAACGGTTGCCAATTGTTCAGCGAAACTGGCCACAGCGTTTGTGGTGAGTTCTTGAAATATTGGAACTCGCAAGGCTTGGATTTGGGCGAAAATGGCATTACCTACGGCGAATCATTAGCTTTGTGGGGCTTGCCACTCTCTGATCCACAAGAAGAAATCAATATCGATGGCGATAAAGTCGTAACCCAACACTTCGAGCGCGCGCGCATGGAATGGCACACCAAAGATGGCAAGAACCAAATCTTGCTAACCCGACTTGGTGTGACCTTGGTGCCAATGCAATTGAAAATGTTGGCGATCAACGACTTCCATGGCCAAATCTCGACTGGCCGCAAAGTGAGCAACAAAGATGTTGGTGGCGCTGCCTATTTGAGCAGCTACATCAAACAAGCTCGCGCTAAAGCCCGCTACTCCTTGACGGTGCAAGCAGGCGATATGGTCGGCGCAAGCCCACCAAGCTCGGCCTTGTTGCAAGATCAACCAACCATGGAATTCTTGAATACCTTGGGTGTGAACGTTGGCACAATTGGTAACCACGAGTTTGATGAAGGCGTTGATGAACTGATGCGCTTGATCGACGGTGGCTGTCACCCAACCGCTGGCTGCTGGGATGGTGCAAACTATCCTTATATCGCTGCCAACGTGATTGACAAACGCACCAACAAAACCATCTTGCCAGCCTACCACGTTGTCAATGTCGATGGCGCACGGATTGGTTTTATTGGGGTTGTGTTAAAAAACACGCCTGAAATCGTAATTCCTTCGGGCGTTGCGAACCTTGAGTTCATCGATGAAGTAACCGCAATCAACCAAGCAGTTACCGAATTGAATGGCCAAGGCGTGCATGCAATCGTGGTTTTAGCCCACGAAGGTGGCACCCAAAACGCTACCAGTGGCGTAATTACTGGCCCAATCGCCGAAATTGCCAATAATGTGAATGATGATGTTGACGTGATTGTCAGCGCGCACACCCACACCTCAATCAGCGGCGAAGTCGATGGCAAATTGATCACCCAAGCGCTGTCGTATAGCACCGCGTTTGCTGATATTGATTTGACGATTGACCGCGCCAAGCGCGATATTGTAGGCAAAAAAGCCACGATCGTCACGACCTTCCACGAAGGCATGACCCCAGATGCTGAAGTTGCAGCGATGGTCAAGAAATATGAAGACCAAGTTGCACCACAAGTCAACCGCGTGGTTGGCTCAGCCTCAATCGCCATCAACAATACTCCCAACGATGCAGGCGAATCGGCCTTGGGCAACTTGATTGCCGATGCCCAACGCAACACCATGAGCACCCAATTTGCCTTCATGAATCCTGGTGGCATTCGCGCACCACTCGATGCTGGCGAAATCACCTGGGGCGAGTTGTATGCAATTCAACCATTCAGCAATGATTTGGTTAAGATGACGGTTAGCGGCAATGACATCTACACCTTGCTTAACCAACAATGGCAAACCCAAAGCGATGGCACAGTCCGCGCGCGCATCCTGCAAATTTCAGGCTTGAGCTACACCTGGACTGATGCCAACCCAATTGGCCAAAAGGTGTTAGAAGTTCGTGGCAGCGATGGCAAAGCCTTGGATAAAGCTGCAAGCTATACCATCACCGTCAATAGCTTCTTGGCCGATGGCGGCGACGGCTTCGTGGTGCTCAAACAAGGCACCAACCGCGAAGTTGGCCCAACCGACCTCGATGGCCTCGTGCGCTACATCGAAAAATTGGCGCAACCAGTCAATGCCAATGTCGAAAACCGCATCATCAAACAATAAGCTATAATTTTCGACACACGATCACCAATGCAGCAGGCAAAACCTGCTGCATTGTGTTTTAGGGCAACCAGCGCGGCCAAATCGCATCATCAGCAAGCTGGATAGGAGTCGTAATCTCAGGAACTTGATACCAAATCGAATAGCGCGCTTGCTGTGGGTCGAGTCTGCTCCAGATCAATTCTTGGCCCTCTGGTGACCATTGCGGGTCGAAATTATCGTAGCGTGAATCATCAGTCAGCTGGAGTGGTTCTAGGGGATTGTTGAACTTCAGCAGCCAGAGTTCGCCAACTTCGGCTCCCAACGGGCGACGAATATAGGCTAATTGCTGGCCATCAGGAGCCAGTCGCGGGTAGTAAACATCAGCATCAGGGCTTTCTAAAACCACCTGTATTTGCTCAGTCGCTAGATCGTAGCGCACCAAACGGCCAAAACGCCCTGCTGCTGGCTCGGTCAATTGAGCAATAATCAGCGCTTGGCTATCGGGCTGCCAGCTAAACGTACCAGTGAAGGTTAGTTCGCGGGTCTCGCCTGTCGCGGCATGCAAGACTAAATTAGGACGATCAGCCAATTCATAGATCAGCCACTTGCCATCAGGCGACCATTGTTGGTTCAAGGCTGGAGTTTGAGCAGCATCCAAGCTTTGGGGTTGGCTCGCACTCGCGCCAATTTGCCAAATGCTGGGCGGCGCAGGTTCGTCATCAATCAACTCCAACGGTGAACGCAAATAGAGCACTTGATCGTTAACTGGATGGCAGGTGGCTTGGCTCAACACCGCCGCAGGATCATCAACCAAGGTTTGAGTTTGACGCGTATTCAAATCACTTGCGAGCAAGCGATTCGTGCCGCTCAGCTTCGTTGTGTAAATCAAGCGCCCTTGACTGAAACAGGCTGGACTATTCACCGCCGTGCCAATTGTTTGTTGGTTTTGAGCAAAATCACGGACGATCAAATTCGCCTCGGTCAACGGCTCCTGCACATAGCTCATCAACCAATATTTCGGGTCAATGGTTGGCACAGCAGTTGATTTCACCGAACCACAACTGATTAAACTGCCAAGAATGCCAAGTAATAGAATCCAACGCATGCGATTAAATTCCCCTAAATACCTAGAATCCGTCAGGCTCACTGCTTTGCAGCAGCGGCCATGACGGATTATAAGCCAGACGAATAATAATTATTTATAGCGAATGTGTAAGTGATTATCGTGATTTGGATATGAGGTCGTCAAGCCTTCGCTAATCAACACTGGATCATTGAAGTAGATCACGGTAATTTGGCCAGGGGCGGCGGCGCGAATCGCTTTGACCAAATTGCGGGTTGCGGCCCGATCGTAGGTGCTTGATTGCCATGTGATGCGGCTGCCAGAGCATTGATTGCTATCGCTGCGAATTGGCCAAATATCCACATCAAGCCCAGTTTCGTGCGAAGCATGGCCTGGAATATCGCCGCCATGCTCGAAGCTAATATCGCCAAGTGGCACTTTGCCCTTGCCAAAGCTGGCAAAATTACTGCTTGCTTCTTCGAGTTGGGCCACGGTTGAGGCTACGCCCCAGTTGGCATTGCCATTGCCATCGGGATCTTTATCGCAGATGTTGGCGCTCATATCGGCATATTCATAGTGCCAAATCAAATTTTTCCAAGTTGTTGGGCCAACCACGCCATCGGCGCTCAAGCCAGCGTGGCTCTGAAAACTCTTGACAGCGCTTTCGGTGCCTGCGCCAAAATCGCCATCGACCGTCAGGCCTGCATTGCGTTTGGCGTTCAACAAGGTTTGTACAGCTTTGACGGCGTTGACATTATCGCCACGGCGCACGGTGACGACCAACGCGCCCCACGTATTTGGGCCAACGATGCCATCGGCTCCAAGGCCTTTGCTGGATTGAAAGCTCTTGACCGAGCTTTCGGTACCTGAGCCAAATACGCCATCGGCACCGATATTGAGCAAATATTGCATTGCCTTGACATCGCTGCCGCGATTGCCCTTGCTAACAGTGTGAAAAAATGCCGCTGAAAATGCCTGCGCCGTGTTGATCGAACTCAGCATAATGCCAAGAATTAATGTACAACTGGCGATTCGCCAAACGAGAGCTTTCATGAAGCAACCTCACTACATCGCTAAGTTATTCCAGCTATTCATGCCAACTACGCCATCAACCGTCAATTGGCGATTCGTTTGGAAGGCGCGCACCAAGGTATTTACGCCGGTGCCAAAGCTGCCATCAATCGTGGTTGGATAATTTTGCACGCTCAGTTGATTTTGCAAGGCTTTGACGGCCTCGCCAGTATCGTTCAAGCGCACGGTCATAATCAGTTTTTCCCATGTCGCCGCCCCAACAATCCCATCGGCGGTGAGGCCATTGGCGGTTTGGAAGGTTTTGACGGCGGTTTCGGTGCCTGGGCCAAACGCACCATCGGCGGTAATCGTCGCGCCCCGCGCCCGCAAGAGATATTGCATGGTTTTGGCAAGGCCAGTCGCTGGCGTATTGCGGCGCAAAATCGGCCACATGCGGCCAACCGCCCCACCATTGAGCGTCGTATCGACGGCGGTGCGCAATTGAGGCAACAAACTATACAGCGTATCACCTGGGCAGCTGGTGCTATCCAAATCGCGGTGGCCCACAATATCGTTGGCAGTAAGGCCATATTGCTGGCAAATATAGGCAATCAAGGCTACCAGTTTATTCCACAACGGCAGGCTGGGCGTGACGTTCATATACAAGCCTTCGCATTCGATGCCAATATGGGTTTCATTATGGCCATCGACGTGCGCGCCCTGCACATGTTTTGTACCGCCCTGCAAAATGCTGAGGCTTTGATGGCGGCCTTCCATAATCCAGCCACCACGGCTAATCGTAAATTGCTGGCCAGTATCGATCCAGCCGCGATTGAAGTGGCTTTGTTGAATTTGGCGCGCCACTTGCCAAGCCTTATTGCGGGTAAAATCGTTCGTGTTGAGGTTGGTGGTGTGGTGAACGACGATGCCAATTGGCTTTTGATTGAGCACATTAATTGGCTCTTTGGCTGCGGCAGAACCCCAAGCAGCAGTGCCATCGATGGCTGGGGTTGGCACGACGGCGTGGGCCGAGCGCAACAAACGCAATTCCGTCCCGCCAACGACCACACTCATAGCTACGCCCATGGATAACTTGCCAAACATTCGGCGCGAAATTTTCTTCATTACAGGGCTTTCCTTTGTTCAAAAAACAAGCCCCACGTTAGACAACGTGAGGCTTGCAGGCAAGGTCGATTATGGGCGCGGCCAAGCGCAGTGAATGTGGGTGCTGTGGCCGGAATCGCCGGGGCCGAGCACTTCGGTTGCGCCGAGGTTTGCGCATTTGTTGCGGAATGATTGTTGGTTGGGGTGTGATGCGCTAACGTGTGAGCCGTTGATGACGTTGACATCGACAGCAACGCCAGCATAGTGACGTGAGGTTGCGCTGTGCGAGCCGCCAGCAATTTCGCTGACCGAGTAGCTCCACGATTGTGAGAGGGTGATCATGCCGTTCAAGAGTGAGGTAGCGAGGTAGACCGAGCCACCTGGAGCATTGCCATAGCTGCTGCGGCGAGCTGCGCCACCATTAGCAGTATCAACAATGTTTTGGCGGGCGGTTGCGCTATCGGAAACGCCTGAGGTGTGGATGGTTGCCAAAGCGATGCGGCTGCTATCGCGGATGGTGCGAGCCAAATCGGCGCGGGTTGAGCCACCGCCACCGCTGGCATTGCCAGTCAAGGCAGCCCAGGTATCAGCACCAACGATGCCATCTGCGCCTAAGCCTTTGCTTGATTGGAAGCTCTTGACTGCCGACAAGGTGCCAGCGCCAAAATCGCCATCAACCGTCAATGAGTGGCCGTGTTTGCGCAATTGGCGTTGCAAAGCATTAACAACGATATTGTTATCGCCTGAGCGCACAACAACCACCAATTGTTCCCAGGTGTTTGGGCCAACCACGCCATCAGCGCTCAAGCCTTTGCTCGATTGAAAGCTCTTGACTGCCGACAAGGTGCCTGGGCCGAAATCGCCATCGACCGTCAAGCTATAGCCACGTTGCTTCAACATTGCTTGCACAGTGTAGACGTTATCGCCAGTGTTGCCATTGCTGACGGTTGCCCATGTGCGAGCTGCTACGCCGCGTGCCAAGGGGCCGAAACTTGCAAACGCCACTAAGGCTATAGTTAGGCCGCTGAACCAAAATGCCCATCGCTTGTGCATAATCGCTATCCTTCCTTGTGAATGACACCAAAAAAGATCGGGAATGGGACTGTTGCATGATTGTCGAAAAGCGCTTTTCGTAGGTATACTATATACAACGCTTCTTAAAAAATTCTAAAAAACTTGGTATATTTCTAAAAAACATCTTAAGAAGCCTTCAAGGAGCAACGAGCCACTAGGAGGTTCCATGACGCAACAGCCTACGATCTTAGTGATTCAGCCAGATCGCGCCTTGCAAGCCTTGATTGTGCGGGTATTAAAAACCGCTAGTTTTCAGGTTGTGCGCAGCACCAGCATTCACGAGGCTCAAGCTTTAGTCGAGCAAGAAGCCTTCGATCTGGTGGTGATCGATCAGTGGATGCCCGACCACGATGCGTTAGAATTTTGCCGTAGTTTGCGTGAGCATTCGAGCGTGCCATTGCTGATGGTTGGGGCCAGCAGCGATGCCTATATGCGCGGGATTGCGCTCGATCAAGGCATTGATGATTATGTCATTACGCCGTTTCACGAAAGCGAATTTTTGGCCCGCGTGCGCGCATTATTGCGCCGCAGCCAACAAACAACCTTGCAACAACAGCCCAACTATACCGAATGCGGCTCGTTGCTGATCAATTGGCAGGATCAGCAGGTGCGCAAACATGGCGAGCTGGTGCATCTGACCAAAACCGAATGGGCCTTGCTCAAATTATTTATTCAATATCATGGTCAAGTATTGACCCACCGCATGCTGTTGCAACAGGTTTGGGGCAAAAGCTATAGCGAAGATCGCGCCTATTTGCACGCCTATATGCGACGCTTGCGAGCCAAGCTCGAAGACGACCCAACCAAGCCGCAGTTAATTCACTCCGAATCGGGAATTGGCTATCGCTTTGCGCGCATCGAAGCCCCTAGTTATGCGCCAGTAGCCAATCCATTGAGCCTTGCCCATTTACGCTTGCCCTATCCCATTGCCGCCCTAATTGGCCGCCAGCATGAGTTAACCACGCTCCAAGCATTGTTGGCCAAACCAGAGGCACGGCTGATCACGATTACGGGCATGGGCGGTTCAGGCAAGACGAGCCTTGCTAGCTATATCGCCCAAACCATGCACCAAACGCAACAAATTCCAGTAGTTTTTGTGGCGCTCGATACGGTTAATGACCCGAGTTTGGTGGCGGCAACCCTTGCCCGTGCCGCCGGCTTACGCGACCATGGCGATGATGAGTCGCTTGAACGCTTGCAAGATTGGGTTGGCAACCAAACCATGCTGCTCATTTTAGATAATTTTGAGCAAGTGCTGGCCGCAGCGCCGCAAGTTAGCCAATTGCTCCAGCATTGCCCAAATTTAAAAATTGTGGTTACTAGCCGCATTGTGTTGGGCATTTATGGCGAATATGAGTTTGTGTTGCCGCCGCTGGGCTTGCCCGATTTACAACAAAGCCCTGAATTCGAGCAAATTGCAGCTAGCCCCGCAATTCAACTCTTTGTCCAGCGTGCGCAAGCGGTTGATAGCCAGTTTCGCTTAAACGCTGAAAACGCTGCCATCGTAGCCGAAATTTGTGTGCGGCTCGATGGTTTGGCCTTGGCAATTGAGTTGGCGGCGGTGCATAGCAAATTCTATCCACCGCAGGTGATGCTGCAACGGCTCAATCAGCGGCTTGATTTTCTCCAGCACAACAGCCCTGATCGCACGCCACGCCAACATTCCTTGCGCGGTGCAATCGATTGGAGCTACGAACTGCTTGGCAGCTACGAGCAAACCATTTTCCAAGGCATTGGCTTGTTTGCTGGCAGTTTTACCCGCGATGCGGCCCAAGCCTTGTGGCCCAACGATGAGCCAAGCAGGATCGAACGCGGCTTGCACCACTTGGTTAATGCCAGTTTGTTGCAACGCGAAACCAGCAGCGATGGCCTAAGCTGGTTTGCCATGCTCGACACAATTCGCGAATATAGCCTAAGCAAATTGCCCAAAGGCGAGGCTCATTGGCTACAACAACAATTACTCGATTATTATGTTGAGTTGATGCAACAAGCAGAGCAAGCCTTCTTGGTCAGCAACCACACCGGCTGGATCAAACGGCTTGAACGCGAATTGCCCACGATTCGCAGCATTCTCGCATGGGGCATTCAGCAAGATAATGCCTTGGCGGTCTGGCAATTAGGCGCGAGCTTTTGGCGCTTTTGGCACGAGCAAGGCCAGATCAGCGAAGGCCGCGAGTGGCTGGCCAAAATCCAACAGCTGCAACCAACCAGCATTCCGCTGGCAATTCGCGATAAAGTGCGCCTTGGCGCTGGCGTACTGGCATTTATCCAAGATGATTATGCGGCGGCCAATCGGGCATTTGGCGAAGTGCTGGTTGAGCCACGCAGAGAACATCAACCAAAGGCAATTGCCCACGCCTTGACCAACATTGGCATGGTGGCCTATTGGCAAGGCCGCTACGTCGAGGCAATTCAGGCCTTGCAAGAAAGCTTGCCTTTGCTCAAAATGCTTGATGATCGCTATGGCTTAGCCAGCAGTTTGCGCCATTTGGGCATGAGCCAACTGGTGCAACATGGCTCGCGCAGCGCTTTGGCCTTGTTGGCCGAAAGCCTCAGCTTTTATCAAGAGCTTGGCAGCAAAAGCGGCATTGGCACAGCAATGAGCTTCTATGGCCGAGCGCTCTTGATCTATGGCGACGATCATGAAGCCCAGCAATGGCTCGAACAGAGCATCGCCATGCTTGAGCCGTTGGGCAACTGGCCAGCAGTTGCGCGAAGCCAAACCTTTCTCGCGCGGGTTGCCTTAGCCCAAAAACGCTATGCTGATGCTCAACAGCTGTTGCATGAAAGCCTTGCCACGCTCTATCGCGTTGGCGACCGCGAAGGTGTGGCGGCTTCAATCGAAGGCTTGGCGGTTTGGAGTGCGCTCAACCAGCAGTCAGAGCGTGCCCAAGCGCTTTGGGCTGGCGCTCACTGGCTCCGCGAACTACTCGGTGCGCCAATTCCACCAGCCGATCATCAAGCCTTACGCCGGATGTTGCCGCAACAGTTTAGTTTTGTTCAGCAAGCACAAGCACCGAAATCGTTGCGTCACTTGGTTGGTTGCGCCTTGGCCGCCGATTGCAACTCGTTGGGCTGCGATGAGCATGGGTAGCATAGAGCATAGAGCATAGAGCATAGAACATAGATTATTTTTGATCCACGAAGCGCACGAAGAGCACGAAGCGGATGAGACTCTGGGCTTTTGGCTCTTGGCTAGCGGAACAATTGGTGGGTTATGCAACAGTGGTTGGAACTGTACGGAACTGATCCCCAGTCCCTGCCGTCGACCCCTCGCGCAAAACCCCTGCGTTTCCCTCCGGCGGAGGGACGGAAGGGTGGCGAAATCCAATGAGATCAATAATTTCCACGTTTAGGAGAAAAGCCTAGATTCGGCAACCAATAGCATATTAACCATAACGTTGATCGCGAATCGTAGCCGGTAATGGATCAAATATTTTTATTCGTGAATCATTCAGATCGAAATAATAATCAAGGTCGTCAATCTGCCATGATTCATCAGGAAATAAAACCTGCCAAACACGCTGCAAAAAAGCTTGAAGATCACGCGGTTGTTTATAAATGCCATATGGTTGTGACCACTCATGCTCAAGATCGGATTCTATATCAGCATCGTACACATTTAAACAATAACGTAACGATTCTTTAAATTTATACTGAAATCGAATATCGATCGGATAGTAGGATGTTGTAAAATGTGGTGCTATAAATGCTCGAATATAACGTTCTTGATTAAGCGGATCATCCATATACAGTGATTGCGGCAAATTCGACTTGTTTGCTTCTGCATTACCTGCTTGCAGATAAGAATAAATCCAATGGCGATTAACAATAATTCGTTTAAAACGCATGATTGGCTTCTCCCATATAATATTCACTTAACAAGTATATCAATTACTGAGTTCATTCAACAACAATCTACAGATTAAACCAAAAAAACCAGCGATCAACACGTGATCGCTGGCATGTTATTCAAGGCTTATTGGCTAACTTCGATTGGAGCACCTGCTGGTGGAGCGAAGAAATCGGCTGGGTAATCAGCATTAACTTCGAATTCCGTATAGGCTGATTCAACGAACATATCGCCATTCGATTCGTAATACTCCGACTTCAGCACCACAAACAACTCATCGTCGATCCAGAATTTGAGTCGGCTGTTGGCTTGGTCGCTACTGCCACCCAGCACACATTCGATTACCAAGGCATCGCGACCTAAGAAGCTTTCTTGGCCAACAGTTGAAAGTTGGTCGCCTGGTTGGGCGCACAAACCGTCGCTATTGCCATTCGAGTCGAGCGAAGCGGTTGGGTTTGGAATCACATACAATGCGCCATCCAATTCGCTTGAACTGAACTGGGAAACGCTGCCATCAACTGTATTAGGCTGGCCCGCTGGCGAGATCCAAGCCCAGGCATCAGCGCCGTTCATAATTTGGGTTTCGTATTGCTCAGCGCGGGTTTCGCTGCCTGGCCAAACAATTTCTTTGCGTAATTTATTTGGTTGCTGGACCCAAATTTTTTCGCTGACCACGCTGCCAGTTGCTGGCACGTGGGTTTCGAGCACGCCGTGCAGCGAATCGATACCAGTCAAGCCAAAAGCAGTGACTTGTTCGGCGCGGCGCAAGGCTTCTTTGGCACTAACTTGGCTGACTTGGCTTGGCAGCAAGCCAAAGCCAACTGCGGCCAACGCAACCCCAGTCGCGGCCATCATTGCTGGGCGCAACCAGCCCGTGCGGCGGGTTTGTGGCTTGAGGCTAGCTTGTTGTTGCAATGGTTTGAGCATGTTAAGTGAACCTTCGGGAACTTCGTGTTCTGCTACGTTAGTAAGCGCTTTTGAGATGGTATTATCGTTATGCATTACAGACTCCTCGACTACACAGATTCATTAATAATTGGGGCTAAGAGCCGACGCAGGCGTTCGCGAGCGCCCAACAGGCGTTGTTTGATCGCGCCTGGGCTGGTTGCTGCATCGTGAGCCATTTCGGCTTCGCTCATGCCAAGGTAATAGCGTTGCACAATTGCCGCACGCTGCAACGGCGTTAGTTGATTCAAGGCCTGCACGACGGTTTCGCGCATGGCATCTTGTTCTAGCAAGGCCTCTGGTTGCGGCTCATTGCTCATCAATTCTTCAAACATTGCCAAACCAGCAGCATTCGATTGATCAAGTGAGGGGTGGCGTTCGCGGCGTTGGGCATCTTTCAAGGCATCATTCAACACAATTTTCATAAACCACGGCCCAAAGGCCCGTTGGCTATCAAATTGTTGGATGCGCTGTACAACCCGCAGAAAGGCCGATTGAACAATATCTTCGGCGGCAGACCGATCGCGGACAACCAAGATCGCTGCTCGCACCGCCTGATATTGATAGTGGTGAACCAAGGGGGCTAGCCCAGCAATATCACCTTGTTTGAGTCGAGCTATAGCCTCGTGATCGTGCATATCCTTCCTTTCAGCCTAAGATTGAGCGCGCTCTCACTCTCTATATCCACGTGCAGACTAAAAAGTTAGGTCATCGTTTCGAGAACATAGAACAAAGAGCAGAGAACATAGGGGTCAGGGATCGGGGGTTGGGGATCGGAGTTTTTGGCTGTAGGAATATAATTCGTGGATTAGTTTTTTAACGCAGAGGCGCAGAGCAATGAAGGCTATTGACTATAGGACTTAGGAATTTGTAACGCTTAAAATCGTTCCGCCAGCCCATAGCCAAAAGCCTAATGCCATATTGGCCTTCGCGCTCTTCGCGTGCTTCGTGGTTTCGTTCTTCGTGCCCTTCGTGCGCTTCGTAGATCAATCCTAGCTTTTTTCGATTGAATAAAGCATCGCTGGCGTGCCATCGAGCACAATTTCGCGCTCTAGCTGCATGCCCATTTTTTCAGCAACCCTCATCGAAGCAACATTTTCGGGAATTGGCAAACAAATGAGGCGATTAAAATTCAACACATCAAAGCCATAAGCCACAATTGCCTGCGCAGCCTCGCTGGCCAAGCCTTGGCCCCAGTAGGCTTGATCGAGCAAATAGGCCACTTCAACTTCTTGGCGCTCATCGATGACCCACGGCAATAAGCCACAACGCCCAATAAATGCTCCCGTCGGTTTATAAATCGTCGCCCATAAACCATAGCCATATTCGCCATAATACACCTTGATAATCCAATCAAGTTCAGCTTTGGTTTCCTCGCGATCCAACACGCCCTCGGGAAAATGCTCGCGAATAACCGGATCACGGTAAAGCCGAAATAAAGCATCAAGATCGGCATTCGTTAGTTTGCGTAACATCAGACGTTCGGTTTCAAGAATAATCTGATTAGCCATAAGTGCTCCTTAAACTGTTTACTGGATGCTAGCAGTTTGGGTTGAATTACAAATCAATCGCTTGATTGAGCGTAAAATCAGCCCTGCGCCCTTCATGCTATAATCGGTAGCAGTTTTGCAGCCCAACGGTGTAGTGAGGAATTACGGCGATGAATCAGCTTGGTCGGCTTAAACGGGTTCCGATTCACGATGCTTGGCGACAAGCAGCCAGCCATTTTACCCATTGGCTCACTCAAGCCGAAAATATCGCCCAATTAAACACCGCCACCAACCTCGAATTGCGTTTTGAGGCGCTCAACAAAGGCACTGGCAATTTGCGCCAAAGCCTTGTCTGCTACGATCAACGCACCGAAACCAAAGTCTTGATCGAAAATCAATTAGCTGGCAGTGATCACGCTCATCTTGGCCAATTGCTCACCACCGCCAGCAGCGTTAAAGCGACGATTTTAATTTGGATTGCTGAGCATTTTACGCCTGAGCATCGCGCCACCATCGAATGGCTCAATCAACAAACCCTGCCGCATCTCTTATTTTTTGCAATTGAGCTGGAATTATGGCAAATTGATGATTCGCCGTTTGCCCCGCATTTCAAGCTAATTTGCAAGCCAAATGATTGGGAATTGGCGATTACTAACGAGCCAAGTTTGCCAGCCGCTCCGCCAACAGCAAATCCCAGCAAAAACATCTATTTAGGCTATTGGATGCGCTTTAATGCAATGCTGCGCGAGCGCAATAGCCACCTTGGAGCCAAAAAACCGCATGCCGAGCCAAGCACCAGTTTTGCCTTGGGCCGAGCCGATTGCAGCTTGCAAGCGAGCTTAAATGCCCGCGATAATTGGCTTGGAGTAGCGGTGATGTTGAGTGGAATTTCCGCCAAATTGCGCTTTCGCTGGCTGCGCCAACAACGAGTAGCGATTGAGCAACAATTGGGCGTTGGCCTCGAATGGCGCGAAAATCCCTTAACCAAGGAATATCAAATTTGGCTGGTTCGGCGCAACGCCAATTTGCACGATCATCAGCATTGGGCCGACCATCATGTTTGGATGATCGACACGCTCGAACGTTTTTACCGCGTGTTTACCCCGTTACTCAAGCAATTGTATATTCGCAACGAGCCAGAACAAAATTAAGATCCCCTCACCCCAACCCCTCTCCCGTGGCGCGGGCGAGGGGCTTTAATTCATGGTTCTTGCACAATTCGGCGGTAAAAATGGGTGCTCGCCCGCATCCAGTCGGAAAGGTGCTTAATCTGATGGTTTTCGCATGATCGCCAGATGCTCCCCCTCGCCCGCATCCAGTGGGAGAGGGGGTTGGGGGGTGAGGGAACAGCCCCTTATTGGTGGTGAAAACTGGTGCACCCCCTCGCCTGCGTCCAGTCGGAAAGGTGCTTAATCTGATGGTGTTCGCATGATTGCCAGATGCTCCCCCTCGCCCGCATCCAGTGGGAGAGGGGGTTGGGGGGTGAGGGAACAGCCTTTTAACGTCTGCGAGGTTGCAAATATTCGGTGGCGCGGCTGAAGGCTTGGGCCAAGGTTGCTGCCGTATCAATCACCGCCAGATCTAAGTGCAAATTAACCAAGGTTTCTGCCATGTCAGGCCGAATTCCAGCCAAAATCACCCGTGCACCAAGCAATTGGGCGGCATGCGAGGCATTGATCAAGGCGCGGGCAACCGCTGCATCGACCACAGGCACGCCAGTAATATCCATAATTACAACTTTGGCTTGTTGCTGCTCAATCGCTTTAAGCAAGGTGGCATTAATATCGCCAGCGCGATTGGCGCTAAACTCGCCAACCAACGGCATAACCAAAATCTGCTTGGTGATTGGGATGGTTGGCATGCTCAAGCGCCTCACGGTTTCGAGTAGGCGTTCTTGCTCCACATTTTGGGCCTGCACCTCGGCCAAGGCATGGTGTAACTCGCCAGTTCGCGTCACGACCAAGCCTTCTAGCTCCTCGTTCAGCTTCGAAAGCTTGGTTTGCGAGGCATTCAAGCCCACAACCATCGTATTGAAGACATCGCCAAGGCTGGCCAATTCATCGCGAGTTTTGAGGTGCACCGGCGTATAGGCATTGGGATCGTTGGTAAAGCGCGTGACGCTAGCATACAGTTCTTGAACTGGTAAGGCGATCCGCCGCCCAACATACCAGCCAATCCCTGCCACCAATGGCAAGGCAATCCCAATCACGATGGAGAGGCTCAACGCCAAGGTTTGGACGTTACTATAGATTACGTCAAGTGGACGCTCGACAATCAACAGCCAATCGGTGGGATCAAGCGCGGTGCGTACGCCCAGCACTTCTTCGCCAAATGGGCTAGTGTAGGTTTCAATCGGATTGCCATTTTTCAGCAACGGCAAATTAGCCAGATCTTGGTATTCGATCAGCGATTGCGTATTGGCGGCGCTGAGTAATTGGCCTTGCTGATTGACCACCAACACCCGCATCTGAGCCGCCGATTCGATCCGCGAAGTCGTTTCCCAAATCCGATCCATACTAATATCGGCCACCAAGATCAATTCGCCATTCGCACGGCCCAAAACAGGCAAGGCCATGCGAAAACGTGGAACTTCACTTGGCGCAAGCGGCAAAGAAACTACCTGTAATGGCTCGGGATTTTGAATTGCAACTTGGCGATTTTGCAGCATCTGCAATAACGGCGAACCAGCCAAGCTTTCGGGCAGATGCACGCCGCGCAAACGGGCGGCCACAGCAATCCGTTCGCCAGTAACCCGATATAGGCCAACCTCGGAGAAACTTGAGCCAAACAGCACTTGCGAGCCTAATTGCAAATCGCTCAGCTGGCTGGGATTGCCATTATTGCCAATCGTATTGCTGGCGTTGCGCAATTCATCCATACTATTGAGGATAAAGCGCCGATAATCTTCAGCTGCAAGGTTGGTCAGCGCAACTTGTTGATTTTGGGCTGAATTCTGTTGCGCACGATAACTAATTGTCAAGGCAATTGCCCAGACCGCTAGTAGCGGCAACAGCGCCGCAAGCAAAACTATTAATGTAACTCTTTGGCGAACCCGTGCCCGCATATCAATGATCCTATCTTTGCTGAAACGTTGCTTTGCGACGTTGAATCAAATCTGGTGGCTCAAACAGCCTGCTTAGCGCAGCTGGCTTGGGTCAAGTTTATCGAGAAAAATAAAATCTCCGCGCTCAATCTGCACAAACAAGACAGTTTTGTTGACTTCGCGCTCCGGCGTAAAGGCAATAACTCCGGTCACGCCTTCAAAGGTTTGGGTTGCAGCCAAGGTATCGCGAATTGTGCTCGAACTGCTATTTGGGCTACGTTTGAAGGCATCGATCAATAAATTGGTTGCATCGTAGGTCGACGAAGCCACCACATCAGGGTCGATATTGTAGGCGTTGCGAAATTCACGAATAAAATTTTGCACCATTGCCCGTGGATCGTTACGTGAAAAATCGGTTGCCAAGATCACGCCTTCAACATCGCTGCCGCCGAGTTTGACCAACGAAGGCGAATCCAAGCCATCGGAGCCAATAATTGGCAATGTAATGCCTGCTTGGCGCACTTGTTTAATAATATCAGCACTTTGCGCATAATAACCAATTAATACCAAGGCATCTGCTGGTTTGGCCTTAATGGTGGCAATCTGGCTACTAAAATCGCTCATATCGCTGGCATATTCGTTGGTGCTGACAATTGTTGATTGATTGGCGATTGCGGTTTTGGTAAAGGCTTCGGTAATGCTGCGCCCATAATCATTATTGATATTCAACACATGGAAATTGCGATAATTGAGCTTGGTTGTCGCATAATGAGCAAGCGCTTGGCCTTGCACCGTCGAAACATAAATCACCCGAAAAATCATCGGGCCAGTTTTGGTTACGTCGGGATGGGTTGCATAAGCCGCGAGCATTGGAATGCCGGCCTGCTGAAAGATGGGGGCTGCTGCGCGGGTTGTGCTGCTGTAGGAGCCGCCAATCACCGCCCGCACCTTATCCTCAGTTACCAGTTTTTGGGCCATGGTAATCGCTTGATTTGGCTCAAGCTGATCGTCGTAGGCTACCAATTCAAAGGTTTTGCCGGGCACAGTTTGGTTGGCGTTCGCTTGATCAATCGCCAGCTTAGACGCATGCATTGCATTATTCCCATCGCTCGCACTCGCACCACTTAATGGCCCGAAAAAGCCAATTTTAATCGTCTCTGATTGGGGCTGAGAAGCACTTCCACAGGCACTAACCAAGGCCAAGCCGATGAAGACAAGTATTCCCAAGCTGGCTCGTTTGAGCATGGTCAATCCTCCTGTATGGGATAGCACATGGCTTAGTAGGCTCCTAACGATGAGCAATGGTGGTTAAATCACGCTGCCGCATGGCTAGTCTAGCACACAAGCAAGCGCATGAGCAGTTGAGATTTAGAGGGAATTTTTGGCCGATCGCCAACCCTCTAGGCTATGCGCATGCTAGGAGTATTGGCTCATTGCCCAACTCAATCCAAGCATTCTCTTATCAGCAAGCCCTAATTACGTGGTAGCATGAGACCGGATTCATCAACTGATGGAGAACATCATGCAACAACTCAAATGGGGTTTGCTCGGAACGGGCTGGATCGCTGAACAATTTGCCAATGCTTTGGCCGATTTGCCCGGTGCTCAACGCTGGAGCGTGCTTTCGCGCAATCAAACCTCAGCTGAAACTTTCGCCCAAACCCATCAATTTGCCCATGCTCATAGCGATATTGAAACATTTTTGGCTGATCCAGAGCTGGATGTGGTGGTGATCGGCTCACCGCATCCACGCCACGCAGAACAAACTATCGCCTGTTTGAATGCTGGCAAACATGTGTTATGCGAAAAACCAATGGGCATCAACAGCCAACAAGTTGAGGCGATGATTGATGCGGCCAAAGCCAACCAGCGCTTTTTGATGGAAGCAATGTGGATGTGGTTTCACCCGAGCACGCTCAAAGCCAAAGCATTAATTGAAGAAGGCGCAATTGGCACGCCGCATCTGTTCCATGCCGATTTTAGCGTCCACTTCCCATTTGATCCGACCCATCGCATGTACGACCCTGCGCTTGGCGGCGGAGCTTTACTTGATATTGGGATTTACCCCTTGGCCTTGGCCTTGTATCTGTTTGGTGCACCAAGTAGTGTCTATGGCCAAGCCCAAATCGGCAAAACCGGAGTTGATGAGCAAGAAAGCATTATTTTGCAATATGCCGATGGTCGCCATGCCAATTGTGTCGCAAGCGTGCGCGCTGCGGGGCCATGTGAAGCCACAATCACCGGCAGCAACGGCTATATTCGCTTTCAACGCAATTTTTGGCACTCGCAACAATTGCTGGTCGCAAGCAACGGCCAAACTGAAACTCTCGATTTGCCCTTCATCGGCAATGGCTATGTCACCGAAGTTGCCCACGTGGCCGAATGTATTCAAGCAGGCTTGATCGAAAGCCCAATCGTCACTTGGGAAGCCTCGCGCAGCCTGATTAACACCATGGATCAATTGCGCCAAAGCTGGGGTATTCAGTATCCCGATGAGCGTTAATTAAGTACTTGGGGAGCAGAAACCCGCGCCTTTTCAACAGGCGCGGGTTTGTTGTGAGGGAAATTAATTATTGTTGATAGCCATTTGCTTGGTCAGCAGCATCACGCAACTGTTGCACAAACTGTTGCGCGCCAGCCGCCTGTTGGTCGCTTGGCAAACTACCAATATAATCGAGCAAAGCGCTGGCGCAAATCGCACCTTCGGCCATGGTGGCAACCGATGCAACATGCTCAGGCTTGGAAATTCCAAAACCCACCGCGCGCGGCAATTGGCTGTGTTGGCGTACTCGCGCCAAGAAATCGCCCAAATCATCGGCCAAGGCAGCGCGTGCGCCAGTTACCCCGCGCAAGGCCACGCAATAGATAAAGCCCGATGACAAACCAGCAACTTTGGCAATCCGCGCATCGGTTGAGGTTGGAGCCAAGAGAAAGACCAAATCGAGTTCATGAGCTTTGGTGGCCGCATGAAACTCTTGGGCTTCTTCTGGAGGCAAATCGGGCACAATAAAGCCATCGGCTCCTGCTGCTTTGGCCGCTGCCACAAATCGCTCAACGCCATATTGAAACATGGGGTTGAAATAACCCATCAGCAAGAGCGGAATGCTCAGCCCTGCGGCCCGCAACTGGCGCACGGTTTCCAAGCAAAATTCAAGATCAACGCCATTGGCCAGTGCAATATCAGTTGTGCGTTGAATCGTCGCGCCATCGGCCAATGGGTCGGAAAACGGCATGCCTAGTTCCAGCATATCCGCGCCGCCAGCCACCAAGGCTTGGGCTAAACTCAGGGCAGAATCGCGCTCAGGGTAGCCAATTGTCAAAAACGGCATCAGGGCTGTCCGACCTTGGCTGGCCAAGCGTTCAAAGGTTTGGGCAATTCGGCTCATAGCATCCTCAACTACAACAGCCACTACTCACGAAACTGGCTGTCATTCCATTCGGCAAAGAGTTCTTGCAAACGCAAGCGCTGATATTTGCCCGTTGCGGTGACCGGAATTTCGTTGCCAAATACCACAACTTTGGGGCATTTCGCAAAGGGCATCTGGGCACGACAATGGGCTAGAATTGCGGCGGCATTGAGTTGCACACCTTCTTCGGCCACAATATAAGCGCCAACTTCCTCGCCATACCAATTATTTGGGAAGGCAATTGCCAAGGCTGTGCGCACGCCAGGCATGGCCAGTAGCACTTCCTCAATTTCAAACGGGCTATATTTGACCCCGCCACGATTAATGAGCTCTTTCAGGCGGCCTGTGATAAACAAAAATTGGCGGCCTTGGGCATCCCATTGATAAAACCCTTCGTCACCAGAGCGAAACCAACCATACTTAAAGGCTTCTGCATTCGCATCAGGTCGGTTGAAATAGCTCATCATCACGTTATGGCCACGAATCACAATCTCGCCGCGCTCGCCCTCGGACAAGGCATGGCCTTGCGGATCGTGGATCGCCATTTCATTCGGCCAGATTGCCACCCCAATGCTGGGATAGCCAAAATCTTCCATCCAATGGCGATATTCTGCATCGCTCAGGTTGGTTGGCAAGAAACATGAATAACAGGTGGTTTCTGAAAGCCCATAGCCATGCAGCACACGCACGCCAAATTGGTCATAAAAGCGTTTGGCCAAAGCAACAGGCAATGTGCCAGCCCCACAAATTAAATAGCGCAAATGGCTGCGCTCAAATTGACTATGCTCTGGCTTGGCTTCGCACAAATATTGCAAAATCGTTGGCACAACCGAGACAATCTGCACCCGCTCGTTGGCGATGCGCTGCCAAAATGTGCCCGCGCTAAACGCCCGATTGAGCACCACCGAGGCTTGGGCCAACAATGGCGTAACCAAAGTCACCACAATCCCATTGACATGATGAATTGGCAAAATTGCCATCAAGCGGCTATCAACATCGATACCATGCCAGCGCATAATCCCGGTGCAATCGGCCAGCAAATTATAGTGGCTCAGTTGCACACCTTTGGGCGCGCCAGTCGTGCCCGATGTATAGACCAACAGCGCTTCATCAGCGAGGCTGGGAGCTTGGCTTGGCTCAAACGTCGCTGCTTGGGCTGCCAAGGCTTGCTCAAAATCAGCATCCAAAGCCACAACATGGGCAACGCCAGTAGCATGGCTGCTAATCGTTGTCGCTCGTTCGAGATATTCGGGCCGCGCCAGCACCACGCGCACCGCCGCATTACTCAAAATAAAGCCAATCCGCTGGTCATCTTCGCCGACATTTTGCGGCGCAATCGTCGCCCCAATCAGCCAGCATGCTGCATAAATTGCCACCGTATCAGGGTGATTATAGGCCAAGGTGGCAACCCGCTCGCCGTGGCGCACGCCATACACTGTCGTCAGCAAATTCGCAATCCGTGCCGCGCGCGCGAACAAATCGGCATAACTCCAACGAATTTCTTCGCCTGCATGATCGTTGAAATAGGCCAAAAACTCGCGTTGAGCATCGCTGGCAGCGCGAGCCTGCAACAGCTCAGCCAGCGAATGCCATGGAGTTTGAACCGTCGAGGCAGGAATTCCCGTGTAGGTATGGGCAGCATTCAACAACTGCATTGTCGTTGGATCAAGCTCAGGGTGCGTCATTGCACAAATACTCCTTAACTGAGAGCACACAGCGAACAGCCTCACCATTATATACGATGCTTGTGGTCGAGAATTAAGTTAATATAGTGTGTCACAATTCATACAATCCAAGGAAGCGAGTGATGACAGAGCAACAACCAATGGCCGCTGCGCCAATCAAATATCGCGACGATGGCGAGGTCGACTGGGCTAATATGTGGGAAAGCTTTTGTGGTTTGGCACTTGAAGGCGGGCCGCCCCATCGCGGCGATGATGCAGCCATTCCAATTCAGATTAATGCTAATTCGCAGCATCCCAACTATATGCAGGTCTATGCGGAGCTATGTCGCGGCATTTACGAGGTTAGCGGCCTCAGTGCCCATATTAGCGAAGCCGCCGAATGGCTGGCGATTGAATGCCCGATTGTTGGCCAAGCCCAATGGCTGGCAGGCGCAATTAATCAAGAGCATGTGGCGGCTCAAGCCAATGGCCAGCAACTATGGGTCCCAATTCATCAAGATTTTACCCTCAAAAGCGAAATCAAAAGCGTGATTACGGTTGTGGCCAAAACCACCCACTACTGGACAGAGCATCTGCCACCGTCGGTTAAACAGAGTTTTGCCATCCAAGCCCAATTCAGCAACGTCGGCCAAAAGCTCAAACGCCTATTTGGCCGGAAAAAATTAGTTTAATTAAGGAAAGCTACTCAATCCCCATTGCGTCTTTATGGCATCGAAAGAGTTAAGTTCGTTCGTCAGGAGGATTTCAATGGGGATTAACGATCAGGCTGAAGATACGATCAATCATCCAAATTCACGGCGCTCGTTTTTACGCAATAGTGGTTTGGCAGCATTAGCAACCGCTGGCGCAATTAGCGCGTTCGATCACGCTGCTGCCAGCACTAAGCCCGCAATTGATGAAAACCAACTTGCTGCTGGCGGCGAAATTCCTGATAGCGCCCAATATGCTCGCCGCGCTTTTCGCTCATTGACCTTATTGGCAATAAGTGCAGTCAGTAGTGACCAAACATTTGCCAAAAAAGTCTACGATTTTGCGCTTGCAGACCTTGACAAGAATGTGACTGGTTTATCGAATGCCAGCGATTCGGTCAACAGCCTGAGCTACACACCCAACCCCGACGACGATTACGAACCCCGCCCATGGTGGTGGCCACGCCCATGGTGGCGGCTCAAAGACCAACTGTTTACGCCAATCGAGCGTATTCCTGCTGGTGGGTTGATTGTTTTAGATTTGCATCGTAGCCTTGATGCCTTCAACATTGCCTTCCAATATGGCGATCAAGCTTTGCAAGCAGAAAATCTGCGCTTGGCCCGCAGCGAAATTCGCAGCCATTTTGTGGCACTGAAACGGGCAAATAGCTTTGCAGCATGGGAGCCAGGCGACGATCTTTGCCCGCCATGGTGGCCGTTCCCATGGCCGCCAAAACGCCAACCAGACATTTCAACACCGCAACCATTGCTTGAGCTTGGCAATCTAGTCAAAGGCTTAATCAATTATGGGCTTGGCAAAAGCATGAGCAATACGACGCTTGGCCTCGCTCGTAGCAGATCGATTATTCTCCAAGTTATGGGTAGTGCCCGCAAAATGACCAGTTATAGTGGCAATTTGGTTGGTTGGGTAGATGGCGATGACATTTGCCCACGCTGGCCATTCCCATGGCCAGGCCCATGGTCACTCAAACAATTACTTGATCAATACAACCCTAAACCGCAACCAGATCCATGGCAGCCAGTTGCCAGCGAAGTGCTGCGTGCCAGCACCATCTTTGCGATTGCCAGCAGTCTGAGAGACCGAGTGATTGCCCAAGGCTTACGCGACACAGCAATTGGGCACATTCAGGCGCAAGTTGGCAAATTAACCTAATTGTTGGATTGAAGCAGTGCAGCCGAGCTACGCAACCCGTTTGCTCGGCTGCAAACGATTAAGCGGCCAAATCTCTAGCTCGTCTAGCTCGCGCAGCAAGCGTTGAGTTGGCACAAAACGCCCAACCGCTTGAATCGAGGCTGGTTGGTCGGGCAGTTGGTGTTTAACCTCGTGAGCTGGCAAATGCTGGCTGTGTTGGTTGAACCATGGCCGCAGCTGCGCCACAGGCAATACATAAACCTTGCTGGTCGCAACCACATAGCTATACCAATATTCAGCCGCCGTGATTTGCAAACGGCTGGCAGGGTCGGGGTCGGCTTGCCAGGTGGGAATAAACAACTGTTGATCGTTGCCATATTCATCGTAGTAGAAGGCAATCCGAATATTACGCTTGGAGCATGGTGGGATGCGCACTTTCCAAACAATATTGACAGCTAATTGTTGATAGAGCGGCACATGGGCAACATCATTCACTTCTAAGGTATCGCTAAAACTGCGCAAATGCTTCATGAGCAGACGCTTAACTTCACGGCTTTGTTGGTCGCGCAGCGAGGGTATTTGCAGAATTGTTGCCATTAGAATGCCTCATTTCGTAGTTGCTTCAGTCACCCATTTTGACTATACCAGAACAAATTTTCTATGTCAAGCACACATGTCAAGTTAAGTATTTTAGCACTATTGTTTTTCATATGGTTCTTCTACATTCTCCACCCTTCCGTCCCTCCGCTGGAGGGAAACGCCGGGGGTTTCATCCCCCAGCACCCCCTAATATTTGCGTCGTGGATTGTTCAGGCTGGTTCAGCTACTCAACCATTGTGCATTTGTCGCATTCAATTCACGAACATAAATAAAATCAGCATAAAAAAGGCCAGTTGCATTATGCAACTGACCTAAATCTATCGATGAAACGCTATTATTTAGAGGCTAACCTTGCCATGATCGCCAACATCTGGGCGTTCGCCCGTGACGAGCGCCGTCAAAAAGCCTTTGACTTGGACAAAGGTGCTGTTGGGGGTATCCCAATATTCAACGATGCTTGGCTCGACCTTAATCAAGATAATGTTGGGGTCGTTTTCATCTTTGAACCAGGCCTTAGCCAATGGTGTCCATAACTCTTTGATTTTGGCGCGATCATCGACCAACTGAGCTTTGCCACTAACCGAGACATAGCGCGAGTCATCGACATTAACAAAAGCAACATTAACTTGTTTATCATTGCTCAATTCATCGATCTTGCCACTATCGCGGCTGGTCATAAACCACAAATCGCCGTCAAATTCTTTTTCTTGTACCACCATTGGGCGGCTGTGCAATGAATCATTTTGGGCAACCGTGGTTAACATAGCAATCTTAAAGCCTTTAAGTTGTTCGGCAACTTTGGCGATATTTTGTTGAACTGGGGTTTGCTCTGCCATTGAAGTATCCTCCAAACTAGAATTTCTACTAGCTCATCAAGGCAAGAGCTATGCCAAGAGCCAGCATAAATCCGTGGTATGATCAGATTGTAATTTCAGCATATCTTCACTTAGGAGGCTTCTGTGGAATATCGACGGCTAGGCAAAGCAGGCATGCGGGTTAGCGCCGTATCGTTGGGCGCATGGTTGACCTACGGCGGGAGTGTCGAAAGCGATATGGCCGCCCAATGTTTGCGGGCAGCAATCGACAATGGCATTAACTTTATCGATGTTGCCGATGCATATGCCTACGGTGAAGCTGAAAGAGTCGTTGGTGCAGTTATTCGCGATTACAAACGCGCGGATTTGGTGCTTTCTTCCAAGCTTTTTTGGCCCATGAGCAGCAATGTCAACGATCAAGGGCTTAGTCGCAAGCACATTATGGAATCAATCGATAAATCGCTCCGCCATTTTGGCACCGATTATTTGGATATTTATTTCTGCCATCGCTTCGACCCCAACACGCCACTCGAAGAAACTGTGCGTGCAATGAGCGATTTGGTGCAAGCTGGCAAGGTGCTCTATTGGGGCACAAGCGTTTGGGAAGCAGATCAAATTGAGCAAGCGGTCAGCATCGCCAAGCAATATAATGGCTACTTACCCCAAGTTGAGCAACCCCGCTACAATATGCTCGATCGCCATATTGAGCCAGCAATCATCCCAACCTGCGAGCAACACGGCCTTGGCTTAACCGTTTGGAGTCCGCTTGCTCAAGGGTTATTAACTGGCAAATATAATGCTGGCGTACCCGAGGGCAGCCGTGGCGCAACCACCAAATGGCTTGATCGCGAACTCAACGATAGCAATTTGCAAAAAATTCGCCAATTGACGGCGATTGCCGAAGAGCTTGAGCTGACCACCAGCCAATTGGCCTTGGCGTGGGTCTTGCGCTTGCCGCAAATTAGCTCAGTCATCACTGGCGCAACCAAGCCCGAGCATGTGCTCGATAACATCAAGGCTGGCGAAGTCCAATTAAGCGCCGATGTTCAAGCCCAAATCGAAGCAATTCTGGCCTAAAATACACCGTGCGCCACCAACAAAACTGTTGGTGGCGCACCAGCAAATACGCTTATTGCATCGTCCAAGTACCACTGCCGCCAGTAACTGAGGCTGCCACGGCCAAAGCTGCCCCCGTAAAGTTGCCAAGGTAGTCGTTGCCACGCCAGAATTGAATCGTTACTGCGCCGCCAACCCCAGAAACAACCGTCACTTGGAAGCTGCAATCGCCAACTAATTGGTTGATAGGAACCCCAATATAGCCGCCAGCACTGGTGCCACCACCAAGCCCAATGCCCCACATCGTGCCATAAAAGCGAATTTTTTGGTTATTATCAAAGGTCAAAATACATTCGCATGTACCATAAATGAAAGCAGTGGCAAATGTAGCAGTCCCAGTTGCGGTCGAGGTTGCTGCTGCGGTTAATTGATTTGGTGCATTTTTATCAGCATCAGGAAATGCTTGCTTGAGTGATTCAACCGTAGCATCGTATTGGGCTTGTGCAATTGAATTATAATCAATTTGTTGTTCAGTCGCCATTATTTATTCCTTTACTACACAAATTCTACAGTCAATTGAATCGATTCATACTTAAAACGTTCAAGCAACAGAAATCCTGAATTATTTCAAAGGATTTATAAAGATTGAATTACTAGCGCCAATCATAAAGCATTACAAGTATTGTAGATAATATTTATTGCTAAAATAAAAAACCAGCCATGATCAGCTGATCATGGCTGGGGCAAAAAATTAAGCGTTATTGGAGTTTGCCACGAAAACCAATTGGGCCTTCGCCAGCATAAACCATCGTTCCATCTAGGGTTTGGCCGCCATCTTGTGAATTAACATCAAGATTAATCGGATTCTGGTTATCACGGCCACCGATTACCCACGTTCCACCTGGATGCCATGGGGCATCATCGCCGCCCCATTGATTTTCAACAGCATAGTTGTTGGTACTGGTACGATTTGCGCGGAAGCCAATCGGGCCTTCATTGTTATAGGTCATGGTTCCAGTAAATGTTTGGCCATTATCAGCCGAGGAAATATTGATTGCTACAACATGTTGGTTATCGCGTGCGCCCAACACCCATGTTCCACCTGGATGCCATGGGGCATCATCGCCGCCCCATTGATTTTCAACCCAATATGCGCTCATTCGGTTGGCCTCCTAAACTAAACCGTTGTACCAAGAGAACCCAGCTCGCACCACCATAAACCATCGCAGGCAAAAGAGAAGCTATGATCAAGGGTTATTTGGTTGATTGCTGGCTCTGCATGTTAAACGCTGCTCAGCAAACAATCCTGAATAGTGTTAAGCCCCAATTTTTGATCAATTGCTCACGCTAAAAACCAAAGAAATCCCGTAACCGTGAGCGGCAACCCAAGCGCCAGCAGCAAATTAATGCTCAATCGGCGCACGCGCCCTTCGGCAACCCGCCATTCAACCAAGACACTGCGCAAGATTAGCCCAATGCCATTGCCCAACAAGACCCAATCGCCAAGCAACCATAAGTCATCGATTGCCAATAAGATGAAACCTACGCCATAAATAAAGCCAAGCAGTCCTAAACCCCAATAATGCTGCCTTTTTTCTGGCTGATGGAATAACCCCATAATCTTCCAGCTAATCACAGCCCCAATAATTGGCCAAAAATACAGAATCAGCAAAAGAGCTGTAAAACACGCCGCTAAAAAGGCAGCCCCAACCGCTAAAAATGATGAGCCAACGGCGAGCACGAGAATCGCAAAGCCCAAAACCGCCAACCATAAAAGAACGCGCTGAAACCACATACACTAAAACCTCACTATGCAATCGGTTGAATCAACCAGAGCATAGCCGCAGCGCGTTACACCGTTGTTACAAGGGTTTAGCTGTAATGGTCATGAGGTTAACCACCGCCTGAGCCCCTCACCCCAACCCCTCTCCCACGGAGCGGGCGAGGGGCTTTAACGCCGTGGTTCTTGCGCAATACGTCGGTAAAAACCCGTGCTCCCCCTCGCCCGCGTTTTCGTGGGAGAGGGGGTTGGGGGGTGAGGGAACATGATTGCCAATCCAATGAACCAATACATTTAACTTCTATCAATCCTTGCAAAAAATACGTTTTCTTTCATGTATCCATGTACAGGTAGCACGATTAATTAAATATTTTTAATGTATAATAGATAGGTATCCACTTCTACCTCTAGGAGGTTTGGCATGCCCGGAAAACGTTCATCGTTGGTGATCGTTGCAGCCTTGGTGGTTGCATTGCTGAGTAGCTTTGCTGCCGCCACCCTCGTCACTCCTACCGCCGCTTCGTCCGATGGCTTTTGGCAAGATGTGCAAGAAAGTCGGCTGGTGCAAAAAGGCGCGCGCCAAATTGTACCAACCATCTATCGCACTGTCGGTCTCGATTTGGATGGCTTGAGCCAATATTTGGCCAAAGCTCCATTAGAGCAAGACCAATTTGTGGCAAACTCGTTGTATACGCTGCAATTGCCTATGCCCGATGGCAAATTTGAGCAATTCCGCATCGTCGAATCGCCAATTATGCATCCCGATCTTGCGGCGAAGTTTCCCGAAATTCGCACCTACCTGATCGTTGGGGTGGATACACCGAATCTTAGCGGACGCTTGGATCTGACTCCAGCAGGCTTCCATGGCTTGATCTTGGGCGATCAAGGCCGAATTTTCATCGATCCCTACAGCGCTGGCGATACTAAGAATTATATTGTGTACGATAGCCGGAATTTTGTGCCAAGCAGCGAGAAACTGGCCGAACGCCAAGTCGAAGATTATGTGATCGATCTGCCCTTGACCAACGATGGCTTGGCAGCACCAAAAGCTGTTGGCGATAAATTGCGCACCTATCGCTTGGCCATGGCCGCAACTGGCGAATATACCGCCTTCCATGGCGGCACGGTCAGTGGCGCATTGGCAGCAATTACCACCAGCGTCAACCGCGTCAATGCCGTCTACGAGCGCGAAGTTGCTGTGCGCATGGTGTTGGTTGCCAACAACAGCAGCATTATTTACACCAACGCCAGCACCGACCCTTACACCAACAATAATGGTGTAACGATGCTTGGCCAAAACCAAACTAATATCAAAAACGTGATTGGTAACACCAATTATGATATTGGCCACGTGTTTAGCACTGGCGGCGGTGGCGTTGCCTCGTTAGGTTCCGTCTGTTCGACCAACTACAAAGCTCAAGGCGTGACCGGCTCATCGGCTCCGGTTGGCGATCCATTTGATATTGATTATGTGGCCCACGAAATTGGCCACCAATTTGGCGGCAACCACACCTTCAACGGCACAACTGGCAGTTGTGGTGGCGGCAATCGCGCCAGCAGCGCCGCCTACGAGCCAGGCAGCGGCTCGACGATTATGGCCTATGCTGGCATTTGTGGCGCTGAAAACCTGCAATCCAACAGCGATCCCTACTTCCATTCGAAGAGTTTAAACGAAATTACGACCTTTATTACCACTGGCGGCGGTTCAAGCTGTGGCACGGCAACCAACACTGGCAACACGGCTCCGGTCGCCAATGCTGGCGCAGATTACACGATTCCACGTAGCACGCCATTTGAATTAACTGGCACTGGCAGCGATGCCAACGGCGATAGCCTGACCTACAACTGGGAACAATATAATTTGGGCACGGCTGCGCCACCAAATACCGACAACGGCAGCCGCCCTATCTTCCGTAGCTTCAACCCAACCAGCAATCCAAAGCGCTCGTTCCCCAAATTGAGCGATATTCTGAACAACGTCAGCACGATTGGCGAATCATTGCCAACTACCAATCGCACCTTGGCCTTCCGCCTGATTGTGCGTGATAATCGAGCTGGCGGCGGCAGCTATGCAATTGATACCGCCAATGTGATGGTCAATAGTGCAGCTGGGCCGTTTACGGTAACCGCGCCCAACACGGCAGTTACCTGGACGCGCAACAGCAGCCGCACAATTACCTGGAACGTCGCCAACACCACTGCTGCTCCTGTTAGCTGCGCCAATGTCGAGATTTTATTCTCCAGCAACGGCGGCAGCAGCTTTACGAGCTTGCTTGCTTCGACCCCAAATGATGGCAGCCAAGCAGTAACAATACCAAATACGGCAACCACCCAAGCGCGAATCAAAGTACGCTGCGCCAACAACGTGTTCTTTGATCTTTCAAACGTCAACTTTACCGTGAACTAAGCACACAGCTGCTAAAATACAACAAACAACAGGCCAGTAGGAATATTCCTAGTGGCCTGTTTGCATCTAAATCAAAATGGCTTATTGTGGGATGGGCATGGTAGGGGTAACGGTTGGCGTTGGATCAGGATTGATCACGGTTGGTTCAGGATCTTTGCCATATGGGTCGATAATCATCATGCCCAACTTTCCATTCAGATACTCGTTGGTATCTGGGTTATAGCCGATGATCACCGTTGTCGCACTGGTGCGAAACTTGACCATGGTTTGGCTTGAATTGGCATAGGTCGTGTCGCCATGAATTTTTGCATAGCCATAATAGGGAGCTGTTTGGCTGGTTGGGCAATTCAGTGCTGAGCTAGAGCATTGGCCCACCACCAGCCGATTATCATCAATCAGGCGAAAGCGGCGCACGGTATTCGATTCCATGGCATCGGTGGTATGGCGATATTGCCATTGCAAATTGCCGTATAAGCCATTTACGTCAACACTCATTCGTGCATCAGGGTGATATAAGAGTGGCTGATTGCCATTCGTGCTAAATTGAGCTTGAGCATATGTCCAAAAATCAGGATAGTTCTGCTGCAAGGTGTTTGGCAAATCGAGATCACACGAAAGGTAGCCATTTCCTTGAAAGCGCGCATAATCTGCTGGGCTGAAATCGACAACACCATTGACGGTACAAGCAATGGTCGTCATTGAGACAATTGGTGGGTCTTGGCTTGGAATTTGCGGCGTACCAAGCTCGACCAAACAACCATTCGCCGTCTCAAAATCCCAAACTGCCATCCATGTATTTGGCGTTGAAAGATCGACACCTGCCAAACCGCAACCTGCAGGTGGAGGCGGCGTATTAGCCTTAACCTGCGTGGGTTGATTAAGTATAAATGAACCCAATAGGCTGATTAGAACTGTTAACACTACGATAAGTCGCATCTGGAGCCTCCCTAATCACAAACGAATCACTTGGCTTTCAGTATAGTGGGCTTAATGGCTCAAAAAGTCTCATGTTGCAGCGAAAAAGTCTCACATGAGGACGAGCGAGCCAACCATCGGCTGCTTTCGATTAACGAGGAGTGTGGAATGACGCATATTCTTAATCCAATCTTACGCACTGTACTCAACCAGTTTGATCAGCCTGCTGAGATTGGCACAATCCAACCGTTGGCAACCCCAGCCTTACTTGGGCATTGGTATGGTCTGTATGGAGCGTATCCGAATGAGCGGCAACGAGGCCAAATTATTCAATTGGTGGTTGCCTATGCTTTGCTTGGCGAAACCCAAGTGCGGCCCGATCAAAGCCACGATTTAGCTGAGATCGTGCAACAATTGCGGGCTGGCAACCGCGACCAACGCTTAGTCTATTGGCGCTTTTTGCACGAACACAAACTGCCGGTGCATGTGTTAATCGATGAGCTTGGCTTGGCCAAAGCAACCTTCCATCGCGATATGAAAGATCGTTTGCCCTTGATTTTGGATCAGGCTGCTGATTGTTTGTTGAGCATTTTGCAGCCAGCGCTCCAATTGGAACGGCCACCAGTGCCAGCGCAATTGTATGGCCGCGCTGAATGGCTGGCCGAAGCCCATGCAATGCTCAAGCATGAACAACATGTTTGTATCATTGGGCCAACAGGAGTTGGCAAAAGTGCCTGTGCTGCAATGCTCGCCAATACATGGCAAGGGCCAGTGTTTTGGCTGACGCTCCTGCCCGATTTGAATGATCAGGTTGAGAGCTGTTTGCCCTTGATCGGCGCATTCTTACAGCATCATGGGGCCTATAATTTGGCTCAACATTTGGCAATTGAGGGCGGCAAGCTCAACAGCAATGTGGCGTTGGGCTTAATTCGGCGCGATTGTGCCAGTCTGGCAACTCCAGCATTGTTTTGCCTTGATCAAAGCGAGGTTATGCTCAAGCAGCCGCAAGCCCACCATAGCGCCTTGCACTCATTTTGGCGTGCTTTAGCCGCAATTCCCAATGTGCATGTGCTGATTATTGGCAACCGCGTGTTTAGCGACAATCTACCAGTGCTCAGCCTAGAGCCGTTGGAAAGTAGCGCGTTTCGGGCATGGTTTGATGCAACCACAACCATTCAACCAGATTATCCATGGGAGCAATTCTTGGCACTGATTGCTGGCAACACCCATCTAATGCGGATTGTGATGGTTTTGATGCAGCAGGAACGAAGTTTGGCGGCAATTTGCGCCATGCTCGAAGCGCATCCAGGCGTTAGCTCGTTGATCGAACGGATTATCACCATGCTTGGGCCAAGTGCGCAACAATTATTAACCATTTTGGCCAGTTTTCAGCAACCGGTTCCACGCAGTTTATGGCCAAGCAGCGATCTCCAACAACTTGAGCACTATCAATTGCTGCAAGCAGGCTATCGCGATACGTTGGAGCTGTGGCCGTTGCTGCGCAAACACTATTGGCAACAGTTGAGTAACGAACAACGCCAACCATTGCATGAACATGCAGCCCAAGTGCATGCCTTGCTTGGGCAATGGACGCTCGCTGCCGAACATGCAATTGCCGCAGGCGATTATACACAAGCAATTGTTTGGTGGTTTCCGCAACGCCATAGCGAAATTCGGGCTGGCTATTTTGGCCGGATGCTGCGCATGCTGCAATTAATTCCACTTGATCAAGTACCAGCCCGCGAGGCCCAAACCCTGGCAATTGGCCAAGCAGAGTTGGCACGCTTTATTGGCAGCTACGATCAAGCCCGAGCTGGCTTAGCCGCCGTTTCGCACACAGGCAGCGATTCGCTGCGCGCCTACATCCGCCAACTCGAAGGTGATTTGTGGGAGGCCCAAGGTCAAATTGAGCAAGCAATGCAGAGCTACGAGCGGGCAATTACGATTTTGGATACCAACCACTATCATCAAGAAGCAATTTTATATGTCAAGCGTGGTTTGATGCACCTCAACCACGAGCGCGATTTTGCGGCAGCGCACCAAGCTGCCGCCAAGACCCATTTCATTGCCGCCTTGTTGAGTGGCGAAATTGCCGATGAGGAAGGCAACTACGATCGAGCCTTGGAGGGCTATCAAACTGCGCTTGAACATGCCTGCGCGCTCAACGATCAGGCGCTGCAAGCGCGCGCCCATGCGAGTTTGGCGATTGTGCATGCCCGCAATGAACGCACCGAAGCAATTGAGCATTTCAATTTTGCAATTCGTTATTATCAATCAATTGGCAACAATGTGCGTGCTGCCCGCAACCAAAGCAATTTGGCCTATTTTTTAGGCGAGATCAACCAACCCCACGAGGCGATCACAATTGCCCAAGAGGCATACAGCTTCTTCAAGCAAATTAATTCGCGCTTTTGGATTTCGATTAATACGATGACCTTGGCCAATGCCCACGTAGAACTCAATCAGTGTGATGATGCTGAGCGCTATGCCCAAGAAGTGCTGCATTATGAAGAAACAGCGCATGTGCCCTTTGGGGTGTATATTTTAGGCCGAGTTGCCAACCTCAAACAAGAATTCGCCATGGCTGAACGCTATTTACATCAATCAGTTCAACTTAGCCAAGCGATTCAGGATCGCTTTATGGAAGCCAAAGTTTGGCGCGAGCTGACCAAACTTTTTTATACAACCCAACGCTATCCTGACGCACAGCATGCCCTTACCCAAGCAAGCGCTTTGTATCAACAATTGGGCTTAAACAAAGAGCTGGATCGAATTCAACACTTGGCGCAACGCTACAATGGACAACTGATGGTCAACTAGTGCCTCAAGCCGCAAACGCCGCAAGGATGGGCTTGTCGATTGCGGCGTTCTGTCGTCGCCAATTGCTGCTCGCTTGACAGCAACCAGCGCCACGCTGATAATCGTAGCTGAGAAGCAGTTGGCAAAACTCCATGATACAAAATCCAAAACACAGAAAGGTTGATCGCAACGTTGGTGCATTGTTGCTCTTTGGAGTTGCATTGCTGCTATATAGCATAACCCTGCTGCCAGGCCTCGGTGGCGGCGATACTGCCGAATTTCAACGGGTTGGCCCAAGCCTTGAGATTGCGCATAGCACTGGCTATCCACTGTATAGTATGGTGACATGGCTGTGGAGCAAAGTACTGCCATTTGGCAGCGTTGCTTGGCGGGTTAATCTCTTTTCGGCCTTTGCTGCGGCGCTGAGTTTAACGATCGTTGGCCAAATTGCGCTCAAACTTGGGCTGGCTCAACGCTGGGCTTGGGCTTGTGCAGCCATTTTAGGGCTATCCGCAACTTTTTGGCAGCAAGCAACTCATGCCGAAATTTATGCCTTTGCAGTATTGCTACAAGTTGGCACAATCTGGCTAATTTTGGCTTGGCGGCAACAACAGGTTGCATTTTGCTGGCTTGGGCTGGCCGCAGGCCTGATGCTTGGGCATCATCGCAGCAGCCTATTTTTGCTGCCATGGATGCTGATCGCCGCTTGTTGGCAACGACGACCAACATTACGTCAAATACTGCTGGCAATCGCAGCTGGATTAATCAGTTTTCTACCGTATTTGTATATTGTTTGGCGCGCACCTGCTTGGCAAAATGGCTGGGCAGTGTTGGCTGAGTATCTGCTTGGCAGTGCTGGTGGCACGTGGTTTGACCCACAGCGAGCAGCCAATCAAGCATGGCAGCGGTTCGTTGCAGTGCAAGTTGGGCTTTTTGGACCGCAATTAACCTGGCTGGGCTTTGGCTTGGCGTGCTATGGGTTCTGGCACTGTTGGCGACAACAACGGCCAATTGCAATCATGCTTGCTGGTAGTTATTGCAGCATTCTGGGCTTTTGCTTGGCCTATTTCGTCGATGATTTGGCGGTTTTTGGGCTTGGCGCGTATGTTGTGCAAGCTTTGCTGATTGGCTTTGGGTTGGCGTATCTGCCGTGGCCACGCTGGAGTTTAGTCGGAGCTTTGGCTATGAGCGGATGGCTGGCATGGCAAAACTTGCCCCACATTCAAGCTAGCAATACAGCCGAAATCGAAAACCTTGCCCGTCAGCGCTTGGCCGAGCCAATTGCCGCACACAGCCTCGTGATTGGTGATGGCTGGAGCATCGAAAGTTTGCGCTATCTGCAAGCCGTTGAGCAGCAACGCCCCGACCTCGAATTTAGTTTTCAGGCCGATCAGCAGCGGATTCGCGATCAATTGGCTCAAGGCCGCCAAGTCTATGCGTTGCAAGCGATTCCCGAATTGGCCTTGCAGCATCGCAAACTTGGTGATTGGTGGCAGATTGAAAACAAACCCTTACAATTTAGCCAACAGCTCAACATTGGTTGGCACAATGGAATTCAATTAACTGGGCTTGAATTACCCAGTCATGCCCAAAACCAACTCCTAGTTGCCCTGCGCTGGCAAACTACTCAGCCGTTGCCAAGTTTGATTCGTTTTATCCATGTGCTCGATCAAGCTGGGAATTTGGTAGCCCAAACTGATAGCCCAACCAACCCTGCGAGCCAATATTGGCCACTTGATCAAGCCCAATCCGACCTACTAGCGATTGATTTGGCAGCGTCACTGCCAGCAGGTCGCTATACGGTCATTGTTGGTTGGTATGATCTAAGTGGCCAACGCATGCCGCTTGATGCAGCGAACGATACCTATGAACTGGGGCAAATTACTATTGATTAAGCTTTACAAAAGGCATAAATATGCGATAGCTCGCCGCAACTGGCACGCTCCAAGCACGTGAACCTTCAGTATTGCCGTTAATATCAACTGCACGCACAATAATGGTTGCTTGGTCAGCAACAGCGATTGGCTGGGTATAACGAATCCAAGTTGTTTGGCTGGGCAAGCGATATTCTAAGCCACGCACGCCACGATCGTCGGTCGCGCTGAGGGTTGCCAACCATGTGCCTTGGGTTTGGCTAAATCTTACGTTTGAGACGGGCGCTGCTTGATCAGTAAAATCAAATGAAGCTTGGGCAAGGTTGCTGGCCAGCGTCCGTTGCCCAGCAATCGACGGGTGATAAAAATCGGCGGTAACTAAGGTTGGCGAAATTGCTGAATTGAACAACAGATTCTGATCAAAGCGACAGCGTAAATAGCCGCTACAGACCTCGCTTAATTGGCTATTGAAATCGATAATTCGTTGACGGACACGCTGGCGACGCTCCATATCAGCGGGCGCGGTTGATTCGGGGTTGGCAAACATTGCCTGACAAACTCCAAATTGGTTCCAAATCCCGCGTGCAATTGGGTTATCTTTAAAGGTCTGCCAAACCTTAAACACATCGGGAATGCTAGCAATGAAAATGCGGGCTTCCGGCTCATTAGCGGTTAATTGATTTAATCCGCTGACTAGTTGCGCCCGATAAGCGGCCACGCTAGTCATATCACTTTCTTGATCAAAACAGACATCGTTCGCTCCGATTAAAATCGTGGCATATTGAACATCAGCAGGATTAGCTGCATTAACTTGGCCAACCAAGGCATTGATCGTTGCGCCAGAAGCAGCAGCATTGGTCACCGTTAAATTGCCAGTCGCGGCGCGAATCCGCTCGGCCAAACTGTTCACTTCAGGGCTGGTGCCAGTTGCCCAACTATACTGTGGCTGATCGGCAATATTATTTGGGTTGCCATCGGCCAGAAACGCGCGCGTAATTGAATCGCCAAAGGCCACCATCCGTTGCGGATAGCCAACAACTGCCGGATCAATCACCTCGCCCTGCGGTTTGGCTTGAATAGAACCACTCAGCGCCACGATGCCAACCAATAAACCCACCATTGTTCGTCGCATGCTTGTTCCTCGCTTTTGCTCAATTCAATCGTGTAGATACTGTATCAAACAAGGATTATCAAAAACAGCAACTTTGGCGCAGATTCGCAGCATGTTCACAGCAGTTCATACTATCTGCTTAAAGGATTCGATTAATCATTAACATCAAATACCCCCCAGCAAATTGGATTACGGGCGCGCTGATCTTCGAGCACAAACGCGCGCAGAGTTGCCGGAAGTTGGGCATGCTGCCAAGCACACTCTTGGCGACCAGTTTCATCCTCAGTGCCCTTGGCTGCTGCCGCGCGCACCGCCTTAATTGCATAGGCCGCAGCGCCAAGATTATGGGCGGCCACATGGGCAACTAAAGCTGCTTGAGCCGCCGCAAAGCCAGCAAAGCGTGCCGCCCCGCTTAAACCACGCGCAGCAGCATTGGCGTGACCACCAGCAGCGCGGGCTTCGCTCATACTAAGCTCGCCGCGCACCCAAGCATGAAGTTGGGCTAAGGCATGGCGTGGCCGTTGATCGTTGGGCTGGGCTTGCTCAAAGTATTCGAGCACATGGCTAGCACATGCAGCCGCCCAAAGCGCAAGCAGTCGATGGTCATCGTCGCTGAGCGTGCCTCCACGGCGAAGCGTAATCAGGCGCTGGTCGCGCTCCTTCGGCAAAATCATAGGTAACTCCTTGAATAACCGCTAGAAAGCATTCGCTGCGCAACAAGCGTTGCTTTGATCATGGGCTTGCTAGCGGCACGCCAATTGGCACGAGAAACTCACCATATAATTTCAAACGCTGGCTACTTGTGCAAATTACAACCAACTTCGGGACAATTTCGAGCAAACGCCGCAACCAGAGCGGATCATCAGGATGAGTTTGATAGCCAGCTAAAATTAATAAAACTTGGCGGGCTTGAAATAGCTGCAATAACTCCGCCGGGCTTGGCTTGGGCGAAGCTTGAACCTTTGCCAGTAAATGCTGGCTCAGTGCTTGCGACGGGCTGCCAGTTAAATCAAGCCATAAACAACCATCATTCATGCTAGTGCCAAGATCGTGGGCAAAATTCAGCACTAAAGCTTGCTGGCTTGGCTGATCAGCGCCAACCACATTGATCAAGCGCACCCCTTGCTCAAATAAGTGCAGGATGCGTTGATACGCCACCCCAGCCCGATTAACTGGTGGAGCAGCAGGCAAGCGAGTGGCTTGTCGGATTTGAGCAAACCAGGAGCGTGACGTTTGCAGCACTGGTTTTTGATTGATGCCAGTGGTCAAACTATGCAATAGTTTGCGCTGATGGCGATGAAAAGTTGCTTTATGGATGTGCAACTGTTGCAAATAAAAATCGACTGAAGCCCCTGGCTGAGCTAAAATCAGCTTTAACAAGCGCTGCTCAGCAGCATTGAGCGGCAGGCTTTGCAACAACGCATAACATTGTTGAATCCCACCACAAGCTTGCACAAATTGGGCAAGCTGGGGTTGATTGGCAATCTGTTCTGGGGCAAAAATTAATTCTGCGACAAGATCCTCGGTCAGTTGCATCGCATGTCCCATCTATTCAAGGCCAAATGTCTATCAAGTTCGTCTAGGTTAAACCCGAGCAAGCGCATCAAAATCCATACATCAGCTTAATATAATAATTCATCGTCGTGTTAAAATCGTTCTTTTCTAGGCAAAAATCAGGATCAGCAACAAAATCAACATCATCACAATAATGACTGAGCACGATCTTGGTTTGGGCCAAAAATTCACGTTCATTCCAACGCATTGCATACTTTTCAGTCTCAACGACATTCAAGAAATACCAATAAATTGCGAGAGCAATCAGGTAGTGTTGCTTAATTATCGCAACCAAGATCAATGATTCACAGGTAAAAAATACTTGTTCGATAAAAACCGTATTTTCTACCGCAACTGGATATAATATCTTGATACAGCGATCAATTCCTTGTTCATTTTTCAAGAAAAAGTATACTTTAATCAACCGAAAGTAGAGATTATAATCACCAAGATAGAGTGGAATATGTTGCATATGTTCTTCTTCTGCAATCAAATCGACTAGAATCTTTTCAGCTTCAAAATATTTTTCTTGGTAAATATAAATCAACGATATATTTTTCATCGATGCTGTAAAATCAAGGTAATATTTCATTTGCTTAAATTTCACTGCCAAATCTTGAAACATCAGATACGATTCATTCAATCTTTTGGATTTCCACATAAGATTTGCATAATTAAACATTGGCCCTAAGACATTAGTTTCATCACCAATCTGCTGGTAGAGATTAACTGTTGCTAAGAACATGTCTCCAGCTTCTTTTAATTTATTCTGCTCCATTAATATTAATGCATAAAAGTTTTTTGTTTTGGCTTCAAGGGTATAAAATCCATGCTTTTGAGTCAAATCAATCAGATAATGAATTATCGCTAGATGTGAATAATCTGGTCTATTTCGCGAACAGAACAAAATAGCTGTGTATAATACCCTACATTGCAAATATGGATTATCGGTTACCTTGAGCAAGCGTGGAATGACTGGTTCGATCCATGATCGAGCTTCTGCAATAAAGTGAAAACCCCACCAGAAACGATACAAAACAGCTAACAATTGCCAGAAACGCGTCGGATCAGCTTCGGCTTTGGCTGTATGCAAGGCTAATTGAATATTTGGATAGGCTTGAAACGTGGAAAGATGCCACATTCCATGGTCAGGGCCAATTAAGTATTCCTCTGTCGGGGTAACCCAGGTAATATAATAATCACAATGCTGTAAGCGTAAGCTATGGCGTTGCTCAGCACTCAGTAATTGCCATGCATAGTGGCGAATTGGCTCTAAAATTGTATACGGATGATGAACAACATCATTGCGGATACTAATTAAATGATTATCTAAGAGCAAACTTAAATGATCTTCCATTAAATCATGGTCAAGATCAGCTAACGCTGCTGCCGCCGCCACATCCCAGCCCGCCTGAAAGACGCTTAACTGACACAAAATTGCTTGGGTTTCAGCAGGCAATAAACGATAGCTCCAGCCAATCGTTGCCGCCATCGTTTGGTGGCGTATATCCACATCGAGCGGCCCTTCGGCAAGCAACCCAAGATCGCTACGAATTGCCGTCACAATTGACTCCAGAGAATATTCAGCTGCTCGAGCCGCCACCAACTCAATTGCCAGCGGCAACCCCGCAACGTGGCAGCAAATCTGACCAACCTGGTTTAGCAAGTGCTGATCGCTGCGATCAATCAAGCGCACCGCTTCTAGTCGATCAAGACAGAGCTGGACTGCTGGATAGTGACTGACGGGTTCCATACTCGGTGTAAGAGCAGGATACGCCAATACATCGACTTCGTAGATAATTTCATTTAACACATTTAAACGCACTCTGCTGGTCGCCAGCACTTGAAGCTGTGGCACTTCAGCAAAAAGGCTAGCCAACCACTCACCAGCCGCCGGAAGATGCTCCAAATTATCAAGAATCAGCAAACTGCGCCGATTTTCAAAAAACTGTTGAATCGCTTGCTCGATCGATTGAGCATCACTAAGCGATAGTTGCAACTGCTGCATACAGGCCAAGCCAATATCTTCAACGTGTTGTACATCAGCAAAACGTAAGACATGCACTTCATCACAGTCAATACCAACCCAATGCTGTGCCAGCTCAAACGCCAAGCGAGTTTTGCCAACCCCACCAGTCCCAACCAAACTGATCCAGCGGCTCCCGTTGGTTAGCAAGGTCGACAACACGTCAAGATCTGCTTGGCGGCCCACAAAACTCGTCCATGATCGCACAAGACTCGTGGGAATAAACGCAACAGGTTCAACCGCTGCCGGAATCAGTTCAGGCTGCCTCGGATTAGTATTCAGAAAACTGCTTAAGCTGTGACAAAGGGCATTTTGCTGCCGATGAAATGTCGCATGATGGATTGACAACAGATCGGTATAGCGTACGACCGACGCTTCAGGATGGGCCAAAATAACCTCAAGCACCCGTCGTTGCTTGGCTTTGAGCGGAAATTCAAGCAATTGCTGGCGCAGCTGCTGCAACCCACCAGCTTCGGCAATCACGGTTGACCATGTGGGGTGTTGAGATAAACGCTGGGGATAGTGCAAAAGATCATGGACAATCGCATCGTTCCATTCGGTTGATAATTGATTCATAGCGGGCTATCTTTCCTGCTGCCTAGGTTGCCGATTTGGTGCTGAACGCAGCTTGGCATGGCATACCACACAGCCCAATTAACCAAAAGATGCTTGGTTTGGGCTTCATGCAAACCCGCCTGAATCTGTTGAGCAGATAATCCTTGCAAGCCAGCTAGTTCACGCTGGTTGAGCCAACGCGGCAAGCGGGCTAGTGTTGTGAGCAGCTGTTGGGTCGCTGGTTGCAGTGTTGTATAGCGGGCGTTAATTAACCACGCCAAGCGCGCCTCGCTCGAAGCGATTGGCTGAAGTTGCGCCGCTAAAGTCGCCAAATCATAGTCAATACTCAGGCTGGCCACTACTTCGAGCGCCAAGGGCAAGCCACCCACGAGCTGGCAAAGCTGGCTTGCTGCCCCAATTTGGGCAGGCTCATGCAACGCGAGCGGCTGAAAATGGCTTAAGCGCTCACCCAAGAGTTGTAAGCTAGGATTTCCCTCAAGGGCAACAGGTTGATCAGCGGGCACAAGAGCGCTTAATTCGTCAACATGATGTAAACGCTCTTGGGGCACATGTAAGCGCTGCGTGCCGGTTGCCAACACCCGCACAAACGGCGCAGCCTGCAAACATTCAAACAACCAAGCAGCCAACTCAGGTTGATTCAGATTGTCTAAAATGAGCAACATATGGCGTGAGCTAAAATAGGCTTGCAAGCGTTGTTGCGCATCTAGGTGCGGGGAATCAAGCCCTAGCTGAGCCAAAAAATCGTGAGCAAGCATCGTTGGCTCAGCAGCGGTGGGAATATGCAACAAGCCAACACCATCACGGAAGATTGGGCCAACACGCTGGCTAATTTCCAAGGCCAAGCGGGTTTTGCCCACCCCAGCAGGGCCGATCAAGCTAATCCAATCGCAGCCTTGATCAAACAATAATTGAATTCGTTCAAGGTCGAGTGTGCGCCCAATGAAGCTCGTTGTGGGCATTTGGAAACCAATTGAGGCTGCTGCCTCAGCAGTAATCTCGATTTTGGGCGCTGGCAATAAGCCACTCAACCGCTGACACAGCGCATTTTGCTGGCGATGAAATGTCGCCGGATGAATCGCCAACACATCGCAATAATAGTCAACCGAGGCATCTGGCTGGCTGATTAAGATATTTAGCAAGCGCAATTCTTTGGTTTTCAGTGGGTAGGTTAATAGTTGCTGACGCAAATGGCGCAAACCGCCAAGTTCGGCAATAATCGGCGACCAGGCAGGGTGCGCCAAGAGGCGTTGCGGATAGTTTAAGAGGCTATGCACAACCTCGGCTGTCCATTCTAAAGTATCGGGTGGGGTCATAGCAGGGCTGCCCTATCGTTGCCAAAGCGAGCAAAGCTAAAACCATTCTCATCGGTTGGCTCTCACACCAACCTTCACCTCTCATCCACCCCCACTATACGCTTAATCCAACAAACCGTTGCGCTTCAAGAAAGCACTCAAGGCTTCGTCGCTTGGTTCGGTGATAACGGTACCACGATCAAATGAGCGCGCTTCGCGGCCTGCTGGCAACGGTGCTGGCGCTTCGAAGGGCAAATTGCTGCCAGCTTCGGCAACCACAATCGTGGGCACGCTGCGATAGCCAACCCAGCCCTCGACCAACGCACCAGCAGCGTCATCTTGATCGATATTAATTTGGGTGTAGGCAACCTGCTTGGCTTCTAAAAAACGTTGCGAACGAGCAAGATCAGGGCAAAAACTCGTTCGACCATAGACGACAACATGTTTACTCACAAGAAACCTCCATATGCACCGCCGGATAGAGATTAATAATGGTGCTCTATGATCGTACTTGGCTTTATACCATTGTCAAACGCCAGAACACCTCGTACAATGAGGGCAGCGACCCAAGTGGAGAACCTTCATGCCTGATGCAAGCAATGGCCATGTGTTAATCGTCGAAGACGACCTCAGTATTAGCCGCATGTTTCAATTGCTGCTGCGCGATGCTGGCTATCGGGTTTCATTGACCAATAGTAGCGAAGAAGCGTTGCAATTTGTGCGCGTCATTACACCAGATATTATTTTGTTGGATATTTCCTTGCCTGGTATGAATGGCGTTGATCTGACCCGCCATCTGCGCAGTAATCCCGCCATCCCATTTATTCCAATTATTCAAATTACCGCGCTTGGCGATTTGCGCACCAAAGTTGCGGCACTCGATGCAGGAGCCGACGATATTTTGGTCAAGCCAATCGAGTTATCCGAGCTATTGGCACGCTTACGAGTGATGATGCGGCTGCAAAAAAATCGCCGCGGCCTCGAAGAATCCACCCGCCAAATGCATATTTTGTATGCGATTAGCCAAACCCTCAACAGCTCGCTCGATATTAACAGTATTTTACGCGATTTGGTGCTGCAATTAGCCAATGCCTTGGGCGCAATCCGCACCTCAATCATTTTAGTCAACGACCATAACACGCCATTTTATGCCTCATCAGTCAAAGAAACCCTCAATACCGCAAGCATTCAACGGGTGATTCGCGATGGCGTAGCAGGCTGGGTGATGCGGGCCATGAAGCCATTAATCATCAGCGATACAGCCCGCGACCCACGCTGGATCTCGATGGATCGTCGAATTGATACCACGCGCTCGATTCTTTCAGTGCCCTTGATTCACCAAGGGATTGTGATTGGGGTCATTACGGCGGCGCATACCCGAATTAATTATTTTACCCAAGATCAGCTCGAATTAGCCCAAAATATTGGCAATCAAAGCGTCACCGCCTTTACCCATGCCCAACTGTTTCAAACCACCGTTCAACAAAAAGGCCTGCTCGAACGCCGCTCGCAAATGCTCGAAGAATTGTTGAATGTCGGCGAACGCTTAAGCCTCAATTTGCCACTGCACGAGGTGTTAAACGAGCTAGCCCAGGCAATTCATCGCTCGTTGGGCTTTCGCCAAGTTATTATTCACGTTTTTGAGATTGATGATGTTGAGTCGGCCCAAGGCGTAGCTGGGGTTCAGCGCGAGCAAATTCAGCAACTTTGGACCAATGAAAAGATTCAGCAAAGCATCATACCACTACTGCGTGAGCGCTTTCGGATGAGTCGCTCCTATTTTGTGCCATCGGGCTATACGCTCGACGACGAAGAAACCAACCATCTGCCATTTGGCGCAACTGGCATTCGCCAAGCAGATTATTTATTTGTGCCCTTGGGCAGCCCGCAACAATTGCTTGGCTTGATGATCGTCGATCTGCCGAATAATTTGATCACGCCCGATTTGGCCACGATTCAAGCGCTCGAAGTCTTTGCCAACCATGGCACAACCGCCGTCAATAACAATCGACTGTTCGCGCGCGAGCATACGCGCGCCAACCAATTGCAATTATTGGTCGAGCTAGGCCGCAATTTTGCCGAATTGATGACCCCTGATCAATTGCTGCGCTTGGTAACTTCGTTAGTGCGCCACAGTTTTGGCTTCAATAGTGTCGCAATTTTGCTCAAGCAGCAAAACCAATTTATGCTACGGGCTGGCACACATAATTTTGCCCATAATCCATACAACCAATATTTAAACATCGAACCCTATATTTTAGAAGCCTTAGAACACTATCAAAGCTGGCTTAGCAGCGATGTCACGCAGTTTTGCTTGGATTATCAATGGGCCGATCCGCAAATTGTGGCCGAGTTAATTGTGCCATTGCATACCCACGAGGGCATTCAAGGCCTCTTAGTGGTTGGGCATAGCGATCTCAGTGCCTTGGATGGCCTAACCCAATCGATTTTAGGCGCGGTTGCGGTGCAACTGACCGTCGGCTTGGATAATGCCAAGCTCTTTTTGCGCGAACAAGAATATATTCAACAACTTAACCAAGTTAATGAAATTGCCCTGCAATTGACCAGTGCCAGCAGCGAACCGCCATTTCATGAGATTATGCAGCAGGTTGCGGCGATTTTTCAGGCTCCCCAAAGTATGTTGGTGTTGATCGATCATGATCAGCGCCAGATTACCAAGAGCATTGCCTACCCGCTGCCATGGCTTGACCAACTGCCAGTCTTGCCTGAATTCTTGGCCAGCCTCGACGAAAGTCGCGTCCAGTTGTTTAAACAGCAGCACGATTCGGCATTGGGTCACGCATTACGTCAAGCAGAAATCAACATGGTCGTGATTGCCCAGTTGTATAGTGCCGAACGCTTACAAGGCCTGTTGTTGATTAAGCCTGCTGATGATCATTATATCTGGCGCTCGAATGAAAACAATTTGCTGCAAACTCTCGCCACCTTATTTGCCCAAGCCTTGGAAAATCAGCAACTCCAAGCTCAACGCCTCGAACGCTTGCGCGCCGATTTACAACGCTACATGGCTCCGCCGCTGGTCGAACAATTGTTGAGCGAAGGTGGTTTTGGTGAGCCAAGCGAGCGCGACATCGTAGTGTTATTTGCCGATTTACGCGGCTTTACGGCGCTCAGCGAAAATCTCGCCCCGCAAGTGGTGGTTAAGCAAATTCTCAATCGCTTTTTCGATGAAATGACAGCGGTGCTGTATCGCTATGATGCAATTATCGATAAGTTTCTAGGCGATGGCTTGATGGCAGTATTTGGCTCGGTGCGAGCATTGCCCAATGATCCAGAGCGCGCAATCAACGCCGCAATCGATATGCAGCAAACCTTTGCCAGCTTGCAAACTGAATGGCAAGCAAGCTTTGGCTATCCGATTGGCTTGGGCATTGGCATGAGCTGGGGGCGAGCGGTCGTTGGCAATATTGGCTCGGCCCAACGCATGGATTACACCGTGATTGGCGATGTGGTCAATACGGCCAGTCGTTTGGTGGCGATTGCCGAGGCTGGCCAAATTATCATCACGCAGCCGTTGGCGCAACGTTTACAGCAGCATCAAGCCCAACTGGATCAACTAGAGCCAGTCCAACTCAAAGGCAAACGCGAACTGCAAACAATCTACAGCGTGCGCAAAGCTGAATAAAAGAGCATAGAACATAGAGCATAGAACATATGGATAAGGCTATAGGCTGGTGGCTTTTGGCTATAGGTGCAATGGTTCATTAGGTTGGTAACCATGGTTCATTCCCTCACCCCCAGCCCCTCTCCCACTGAACGCGGGCGAGGGGAGCACGGACCGGTTGGTTGCCCTCGCCCGCGCCACGGGAGAGGGGTTGGGGTGAGGGGATCTTAAAACCGACCCTTGTAAGCAACCCCTGAACCCTCGTGATAAACCGCGAAGAACGCAAAAAGCGCGAAGGCTCGAGTTATAGAAGCACAGCAACATTCCAAAACATGAATATGTGGGGGTAAGGAGCGTTCCCTCACCCCCAACACCCTCTCCCACTAGATGCGGGCGAGGGGGAGCCAACTATTGTTTATCAACGACGTGCGGTAAAACCACATAGTAAAAGCCCCTCGCCCGCGCCACGGGAGAGGGGTTGGGGTGAGGGGATCTTTACCCACTTATTCGCTAAACCACTCCAATTGGCTTGGTTGAAAACTGGGCACTGCATAGCGCAAAAAGGTGTGCAAGCCTTCCAAATCAACCGACGTTAAGTGGTAGCGCAAATCGCGCAAATATTTAGCACAAACCCCAGGCGAGATATTAATTCGTGGCGCATAAAACTGGGCCAGTTCATCGATGCGGGTTAAATTTTCGGCCTTGGCAGCTCGCAACGCTGGCACAATCCCAGCATCACGCACAGCCTCGGCTTGATCGCGCCGCACAACCCAAACCGCAAATACAAACGGCAAGCCGCTCAGTTTCAGCCATTCATCGCCAAGATCAAAGAAGTAGGGCAACCCACGTTCGCCCAAATGACGACGCGCTGTTGCTTCAACCAAGGCCTTATCACCAATCATCAATGAACCTTGGCATTCAGCCAACATTGCATCAAGATTTGGAGCCATCGAACGCCATTCAGGCTGAATCCGATAGTGACGCTCGCACAGCACCTTGAGCAAATTAATGCTCGTTGCCGAATCGGTGGTCAAGGCAATCGGCTGGCCATCAAGCTGGCGCGGATCAGCAGCCCACGAAAACAGATTCACACTATTGACCGCGCCAATCGTGGCGATTGAAAAATCGCGCACAACTAACAATTTATCTGCATTCAAGGCCCATTCATAGACCGACATTGGCGCAACAGCAACCTCGCCGCGCAAAACTGCCGCGTTGATCGCCGTTGGCACGCCGCGTTGGACAGGCACATGCGGCAAGCGCTCAGTAATGCCATAATCCATCGGTTGGGTATTGAGATAATCGATTACACCAAGCATATAATTTAAAAGCGTGAGTACGCTAGGCGACTCACGCGATACGCAACGTTTCAAGCAACAGCCCAAAACCCTGCAATTAGTTCACAGCAATGTGGTTATATAAGGCATCACGTTCGACCGCTGTTTTGCCAGCAGTCGTCACAAGATGGACTAATTCGGCGCGTGAGATTCCTTGTTCGGTTTTAGCGCCAGCAGCGTGATAGATTTCTTCTTCGATCACGGTACCGTCTACGTCGGAAACCCCAAACGACAAGGCCACTTGGGCCAAACGTGGTGTAAGCGAGATCCAATAGGCTTTGACGTGGGCAAAGTTGTCGAGCAACAAGCGGCCAATCGCCAAATTCTTCAAATCTTCGAAGCCAGTTGTCCAATCGAGCTTCTTGACCCGCCCCAAGTTGTTATTTTCGGGGTGGAATGCCAGCGGAATGTAGGTTACAAAGCCGCCAGTTTTATCTTGTTGCTCGCGCAGCCGCAACAGGTGATCAACCCGTTGTTCGAGGGTTTCAATATGGCCATACAGCATCGTGGCATTGGTTTTGATGCCTAATTCGTGGGCAATCCCATGAATTTCCAGCCAGCCATCGCCATCAACCTTTTCAGGGCAGATTTTACGCCGCACATCGGGATGGAAAATTTCAGCGCCGCCACCAGGCAAGGCATCCAAGCCAGCTTTGCGCAAAATCTCAAGCGTCGTGCGCCAATCCATGTTCGAAATTTGCGCCATATAATCAATTTCAACTGCCGTAAAGGCTTTGACGTGAACATTGGGATAATGATCCTTCAATTCACGAATAATATCGGCATAATATTCAACATCAAGATCGGGCACTAACCCGCCAACAATATGAAATTCACGGGTTCGTTCGCTAAACAAACGCCCAACGTGATCAATAATTTGCTCAGGTGTGCGCACAAACGCATCAGGCTCGTTGCCATTGCGGCGGAATGAACAAAAATTACAGTGAAACGCACAAACATTGGTTGGCGTAATGCGGTGATTTTGCACAAAATACACCACATCGCCATTCTTGCGACGATTCACCGTATCGGCCAATTTACCCAAGGCTAAAATATCGTTAGTTTGATACAAACGAACTCCATCTTCAAATGAGAGCCGTTCGCCTGCTTCAACTTTTTCGGCAATATCAGAGAGTGGCGACTTCGCCAACAGAATAGCCATAGACAGTTCCTTTCCGCGTTACTGTGTTCATTATATCACAATGTTATTTTGATTTTCGTGCCAGTTTTGCGCGATTCCAGCGCCAGCGTTGGCTAACTGGAGTAACCAAATTGGAAACGAATAACAAGCCAAGGCTGGTGGTCAGCACCCAAATTGCACAAAACAGCAGATCGGCTCGCAATAAACGGCCTAAGCGCTGCCAGCCGTTGGCAAATTGGGCATGTTCCATGGCCACAATCGGCAAACTACCTTCGACTTGACTGGTTGCCAATACGAGCGGTTGGCGCTTCCAGCGATAGTGAATGGCCACAGGCACACTTGGCTCAAGCGTTTTAAGGGTAACGCTGAATGGTTGATTTGGCGTAATTGCCAGCGCTGGCTGAAACACCCCATAGCCAGCAGTTTCCCAAAGCGCTTCACGCGGCACGACCAGCGGCGCACAATGCTCGCGTGTTCCGACCACGACACAGCCTTGGAGTTTGGCATTGACCGGCGGCAGCTGGACCAAACTTAGGGCAAAGCCAGTTAATTCGCTTTGCTCCGATTGGATCGTGCCTTGAACAAAGGGTTGTTGGCCATCCAGAACCAGCATATTGGCCAGCGCGCCACATTCGCGTGGCCGAATCGCATTGCTCCGCGCAAGCCAAACAAACGGCAGCAAACTTAGTACAATCATTGTAGCAGGCATTAGGCTTAGGCCAAGTCGATTCAGCCGTAGCACTGGTTTAATAGGCCGTTGATAGCCATGATAGATATTAATTACTGCCAGTACGATTAGGCTAATAAACAGTGCCAATTGCAGGCTTTCGCTCAGCAAGCGCAACTTAGCCAAAAGCTGGCTTGCCAACTCCGAGCGTAGTGACAGCGCATGAATTGGATTAATAAATTGCCATTCAGGAATAAAGCGAAAGAAGAGATTAAGCTCGCGATGGCTATGCAACAGCGTCAGGCCAAAAGTTAACTCAGCGCCCAGCCACAAGCCCAAAGCGGCCCGCTTCAAGCGTAGCACCGCAATAATGCCAAAGGGTGCGAGCCAATATAGCCAATAAAACGGAATCTTAATCCAAAGAAAGAAAATCGCCAAGGTTGCGATGCTCACCCACCAAGCGCTATCAGCAACCCAAGGCCGTTCATACAACAGCAAAAAGATTAAGAACAGGCTATAGCACAGCAAAAAGAGCGAGCTAGGCTGGCTGAGGAAATTCAGCTGATCAAAAATGCGTGTGCCCTCGGATTGACAAAACGCCTTTGACATAGGCTGGGGTGCGCAGAAAAGGTAAACTTAACAGCAACAATGGCGCGATACTAACTCCAAATAATTTGAGCCGTTGCCACCACGAGCGGGTAAGTAGCACAATTAATGGTGGCACCAAAAACAGTGGCACCAGCTTGAAACCAGCGCCCAAGCCAAGCACGAGCATTGCCCAATAGCCATAGCGACGCGCCTTGCTCACATCGTTCGCAGCCAATGCGCGGCTCACCAAATAGGTTCCTAACAGCATCGCAGCCGTTGGAGTACACATCGTTTTGACCCATTGCCAACATAAATAAGGCCGTTGGCGACCAAGCCCACATTGCCCACGCCAAGCGCCCAGCAACCCGTTGCAAAAGCCAGCCAATCAATAGATCAAACGGTAAATAGAGCAGCTTAAACAAAAAAACCGCCCGCATCGGATTGGCAATTTCTCAAGTTGAAGGCCATGCCTGAAGATCAATCAGCCCCAAGAGATCGTAGATTTTTGCCGCAAATCCGGTATAGGCATAAAATCCATAGGGATAGGGAACCCAAACCGGCATTTCGATCACCCGCGGCCCATAGGTGGTATATAAATGCTCATACACATTCAAATGACCCTGAGTCACAAAATGGGCATGCCACGGCATATACAGCGCATCGTGTTGGCTCGCCAAGGGCATAATCAAAAAGCGCGCCAAGTAGCCAGCCAGAATAATCCAGCCCAACGGCGCAAGCTTCGGCAACAAGCCTAATCGATAGTTCATGGATTAACTTGCTTTTGTACCATGCTTAGCTTAAACGGCGCAATGCTTTGAGCAAACGCAGGATTCGGCCCGATTCAAGCGTGTTGATCTGCTTTTCAAGCTGGGCGATATGGGCATTTTTGCTGGCGAGCGTTGCTTCAAGCGTCGCCACATACTGCTGAAGCTCGTTGGTCGTAGTCGTTAATGGTGGTATCTGCGCCTGAGTTTCACGCAGCTGAGTTGTCAATTCGGCATTGTGCATGGTCGCTTGCTGCAAATCATACACCAACCACGCAGGCGGGCCTAAACGAGCCATTAATGCCTGTGGATGGCAGGCATAGACCGTCAACATGCGATATTCTGGTGATTCATCGCAATAAAATACGCACAAGCCCGCTTGGGTCACTAAGCTGGTGAGCGTTGACGCAGTAAAATATAAGGTATGCACCACGCTCAAAAGGCTGCCAGCTTGCCCTTGTTCGATAAACTGATCGCGAAATTGATAAGCTGGCACTTGAATTGCCAAAACGCCCTCTGGCGTGAGCGCGGCGGCGAGTTCTTGCACAAACGCTACTGGCTCGTGCAGATGCTCAAGCACATGCCAACAGGTAATCAGATCGAAGGCTTCAAGCTGGGCAAGGCTGGTTGGGTCGCTATAAACGGTCAAGCCATAGCGTTGGCGCGCAATGTCGGCGGCAACCGGCGAGAGTTCAATCCCAACTGGTTGCCAGCCGCGCTGTTGCGCCGCTACCAACAACAAGCCGCGATTACAACCAAGATCAAGCACTCGCCCAGGTTTTAGCTGGCCATGTTGTTCAATATGGGCAATAATGCTGGCTTTTAATGCTATTTCTTGCTGCTCTGCGGCATCGCTGTAGGCATACACCTCACTTTGGTTTTCGAGCAGGGTGGTGCTTTCAAGGGTCAAGCGTGGATTAAGATAAATTTGCTCGCATGTGCGACAGCTATATAAATTTAAGCCTTCAGCAATAAATGTTTCTGGTTGCTGCCAAACCAAATCTGCTTGGGTTGCGCCACAGCTTGGGCAGGCCTTGAGCGTTTCAGTTGGCATTGGTTGCAATTGCATGGCAGATCATCCCTTATAAATTAAATTTCGGCGGCAATTGTTGGCGATTGGGTAACTTCAGAACGCAACATGCGCCACCAAAACAGCATAACGCTTGCATAAACCACAAGCCAGATAGGAATAAAAAGCCAATCATTCTTAATATGTTGGGTTAATTGACTCATCGCTTTGCTCAAACTTAATTCATGCATCGGCATAAATGGTAAAATTCCAGCAAGTTTCTCATCGCCATAGCTAAATTGTTCTTTATTTGAGCGATAACCCAAATCAAGTTTGCGGTTTAACTCTCTGAGCTGCAAACTAAGCGTATATGGTTGATTATACGTCGCCATTGGTGGATAAATTACGTTATAGCCAACATATTCCCACACCTCGCCTTTCGGTGTAGTCAAGGGAGCACAACGTGTTTCCTGAATTGTGGTAATACAGCCGTTAATGCTAGGATAATTGTTACTTGGTTCTCTAAATTGCACTGCAAAACCCGTTAATGCTGTTTCAGAGCCAGTAAACTTTTGGGCAACGATTGGTGCATTTTGGTTCAATTGGATTGATAAATGGGCTTCAGCAAAGGCTGGGGCTGGAATAACCATACCGCGCGTGAGCAACATCGCTGCAATAATCACCCCAATATTAACAACTAAGGGAATTGGCAATAAGCGCAGTAAACCAGAATTTGCTTGCTCCAATGGTTGCGCTTGGCGAACTCGATATAAACAATAGACTGCTAAACCAAGCACAAAGCCAAATAATGCCAATTGAAAGCTTTGGATAAATCCCTCAAAACGGGTAAATATTTGCGCCAGTAATGGCGAGCGCAGCGATAATGCATGCACCGGATGCATAAAGGTCAATTCGTTAACTAAATAGCGTGATAAGCCAATATTAATATCACGGCTTTTACTAAATATCTGAATGACAAATAGAAATTCTGCTAAAAACCAAATGCTGATGTAGCGATAGCCAAAACGCAGCGCAATAACAATCGCAAAGGGAATAAACCAATAGAGCCAATACGTTGGAATATGAATCCACAAAAAGAACATTGCCATAACTGCTACTGCAACCCACCAAGCAGAATCACTGACCCATTTTTGACGATAATTCAAGAGAAAGATCAGCAAGGCACTATACGAAAATAAAAAGAATGATACAGGCTCGCTAAGCAAGCTCGATTCGTTAAATATCCGCGTGCCTTCAGGGTTAAAGAGTACGCCAGTTATATAGGCTTTACTGCTTAAAAACGGCAGTGATAGAAGCACAAATGGCGCTATCCCAATCACAAACAGAATAGCGCGCCGCGTCCACGATAGATTAAGCAGTAAAATTAATGGTACAACTAAAAATAATGGAATCATCTTGAATGATGCACCAATGCCTAAAACAAGCATTGCTTGCCACGCTCGTCGCCATTGCAGTTTTTGATCGCTTGCCGCCAGCGCTTGACCAACCAAAGCAGTACCAAGCACCATCGAAGCGGTCGCATAGACATCGTTTTGGCCCATTGCCAGCATATATAAGGCAGTTGGTGAAAGTGCCCACATAATAAGTGCACTCATGCCAATAGAGCGTTTCAAGCCCCAGCCAATTAATATATCAAATGGCAAATAGATCAATTTAAATAGAAAAACGGCCCGCATTGGGTTGGCAAGCGCCCAGGTCGATGACCAATTACTAATATCAATTAAGCCAAGCAAATCGTAGATTTTTGTCCAAAACCCGGTATAGGCATAAAAACCATATGGATATGGTGCCCACACCGGAATATTAATCACGCTATCGCCATAGGTATTTAGTAAGTGCTCATAAACATTGAAATGGCCTTGGGCAACAAAATGCGCATGCCATGGCATAAAAAGCACATCATTATGTCCAGTTACAGGCATGATCAATAAACGTGCAGTATAGCCAAGCATAACCAAGAAGATTGGCGCAAACTTAAGCAATACTGCACGATTAAACCATTGCGACATACACTCTTCCTCATTAATCTATAGACGGATAACGAAATAGCGCTCATGGAGCAATGATCGCCGTTGATCGTTGCTCCATGCTTTAGCGCCAACTACGAAATTGCGCTTTGGCCCGATCGTACATCCAGCGGCCATATTGTTTGGCTTCGAGGGCAAGGTGATTAAACTTACCAGAACGAATTAATTGCAAGGTTTTCTTGCTCCGTTCTTGCCATGTTTTCTTGGGCACAATCAAATTATGCAGGCGTTCGGTAAATTCGCTCAATAAAATATATTCGCTATTTGCCAACGCTTGTTGGGCACGCAAAAAGTCCACCTCGGGCGTGGCGCTACGCTCACGGGTATCGTAGGCAGCTGCATACAACACACGACAACACAGCTGGCCAAGTTGCGGCATATGGTTGAAGCTCAACGAGCCACCAACCGCAGCCCGAAAATCAAAGCGCACGCTTGAGCCGTTGGCAGAACTCACCACAAAGTGCAAGGCTTGATTGCGGCTGGCTGGCAAGGCCGGAAAATCAAAATGCAGCCACTGTTGATCAATGCTGCTTGATTCTACATCAACCAAGCTACGATTTGGATTAATCAGTGCATCGTAAATTTGTAAACGCCACGAGCCGCTGGCTGGTTGCGCCAAGGCAACTTCAAAGCCGCAAACGCCATCATGTTGGCAAACCAAACGCTGGCCGATGTTAAAATCGGCGTTCAAAGCGGCACTCACGCCATCACCTTGCAAATGTTCGTGATCGGTTAGCAAGCGTTGGTTAATCGTGCCAGAAGCAGTTGTAACCAGCTTAACCAAGGCTTTTTCGACCTCGCGGGCTGAGCTTTCCCAGCGCAAGGTTTTGGCATGCTCAAGGCCTGCCTTGATCAAGCGTTGGCGCAATGGCTCATCGCTCAAAACGCTTAACAAGGCTTGGGCTAGTGGTTTTGGCTCGGCAGTCGCCAACAAGCCGGTTTTGCCGTGGGTCACCAAAAAGTGATTTGGCGCAAGATCAATATCGACCACTGGACAGCCCGAGGCCATCATTTCAGGCGGCATCAACGAAGGATTGGTCGATGAAATGACTAAGCCCAAGGTGGCCGAAGCATACAACTCAGCCAATTCTTCTGGGTTTAAAATGCCCATGGCGGTAAATTTGAACGGCGCTGAAAAATGCTTGAGATGTTTATCGCCAAAGAGCACAATTTCAACATCAGGCCGTTGCTCTTTGACAATCGCCAAAGCGCGCATGCCCAAATCAAAACAGCGGCGGGGCGTTGATGGCCGCGCATAAAAAATAACCCGCGGTTTTTTGGTCAACAACTTGGGCCGTGGATAGTAGCGTTCGTGCTCGACCGCAAAATCAAATGGGAAGGTTGTGGCCTGATATTGCTCGTGCAAATGTTTGGCCAACCAATGCCCCAAGGTAATACAGGGCCAACCTTGTTTGTAGGTCGCCTCGGCGCTCAGCCATTCATCGCCCATGGCATAGAAAAATGGCTCGAAATCTTGTACGAAATAGGCACGAGTAATCGCCGGATCGCACATCTCAAAGCCTTGAGTTGTCGTCCATTGGGTTGCCAAAACAATATCAAAGCCCTTAATTTCTTGCGGCCAAAAATAAATTGGCGCATGCACCACGCCAAAATAGCGTTGCACAAAATGTTCAGGCCGATCCAGCGCCTCGGTCGGGTAATCGCTGGGATTCATAAAGATAATTTGCTCGTGGCCAAAGCTCGCCAAGAGGTTGATAATTCGAAAAATATTGGTATACCCACCAGAACCAACAATTGGCGCGGTCAGCAACCAAGCGATTCGCAGGCGAGGATGTTCAGTAACTTGCATAACTCGGTTCTATCCTTTACGGTTTACAAGACGTTTGAGCAGCCCTTTGGCTTTGCCACTCAACTGCATTAATACGCCATTGGCGATGTTTTGCAGCTGAATTTCTAATTGGTGGGCATAGGCTTTGGCTTCTGCATTGCCACGCTCAAGCTCTTGAACGCGATAATGTAAATCTTGGTTGCTGGTGATTAAGCCATCAATGTGCATCACCAACACTTCGGTGCCATTCGATAACGATTTATTTGCGCCGAGCAACAAGGCATTGCTCTTGATCAACGACATTTGGCGGGCATACATCACCCACACTTGAATCAAGGCATTGTGCAATTCGCGGCTGCGCGCCTTGGGCGTGTAGCGCTCATGCACATCAGCCAAGGCTTCGCGGCCCAAGCGTTGGCGCAACTCGGGATCAGTAACCATTGCTTCAAGCGCTGCAATCCATTCTGTTTCGTTCGCCGCCAGCATGCCATTGACCCCGTGGGTAATCGCATGGGAGAAGGCTTCAATTGGCGTAGCGATTAAGGGCACGCCCACCAAGCCTGCTTCCATATATTTGACTTCGCTCTTGGATTGGCAAAATGGATTATCAAGTTCCAATGGCGCGAGTGCAAAATCAACCGCAGCAATCTCATCGGCCAATTGTTCGAGTGGCACAAGATCGCGGCGCTCAATCCGTGCAGCAACTGCATCGAAAGCTGGCGATAATTGCAATGGCCCGACAATCCGCAGGCGCACATGCTCGTGCTTGGCCAAAATATGCAAAAGCGCGCTTTCAACTTGCTCAAAATCGCGATTATGGGTTGCAGTGCCGCTGAAATAGCCGATTAAGACTGGATCATTCGCGTGAGCTACAGGTTTGGCTTGGCGTTGCGCAGCAATCGGTGCAGCATAATTGATTTGGTTTTGGCTCAGCGCATTGCGCACTACATAGGCATTGAGGTCTAAGGCGCGCACTTGTTCGGCCAGCGGTTCGGTCGAAACAATCACTGCATCACACAGCATCATCGTTTTGCGATAGCGCTCAACGCCATCGCGATAGAGCGCAACTTCATCGGCGGGCCAATCTTTAATCGCATCGATATAGTGCAGCAAATCGGTGCGAAACACCAAATCATCAGTATCAAAAATAACTGGATGGCCAAGCGCCTGATGGGCATTGATCAATGCTTCAATGTTCGAATCGAGTGCCACCCGATGCAAAATTAAGATGCCAAATTTAATGCTATCGGCAATCTTAAATGGCTCGTTATAGAGGCTGGTAACGCCGCTATACATCTCAAACCATTCGAGTTGTTCTTGGCGATGGCGACAGCGATAATTGCCTGCATTGCCAATATCACAGCCAGTAATCATATGCACCGTGCGATCGGTAAAATACAAATCGCGCTGAAATTGGCTAATTAATGGTTGGCTGGCTGGCTGAGGCACATTGGTTGCAAAGCGTTGAATAATGGTGAGCAGCAATGCCTCATATTCTTCGGCGGCGGCGGCAATCGTATAGTGGCTTTGCACATGTTCATAGGCAGCTTGGCCAAGCTTTTGGCGCAAACCTGCATCGGCAACCAAGCTACGCAGATGGCTCGTCCATTCTGCTTCAGTGGCGGCCAAAAAGCCATTTTCGCCATTGCTAATCGCTTCGACAAAGGCGGGAATTGGGCTAGCCACAACTGGCAAGCGTAAGGCTGCTGCTTCCAAATATTTTAATTCGCTCCGGCAACGGGTAAAGGCATTTTCCACATCCAAGGGAGCCAAAATAATATCAGCCTGCGCCATCAGGCTTGGCAATTCTTCCAGCGGCACAAACGGCAATTGCTCAATTTGGGCAGCAACCGGAGCCAAAACCTCAGGCAGGGTAATTTTGCCACCTAAAACAAGCCGCAACTTGGGGTTTTGCTGCAAGAGGCTTAATAAACTTGGCGCGATCAAGCGCAAGTCGGCATCGTGCGAAAAGGTGCCGCTAAAATAGCCAATGGTCACATGCTCGTGAGCTGCGCGGGCTTGATACGCAGCTTCGCACCAAGTCAGCCAATCGTCGCCAAGCACATTGCGATGCGTCCAAACAGGCTTATCAAAAGATTTTGCGGCCGCGGCAAGCGGAGTTGTGCTGACAATCGCTGCCTGACATTGCTCAAAAACTGGCACATTGCCCAGCACATAAGCGCGCCAAAATTGACGTTCGAAGCCAGTGCTTTCGGCGACAATCGGCATCGAATCGACCAAGCGTGGGTCAAAGAGCAGATCGTCGGTTTCATAGACCAATGGCTTGCCTGCCGCCGCTTGCTTGACGGTTTCCCAAAAATGGCTGGCTTTGGGCCGATGGGCAATCACCAGATCGGCGGTCGCAATTGCTGAAATAACCGCCGAATCGGTCTGGTTAAACAATTGAGCCTTGTGCCCGCGTTGCTTTAATTGATCAATTGCATGCTGACAGCGATAGCGCTGGGTTTCGCCGCCACAACCGCTCCAGAAAACGACGTTTAATTGACGCTGACTCATTAACGAAATTTCCTCCAAAGCTGGCGTAAACGATCAGTGATGCGTTGTGGTAGCGAGCGATTAAGCTGCTGTTGAACCAAACTATGTTGCCAATGCAGATATTCAAGTTGGGCTTGCACGCCACGTTTTTCGGCCTCAAGCTGTGCTGCCAACACCGATGCATCCAGCAAACGCCGCTCTAAATCGTGCATCTGATCAAAGCTAGTTGCTTGCAGGGCAAGTTGTTGCTGCATCTGCGCTAGTTGCTGGCTCTGGGCCTGCTGATCGTGCTTGAATTGCGCAAGTTGGGCTGTGAGGGATTGCTGAAACAGCACAGTATCGTAGGCGGTGCTGGTCAAAACAGGCAAAACGATGCTCAACAAATCGCTGGCTGGGTCGGTTGGCGTTGGCTGGAGTGAACGCTCGACCAAGGCTTGCAAGCTAGAATCCAGCTGACCATTGGTGGCAATTAGATAAATTTTGCGGTAGCCAGGCCCGCGCTGGTCGTAGGCATAAAAGCGTTGATTATAGAGCGCATCGAAATTGGCGTGCATTGCATCGCGTTGGTTTTGGCGAAACAATAAATGTTTCAGCACCATCAGCAATTGCCAATGTGGCAAGTAGCCGCTTTCAAACGCCAGATAATCAAGCTGCTCAGCGGCGAGCCAAGCCTCAACCAAGGTCGCTTGGGGCAAGCCATATGCAACATGCTCATCGAGCATGGGATTATGCATCTGCAATTGGCTCAGATAATCGCGCAACATCGCTTCGGCGGTGGCTACATTGGTTAAATTATGCGGCGCTGCCAAAAAAACCGCTCGGCTGGCCACCCGCCGCAGTTCGGCCAAAAAACTATTGCGACCTTCCAGCGGAATATGCTCAAGCGTATCGCAACTGAGCACAATATCAAACGACTGATCCTCAAAGGGCAATTTGGTGCCATCAGCCTGCTGATAGCCAGCACCCACATACTCGGCAGTATCCACGACCAAGGTTTCATCGGCGGGAAAAAAAGCTTGCAACGGCATCACGCCATTGCGCGGCGGGAAAAAACCGCCAACATCAAGAATCCGCCAGCGCTGATCGCTTGCGCCAGCAGCTTGTTTTAATAAAAATATCGCTTCAGCACTCAGCCGATAGCGCTGATATTGATCAAAGGGCATCGCAAGCAGGGCATCGGAATTCCAATGCTCAAGCACAGGGATCATGGTCATTCCTACCCTTTCCAAAGTACACCTACAAAATGCGAATTATAGCATACTCTTTGACAGGCAACACCTGTGCCGAATCAATCGTGTAGCGCTGCGTGATTAATAAAATAAGTGCGAGAATCCACGTATTTAGCGTATCGATTTAATAATTCTAGGCTTACATTTTAGCGAAATTCAGTACACTGTGATGGAGGATCAAGCTTTGCGTTACAGCGACTCATGCGCCATTGAAGCTGTATCAAGCGATGGGTTTCTATAAAATCGCCATAGTAAAAATCATGATATTCGTACTTAGTACCAGAAGTACGATTTTTCATTTGAACCAAGGCTGAAATATAGGCTCTTGGTTCGCTTAGTTCAAGATCAGGCATTGTTTGCTGATGGCCTGATTTTTTAGCGAGCATGCTCAATGGTGTATCAAATGAGGCAAGCATAACGCTTTTTTGATACAGCAAGGTCAATGTCCCATGAGAAACTGCATCAATGCTTGTTTGATCAAGATAGAGAATTTTGATCGTCGTTTGACTTAACAATTGTTCCAATGCTTCAGGCGATGAAACAATTGCAATGCTGGTAATTGATCGAGCAGCCTCAAATGGGGTTTCAGAAAAATAAATTGTATCAATTGGGGTTGTTGGCGTGGGCTGTGGCGATAGAGCAACAGGCTGCGCAGTTTGACAGCCAACCAAACAGCTCAATCCCAGTAGCAAGCGCAGAATCCAGCGTTGCATCTACGCACCTCCTCACGCAATTAGTTACCTTTGTATGCTAGCGCAGCAAAAACTGATTGTAAAGAATAGCTAGGCAATGCAGCCAGTACGAACAATCGCTGGTTTGGGCGTAGAATAAGTGATCTAGCGATCAATGCTTGTGCAGCATTGCAATTCAGCCATTTACGAAGGAGCCGAACCCGAATGAAACTTCAATGTGCAATTCTTGATGATTATCAGCAGGTCGCTTTAACCATGGCTGATTGGTCAGTCATCGCCGATCAGGTTGAGGTGCGGGTATTTGCAGAATACTTTAGCGATCAAGCAGCCTTGGTGCAGGCAATTGGCGATTGCGAGATTGTGGTGATTATGCGTGAACGCACGCCGTTCAAAGCCGATTTATTTGCTCAATTGCCAAAACTTAAGCTGCTGGTCACGACTGGGATGCGCAACGCCTCGATTGATCTGGCTGCTGCCAAGGCCCAAGGCATCATCGTTTGTGGCACAGCCACTTACCCAGAGCCACCAGTCGAAATAACGTGGGCGCTCATTTTGGGCTTGGCGCGCCAAATCGTGCCCGAAAACTTGGCGTTTCGCAACAATGGCCCGTGGCAACACACGATTGGCATGGATCTCGCTGGCCAAACGCTGGGCTTGTTGGGTTTAGGCAAACTTGGCAGCAAGGTAGCGCTGATTGCCCAAGCCTTTGGCATGAACGTACTGGCTTGGAGCCAAAATCTCAGCGATGAACATGCACAAGCACTTGGCGTGCAACGCGCTGAATCAAAAGCACAGTTGCTCGCCGAAAGCGATATTGTTTCGATTCACCTTGTGCTGAGCGAGCGCACTCGTGGTTTAGTCGGTGCTGCTGAATTGCAGCAGATGCGCCGCACGGCCTATCTCATTAATACCTCACGTGGGCCAATTGTTGATCAAGCAGCGTTAATCAGCGCCCTCGAACAAGGCTGGATCGCTGGCGCAGGCTTAGATGTTTTTGATCAAGAGCCGTTGCCTGCCGATCATCCGTTGCGCCGCTTGCCCAATGTGCTGGCAACGCCTCATTTGGGCTACGTCACTCAACGCAATTATCGGGCGTATTTTGGCGAGGCAGTTGCCGATATTCAGGCCTTTTTGGCTGGCACGCCGCTACGCCAAATCGATTGAATTATGTCAATTCAATAATAATTAAAAATGCATGTTGATTAACCCAACACTTGCCCCTCGACCAGCTGTGGTTGAGGGGTTTTGCGTCGCCAACGTTGCTGACGCAATTGGCTGTAACGGGCTTGTAACGTAGGCGCTGTATGCTTGCTGCATCAGTTGATTTGAGGTGAATTCAATGCAAACATTTTTTCAACAATTGCGCCAGCCCAAGCAAAGCATGGCCGAACAGCGTAATCAGCCAGTTCAGCAATGGCCATATCGGGCTTGGTTGCAGCATGCTGGTTTAGCGGTTGGCGGCTCGCTGATCTATGGCGGCTCGCTTCAGCAAGCAGTGCCGCAATGGTCGCGGCGCGGCGCGGCAGGTTGGTTGACACTTTCTGCTGGTGCTGGCTGGTTGGTGCTTGGCCCAGCGCTCATATTCGCCAGCCGAGGGCGGATTAATAGCTGTATTCAGGCATGTTTGGTGAGCATGAGCTATGGCGAAACAATTCTATTAATTGCTGCTTTGCTCAATTATCTGCTCAAAACCCAAGCCTCTGCCCAACAACGCAACCTACTGCTGGTGTTAATCGCCAACATCACTATGGCTAGCACTTTAGCCGAGCAACTGAGCGTGATTAAAGTAGCGCGTTGGCAAACCTGGCTGCTGTGGATGCTGCTGCTGAACGGCACAGGCGCAGTTTGTTTCTATCGTTTGCGCCATCTTTTAGCGAAATGAGGCTCTTATGCCACTTCTACATAACCCAATGACCATGCAAGGCCACATTGACCAATGTTGGCTTTTGAGCTATCGCATGCCAATCGAACATTTTTCGCCAATCCTGCCAGCAGAATTAACCGCCACCGAATATCAAGGATACGGTTTTTGGAATATCGTAATATGCCATGTTGCGCATATGCGTCCGTGGTTTGCACCGCAAGCAGTGGGCATTAACTATTGGCATGTGGCCTATCGAATTTATGTCAATCTAAAAACGCCATTTGGTATACAACAAGGCCTGTATTTTGTGCGCAGCGATTGTGATAACAGGCTGTTGGCGTGGGCTGGCAATCTCGTAACCAATTTCAATTTTCATCATACGCCAATTGTGGTTAAACGTTCTGTTGAGCAGACACGTATTTCAATTAAAAGCACTACGGCAAATGCCGACATTGTGATTGATAACCACCAGCCAGCCCAACTTGCCAGTGATTCAGTGTTCGAAAGCCTTGAACAAGCAGCCAAGCTACTTAAATATCCAGCGCGGGGGATTGCCTTGAGCAAACCAGGCGAAGCCAATATTGTGCGCATTGAGCGTGATGAAGCTGCGTGGCAACACAGCTTGCGCCATGTCCAGCAGGCCGAATTTCAATTAATGAAACAGTATCCGGTACAACCAGAAATTTGCTATGAAATTCAGCCAATTGATTATCGCTGGTTGCGTGGCTATCGTCGCAAGGTGCTTATGGCTGAGCAATGAGGTGCGCAATGCGAATTTTTTTGACGGGAGCAAGTGGCTTTATTGGTCGCCATGTGGCAGCTGAATTAAGCAACGCTGGCCATCAATTAACCTGCTTGGTGCGCCAAATGCCAGCGGTTCAAGCAAATCCAGCAATTAACTATCTGGTGGCGGAGTGGCTTAAGCCTGATCAATGGCTTGATCATGTAGCTGGCCACGAGATTGTGATCAATTGTGTGGGAATCTTGCGCGAAACCCGCCGAGCCAGCTTTCAAGCAGTGCAGACTGATGTACCAATTGCCTTATTTCACGCCGCCGCCCAGCACCAGCTACAAAAAATCATTCAAATCAGTGCCTTGGGAGCCGATGTTGCGGCTCCCCAAGCCTTTGTGCGCAGCAAAGCGCTCGCCGATCAGGCCTTGAGCCAGCAAGCAATTCCGTGGGTGGTGTTGCGGCCAAGTTTTGTCTATGGCGCAGGCAGCTATTCCATGCGGCTCTTTCAACGTTTGGCCAAGCTACCAATTACGCCAATCTTGGGTGATGGCCGCTATCAGGTGCAGCCAATCCATATCAACGACCTTGTACAAGCAATTAAATTATGCGTTGAACAGCAAGCAATTGCCAACTGCACAATTGAGGCTGGCGGCGAGCGCATGAGTTTTTATCAGTTGCTCGAACGCTTGGCAGCCAGCCAAGGTCGCAGTTTACGCCCATGGTTTGTGCCTAATTGGCTAAGCCAGTTGCTTGCCCAAATTGGCACGACAACAGGTTTGGGGCCGATTAATCGGGCTGAATTAAGCCTCTTGCTGCAAGGAAACATTGCTGATTTAAGTGCCTTTCGCCATTATTTTGGCTTTGAACCACGCCCATTTCAGCCAAATCGCTAAAACCAAAAGCCCATGGTCTAGCTAGTCCCATGGGCTTTTGATCTGATATTAAGTTAGGGATTTCAGGATCACTTGAACATTTCCACACACCAAGTGGTCATCCGACCACTTATTCCGTCAAGGCGAAAGAAGAACTATTGAACAGCTTTGTAGATGTTGATCCGGCCACAGGTCCAGCGTGAGCCAGTCCCGCTGATTTGGTCGGAGCTTGAGCAGATTTTGCTCTTGATTTGGCTATTGCTCAAGCCTTTTGATGACAACAAGCCAGCCAAACCAGCAACGTGCGGGGTAGCCATTGAGGTCCCGCTGATCGTGTTATAGCCACTGCCAATCCAGGTTGAGTAGATGCTCGAACCAGGGGCAGCAACTTCGACCCACGTACCATAGTTTGAGAACGATGAACGAGCATCGGTCGACGTGGTTGAAGCAACCGCGAAACAGTTGGTGTAGGCTGCTGGGTAGGCGCTGGTGGTGCTTGAGGTGTTGCTGTTACCAGCAGCACACGCCAAGAATACACCTTTGCCCCAAGCGAAGTTGACAGCATTTTGCAATGCGGTCGAACCGCCGCCACCAAGGCTCAAGTTGATGACCTTCGCGCCATTGTTGGCAGCGTAGGTGATGCCATTGGCCACACCGGCCAAGGTACCGCTACCGCTGTTGTTCAACACGCGAACACCCATCACACGGCAGTTGGGGCAAGTGCCTGCGCCACCGGTGCTATTGTTGGTTTCAGCAGCAACCGTCCCAGCGACGTGGGTGCCGTGGCCGTTACCATCAGTTGGCGTTGAGTCATTATCAATGTAGTCGTAGCCAGCAACGACTTTGGCATCCAAATCAGGGTGATTGCTTTGAATCCCAGTGTCAACGACCGCAACAACAACACTGCTGCTACCACGGGTAATATCCCATCCAGTGTATGCTTGCGTTACACCCCAAGCCCATTGTGAGCTACGACCTGGGTCGTTTGGCGTGTAGGTTGAGGCATAGATAAAGTTGGGTTCGGCATATTCGATGGAGTCATTTTTGAGCAAGCTTTCAACCAGCGCCGTGCGCCCAGCCAAGCTATCGTTGCTCTTAAGGCTGGCAAATTCGACAACTTCTGCATCGAGAGCTTCGATGCGATCGATTTGCACAGCACCTAACGCATTCAACATATTGGTGCGATTGGCTTTGGTGGTTGTATTCTTGAACTTGATGACGAATTGACCAGGAACAGCAGGGGCATTGAGGTCGAGACCAACGGCATCGCCAATGTCGATGGGTTTTTCTACATCACGTGACTGTGCGAACGATGAATTTGAGCCAGCAAACGCACTAACCGCCAAGATCAACATGCTCGAAACAAACAGACGCTTCAAAGTTGCCTCCTCAACATGTGGGTTATTTAACCAAAATTGTGCAGTACCAAACCAACAGCGGCTGTACCTACACCTATTGCACATCGTTGTCATGAAGGATTGGTGAGGCCGATGATCCTGATGTTGCGTCCTCCTTACGCAGTCAGCAAACTACCCTAACATTAAGATCAAGCTCCATATCAGTGGATTAGTTATATCTTAAATGATCTTAACGAATTTGTCAAAAAATTTTAATAACTCTTATGCAGATATGTTAAAAAGCGCTTAAACGGGTTTAAGCATACTCCTAGAGCAGGTTGACAACAAACCTACTACTAATCATCGTAGAAATTGGCTAGTTAACTTGTTCGTAAATTATGACGAATTTAATCAAGATTGATCAGCTAAACCAATTTTTTCGTCTGAGGCTACTTTCGCATGCTCCATAGGCAGAAGGATGATCCAATGGAAAAGCCACTTAATAATGCACATGGTCTGGTAAACTCCGTCGGATATTCCCGCCGTGATTTTTTACGTTTAGGCGGGCTAGCCACGCTTGGCCTTTTAGCAAGCTGTGGCACTACTCAGGCCACCCCTGTGAGCACCGCCACGCCTACCAAGCCCAAAATTGGCTTGGTGATGAAGTCGCTCAGCAACGAGTTTTTTCAACAAATGCAGGCTGGCGCTGAAGAATATGCCCGCCAAAATGCAACCAGCTTCGATTTCATGGCCACAGGCATTAACGACGAGCGCGATTTTGCGACCCAAATTGCCTCGCTTGAGCGCCTGATTACCGAAAAATATGATGTGATTGTGCTTGCTCCCGCCGATTCGGTGGCTTTGGTCGCGCCCGTTGCCAAAGCAATCAAAGCAGGCATTGTCGTGATTAATATCGATGTTGCACTCGATGAGGCGACCAAAAAAGCCGCCGGCATTGATCTTGCCTTCTTTGGCCCCGATAACCGGGCTGGCTCAAAAATGTCGGGCGATATTCTAGCCAAAGCCTTGGGCGTTGGCGGCAAGGTCGCGATTCTCGAAGGCAATCCCGAGGCCGATAATGCGGTGCAACGTCGCTTGGGCTTCGATGATGCAATTGCCGATGGCAGCTTGAAGCTTGTCGTCGCCGAAAGCGGCCACTGGGAAACCAGCGAAGGCCAAAGCATCACCGCCGCGTGGCTGAAAAAATATCCCGACCTGCAAGGCATTATGGCGGCCAACGATTCGATGGCCTTTGGCGCTGTGCAAGCGCTCGAAGCCGCCGGAATGATCGATAAGGTTAAAGTTGTGGGCTTCGATAATATTCCAGCTGTGCAACCATTGATCAAAGATGGTAAAATGCTGGCAACGGTGGAACAATATGGTGCGCAAATGGCCGCAATCGGTATGGATTATGGCTATCGCACGCTCAAGGGCGAGAAATTCAGTGGCTGGATTCGCACTGAGCTGAAATTGATCACCAAAGATAATATCTAGCAACTAACTTCGATCAAACCTAGTTAATGATGCAGAATGCACAGAAGCCCAACCTTCTGTGCATTCTTCTGGTTGTCAAACACCATTCTTTTCTGTTTAGTTGGATACCGTAGCACTATGCGTCTTAAGGCTTTACTCGCCCTGCTTTTCCGCATCAAACACGCCAATGCCAATATTCGGCGACGTGGCAAAGCAATCGTCGGCATCACCTTTCTCTTGGTTTGCTGTATTGTTTTAATTGGCCTATTTAGCATTTTTGCTGCTGGTTGGCGAGAAACCGCAGCGCTGATTAGCCCATTTGGCATTTTGGGGTTGGCAGCGATTGGGCTAGCGCGCCGTGGCTCAGCCAATAGCGGCGCAGGCTTGCTGATTGCAGTGACATTAATCGCCTTGGTAGCTGCACCAGTGTTGGCCAATCGGGTTGCATTTACGCCATTTTTCTTTTTGCTGCCAATCTTAATTGGCTTTGTAACGCTCTCGCCGCGTGGTTTGTTGGTTGCCAGCGCAACGAGCTTGGCTGCACTCGCGTTGTTAGCAATATTAACCAGAGATATTCCCCAAACATTGCCCCAAAATAGCGATGTATATGGCTTAGCCAGTACGTTGTTGCTGATTATCATTGGGCTGGGCTATGTTGGCTCGCGTACGACGCAGCAAGCAATCCATGCCATGAATCTTGCGCAACAGCGTAGCCGCGAATTGACTTCGACGCTGCAAACCGAGCGCGATCAACTGAGCGAGCGCGTGGCTGAAAGCACCCAAGAATTACGCCAAAACTTGGCAAATTCGCAACATTTAATCGAGCAACAAGCTCAATTATTAACTGAAAACGATCAACAACGCTCAACCATTCGGGCCTTGAGTTTGCCAATTTTACCCTTGCACCAACAAATGTTGCTGGTTCCGCTAATTGGCACATTTGATCAGGAGCGTTTGCAGGATATTCAGCAACAACTTTTAGCGGCAGTTGGCAGCTATCGCACCAAAATCTTATTGCTGGATTTAACAGGCGTGGCGGTGCTTGATTATGCTGGGGCAGCGATGTTGCAGCGAATTGTGCAAGCCAGCAGCTTGCTTGGTGCGGTCGTGGCCTTTATCGGGGTTCGGCCTGAGGCGGCCCAAGCCTTGGTTAGTATGGGCAATGAACTTGATAACGTAGCAGTTTTCCGCGATCTGCAAGCAGCAATTCAGCAGCATAGTCGGCTACTATTTAATCGCTAGCGTTCATCTAATCTATGTTGAAAATTTTATGGTTATCGCTTGTGATACTATTGAACAATTTCAAATTATTGAAAACAGCTTTCAGTATCGACCATTTACTGAGGTATTTGCTCAATTCAGCCTGATTGAAGCAGGGTTAAACTATTCAGCAAAAAAAGCTTACGATCTTCCACAAAACGCAGTAAATTCAAATCGTGTCGTTGGGATTCATCAAGCATTGGGGCATCATTGTTATACAATTGAGTTTTTTGATGCTGGTCATACAACATTATTATTTAGGAAAAATTCTTGGTTTGATAAGCCATGGAAGCGCTATGATTCAATTGTTGCATTAATTAAGCGACAGAATTGGTTATTATTTGATATGTCGTAGCATTGCTCCATGGCAATAAATGGATAAAAATCAATCTGCTTCAACCACAACCCCTAAACGACCCAGCAAGGCCCGATAATCGCCAGCGCGATAGCGAATTGGCGGCTTGCTAGGCCGATGCGAATCCGAGCCAGCACTCGTCAACAGGCTTCGTTGCGCGGCAAAACTACGATAGAGGGCAATTTGATCCGGCGTATGCAACGGATACTCAACTTCAAGCCCATCTAACGCCACTTCGGCCCACAGTTGCTCAAGCAGCGGTTGATCAAAACACACAAAGCCATCATCCCGACCTGGATGCGCTAAGATACACACCGCGCCACTTTGCTGGGCGGCTGCAACCACTGCGGCAATTGGCGTGGTGGCAAAATCGCAACCAGCGGCTTGCAGTAATTGCGAAAACTGGGCTGGGGCTAAATCTGGGTTTTGCTGTTTGACCAACGCCGCGAAGACATGCGGCTGACTGGCCGAGGGTTGGCGCAAAATTGCATCAAGTTGCGGTTGCATCTGATCGCCTAAAAAGCCTGCATTACAACAATATGCATAGGCATTGGCGATGATTGTCTGTTGGCGTTGATGCAGCTCCGCGGCCAGTGCCGTTAGTGGATTTGGCTGGAGCGTAAAGCCGAAACACAACACATCAACCATTTGCTCGCGCCAAAGGCAGCTCATTTCAGCAGCAACCAGCAGCGGCATGGCTTTAGCCAAGGCCAAATCTTGCAGCGATTGAGCAAGCTCAGGCCGATCGTGGTCGGTGATGGCGGCCAAGCCAAAGCCTTCACGCTTGAGATAGCCAATCAGTTCGGCGGCTTCCCATTGACCATCGCTGGCGGTGGTATGCAATTGCAAGTCGATTGCTGCATCGGCGGCCAAAACGAGGTTGGTGGTTGAAAGGATAGGCATTATTGGCCAATCTCCAATTGCAGCGTAACCTCATCGCCTTCGTTGAGCTGTTCAGCCAGGCGAATTGGTTTTTTAATTGGCACAAGATACAGCCCATCTTTGGGAATTAACGACGTGCTCCAACGAGTTTTGCCAATTTGAACTTGGGCTGGAATTACGCCCCAACCATAGGTCACTAAGCCAGCAATAGCCTTGATCATGCGGCTCTCTTCTTCGGGCACAGTCACAAAATACCATGGTGCAGGCCCTTTCCAAAACCAAATTGGCCCAATCAGCTCAATAATCATGGCAAACTCCTGCTCGATTTAATCATCAAGAACCCATGCAACAACCTGCATGGGTTCTTGAATAAACCAAATAGTATTATGAACGGCTGAGTTGCGCAACTGCGGTGCGCAAGTCGGCTGCGGTTTGGACTGCGCTCAAATCGACTGATAGCGCCGTCAAGCTTTGGGCAACTTCGGGGCCGACCCCGACCAAGGTAACCGTCGCGCCCAACAACCGCAAGCCATGAATCATACGCACTAAGGCTTGGGCCGCAGATTCGTCCATCATTGGCACGCCAGTAATATCGATCAGAACTTTCTTGGCGCGCTCACGTTCAACCCGCGATAAGATAATCGTGGTTGCTTGCTGCATGCGTTCGCCATCCAAGCTGCCAATCAAGGGCATCACCAACACCCCTTTGAGAATTGGAATGACTGGTGAGGCAACATCGCGCAGCAATTGGGATAATTGTTGGCGCTCGGCCAATGAATGTTCGAGGTTGGCCACCACTTCATTGAGGCGTTGCATGGCTGCTTCGCGGGCAGCTTCCTTGGCCTCGGTTTCTTGGCGGGCAACCTGCAACGCAGCGGTCATGCTATTAAACGAATTGGCCAATTGACCAAGTTCGTTGCTACTTTCGACCTCAATCGGCTGCAAATCGCCATCAGCAACGCGGTTGGTTGCGCCAATGAGGCTGGTTAATGGCTTGACAAATTGGCGACGCAGAATCATCGCCATGACAAAGCCAAACAGAATCAAGGCAATCAAAGCAAGGCCAATATTCAGTGCGAGGCTTTGGTTGGTAATCGTGGCAATTTGGTTGGCAGTTTCTTGGGTGCGCTCAGTAATTTCATCCAATGGCGAAGCCAAGCCCAAGGCCCAGGGAATGCCACTAATTGCGGCATAGGCCACCACATAGCCGCGCCCATCCATAAAGATCGTCGTCACGCCATCACGGCCAGCTTGTAAATCGTTAATCATCGAAGAAGCAGCATTATTCGATTGATTGGTCAAAATTTGCTGCACAACGCCACCTTGACCAGCCTCGGTTACGGCAACAACCTCGCCCTTTTGGGTAATCAAAAAGGCAAAACTCGATTCATCAAGAATCAAGCCCTTGAGGTAGAATGCCAAGCGATCAAGACTAACATCGACGCTAACCGTGCCCAAAAATTCAGCATTATCGTAGACTGGCGCGGCAACCGAAATCAAAGCCTGCGATTGATCAATCGACTGGTGAACTTCGGTCCAAACCAAAGCGCGGCTGGGATTATTGGCTGGGAGGCTGGCGATATAGGCCGCCTCCTGGCTTGGTTGCCAATCAACTGGCGGATCGTTGGGAGTCATGTTGGGGTAGGTACGCAGCGTATTGGCGGTTAAATACGAGATACGCACAATTTCGGGAACGCTAATTTGCAGACTTGGTAACACATCTTCGAGCCGTTGGCTATAGCCAATATCGGCCAGTGCTTGGGCCTGATCTGGGTTAGCAATCACCAAGACTGTCGTTGCGCCGCTGGCATATTGACGACCATTACGAGCCACGCTTAGCTCTGGCAAACGTGGGCTTTGGGTCGTTGGTTGTTGCAAATAGGTGCGAGTGGTGACTGCCAGCTGTTGCACAGCCCGAACCGTTTGGGCGGTGCTTGCAGAGTGGCTTTTGGCAATCCGCAGGAGATATTGTTCAGCTTGGGTTTGCAGCGCGGCGGTGCTATCATTGGTGGCTTGGTTGCGCACAGCCACCAAGCCACGGGTATTAATCGCTAAATTAAGCAACGCCAACAGAGATGTTCCCAATAAGAGAATAACAATAACCTGCCTGCGTAAACTATGGAGCATCGTCCATCCTCCACCTACAACAACCTATTGCGACACGCGCAGCGTAATTTTGAACGTTTCTGGTGGGATTGAGGTCGTCGGGTCAAACGTTGTGAGTGATGTTGTATCGATCACAAAGCTTTTTGGGCCAACGTGGGCCATATAATCTTTGCCTTCCAAAATGCGCACCGTTTGGTCGAGCGCAATCCGGGCAATCGTCACTGGTGGTGCAACCGCCGCAGCTTGGATACCGCCGCTTTGCAACTCTGCATAGACTTCAGGGCTGATGTAATAAGCCATCAGCTTAATTGTATCTTGTAGCTTGCGTTGGCGCAAAATTTCGGCAGCAGTTACAGTTGTTTGGCCAGTACCTACAATATAATCGATCTCTGGATGCGCGATCAAGACCTCTTCGATTAATTTTGCCTGTTCTTCTTTGCCAGTATCGCCATATTTGGTTTCGACAAGGTTAATTGCGCCATTGGTAATAGTAGCTTTGAATTTTTCGTCTGCTGCCTTCGACCAACCAGCCTTCTCTGGGCCTGGGAACCAAGCAACATCAACTGGCTCGCTGCCTTTGGGATGCTTTTGCACCAGATATTTGGCAATTTCTTGGCCGCCCTCGCCTGGCACTGACAGCGATTTGGCGGTAACAGCCTTCGACGAAATATCGTTCATAAAGGCAATTACTGGAATCTTTTGGCCTTGCAACTCAACAATTAAATCGTTAAGCCCATCAAGCGAGATTGAACCAATCACCACAGCTTTGGCTCCATTGGCCACACATTGGCGAATTTGGGTGATTTGGGTGGGCAAATTGCCATAGCCGCCAGCTTCAACAATTTCGACATTCACGCCCAAGCGTTCGGCCTCGGAGACAATGCCATAATTAACCGCCAGCCAATAGCTATCTTTGATGTGCGGAATCGAAACACAAATCGTTTCAGCTTTATCAGCAAGCACCAGCGGCACATAATCGGTTGTCGTCCGTGGGCTAGCAAAATCAAACGGCGGATTCCAGACTTCAACCTGATAGCTAGCACTGGTATTGGTTTGGCTCAGTGCGGCGGTTGCGCCGGGAGTATTGGTTGGTTGGGTGGTTGGCTGGGCCGTACCACAAGCGGCTAAGCTACAAGCCAATAAGCTGCCAAGAAGCCAGAATGAGCGTTTGGTTGCAAGCTGCATAGGAGCGTCTCCTTAGTCCCTGAAACCCGAGCGCAACGATTGAAGAATGCGGTGGGCCTTGTGAGAAGCGGGGTTCCATGAAAGAAGGTATGCCGTGCATGATGCAGCGGCATACCCACTCAACCAGTTTAGTTGATTTCAACAATCAATTCAATTTCGGTGGCCATATTGAACGGTAAGGCAACTTTACCGCCTGATGAACGGGCGTGCTTGCCTGCTTCAGGCCCGAAAATCGTTACCAAGAAGTCTGAGCAGCCATCGACAGTTTTGCCGAGTGCGCCAACAACGGGGCCTGAGGTAACGTCATCGTAGGTTGGAACAACGTTGACCGTGCCAGTTACCATCACAATGTGGTCAACTCGATCGAGGTCGCCAATCGTCGATTTGAGGAAACGCAAGCCACGCACACAGCTCAACATTGCAGCTTCTTGAGCGGTTGCTAACGAAAGAGTTGGCAACTCGCCTTTAAGGAATCCACCGCTACCGGTCAAGATTTCTGGGCCAGCCGATGAGATGAAAACAATTTCGCCAGCTTGTGAAGCATTCACATAATTGGCAGTTGGTGGAGCCAAGTCTGGCAATGAAGCAACGCCATAGCGAGCTTCAACATAGGCTTCGACCTTTTCGAACACACAATCAACGCCTGGGCGGCGGCAACGGTTGCGTTCGGCGCTGTCAAGCGATTGGCCTTCCGAGGCGAGGGTAATTGAACTAAATGTGCCAGCTACCAACAATACGAGCAGGAGTTTTAGGGAAAAACGTTTCATGAATGGACTCCTCGTCACAAACTAGTGCCATGAACGCTTGATCGCATGATCAACGGTCATTCCATCTATACGGCAAATGGTTCAGTGGATAGCCTGAGTGTACCCGACGCAATACCAAAGTCAATCCGACCAATAGTCCTATCCAAAAATACCCTCTAATGGGATTGCTCAGCCCACGAGCAACTAGGCTACACTAGGCGGGTTGTTTAGCGCAAAAGTCATTGCTTCAGCACCAAACGAGGGGCCAACAGTGAACTATTTTGCGAGAGAAGGGGTAAAGTAGGTCAGCACAGGTTAAATCTTGAGGAAAAAACAATGCCGATTTGGATTCATTTTGAGTTTTTGTGGATTCCACACCGTTTTGGTGGGCATCCAAATCCTCCTTTTGAGACCATGATGACACTCATTAGTTGGCAAAAATATGGAGATAGCCCCAATGGCGAGGGCCGAACAATTCGATGGATCGAATTTGCCTATGACGAAACAACCAGAGAAGGCTATGCACGCTGTCAGTTTCTGACCGATACACCGTTACCAAAAGGCTGGCTTGAACCGGGATTATTGATTGAACTAACATTTGGTACCAATCGAATCTTAGCAATCGGCAAAATCGTCGAGGAACGTAGTTTATGATAAGGCCCTTCCCACGAAGGACATTGATAGCCTAGCATTCAGATTTAAATTTGGGTAAATAAGATGGAACCAAAGCTTAGCAGAATCAACATAATTCAGGCTCGCTATGTTCTTGGACGAATTCCCAATAGCGAGTTACCCAAGCTGGCGACACAATTACTAATCGACGGATACGATAGTCTAGCGTTAAGAATTTTGGCAGGATTGCAAGCGTATGAACTTGACTTGAAGGCGAATACATTGTGGGATCAGGTTAACACCGACTTGGCATTCACGCCTATAACAAGCTATGATGCAGCGCGCATTTATGCAACAGATGTGCTCCAACAGGTCATATTGGGAACAATCGATCCCTTTATAGCCGCCGAAGATTTATGGGATGTATCGATAGAGGCAAGAAATAATAAAACTTCGAACAACCAAGGCCGTTCGCAATCAGAATTTCATGATCTTGATCCGTTTATTTATTGTGCCAGCGAGGCCCGTTCACGACCTGAGGATCGAGAGTTTTTTCGCCAAGCAATTCTTAGCGAAGCGCAGGATTGGTTAGATCAGCAAGGTTATTGCTAATTATTGAGTAAGACTCTGAGGAAAAGATAATGCCGATTTGGATTCATTTTGAGTATGTGTGGATGCCGCCCAATTTCGGACATCCAATTCCACCCTATGAAAATATGATGACGCAAATTCGTTGGCAACATTACATGGGTTATCCAGAGAACGAGATCCGAACGCTCAAATGGGAATACTTTGACTATGATCTACTAACTAACCAAGGCTATGCGAAATGTCGATTTATTTCTGATGGGCCATTACCTGAAGGCTGGCTTGAACCTGGTTTATTTATTGAATTAACATCGGGAGGGGATCGAGTTATGGCAGTCGGCAAAATCGTTGAGGAACGCAGCAGATAATTATTATTCAGCGGAGCAACAATGGATAATACCCTTTGCGACTATTTGTGGGCACAACTCAAACCACTCTTCATAGCATTGGAACACAAGATTCGGGCCCAATTTCAAGTGCCTATCTTTACCAATATTGATATGTACTATAACGATGCGTTTCACTTTTGTGGATGTATTGAATTTGGTAAAACTCATCATAGTGATTGCATCGCATTTGTGGTAAACATTAACAAGCGTGATGAAGGGCTAGAGCTTGATGGCTGCCTTACCCATAGCCATAATCCATTTTCAGTTGCAGGGCCAAGTTATGTCTTCAACGCCGATAATCCCATGAGTGAAGCATCGCTTGATGCATGGATTAGCGAATTTAAGGCATTTATTGATCGCTATGCAGACCAGATCAAACCAATTATTGAATCAATGGAAAGTTAAAGCGTCGCTTTGATTTCATCGAGCCACAAAGGGGCTACTTGGTACCAAGCAGCCTCTTCTTCTTTTACTCTCCAATTCTCATGAACCTTGCCAGCTAAATCCGAGTATCATAGATCGTCAAACTAGTACGGAAGGATTGCCCATGAGTGAACCATTTATGCCGATTGCTGTGATTTTGCCGGAACAGGGAACTACCTTAATTGGTGATATTCGCTGCAAAGTCTCCAGCGCTGCCACCAACAACCAATGCACGGTCTTGGAGGTTACGTTGCTGGCTGGCCAAGGCGCGGTGCTGCACCAACACGCGGTCGAAATGGAGATTTTGCTGGTGCAGGCAGGGCGTTGCACCGTGGGCGACGAGCGCAATCAATGGCTGCTTGAGGTTGGCGGCATCGCCCACTTTCCCCAAAATACGCGCCACTTTTTTCGCAATGATCACCCCGAAACCTGTGTGCTCTTGATCACCGCAATTCCAGGTGGGCTTGATCGCTTTTTCGAGGCCTTGGCGGCCCAAGCAGAAAATGCAGCCCAAGACTGAGCCAAATCAAGCTTGCCCAGCGTATACTGCCAGCCTAAGCGGTTTAATCTGGAGCTGATTATGCCAACCACAATTCCAGCACTGCCCTGCGTCGATCTCGATCAAACCATCGATTTTTGGCACAACCTTGGTTTTACGGTCAGCTATACCCAACGCAAGCCCAGCCCCTACGCCGTCATCAATGCCGAGGATTATTGCTTACACTTCTTTGGCTTGAAACACCTGCCGCCCGCCGAAAACTATAGCACCTGTCTGATTATCGTTGCCGAAGTTGAGCAGTTGCACCAACAATTTGCCGCGCGCTTGAAGGCTAGTTTAGGCAAAGTGCCAGCCCAAGGCTTTCCGCGCATCTCACGCATGAAGCCGGGTCAAAGCCGTTTCACGCTCACCGATAACGCTGGCAATTCGATTATTTTCATCAAACAAGGTGATGAGGATGAAGCCGCCTCCCAAGCCTACCTAAACCCCGATCAATCGCCGTTGCAACGCGCCCTTGCGGTAGCGGCCCGCCTGCGCGATTTCAAAAATGATGATCAAGCAGCCGCTAAAACCCTCGACAATGCCCTAGCCCGCTATTCCGATGCGCCAGCCTTGGAATACGCTCAAGTGCTGCTAGCACGGCGCGAATTGGCCCAAGCACTTGAGCAAAGCGACCAAATAGAACGGTTGAACACCCAACTAAGTAGTTTGGCGCTCAATCCTGAACAACGCCAGCAACTCGGCTTATAGCTTCATGGTTTACGTGCAAGCTGCTTGAAATTCAAGCGGCTTGCGGGTTATTAGCAGGGTATAACGTTAAGATGAATTTTTATTGCTACGCCCATAGTGCGTTACGCAAGCCCATCCGTGATCTGGCAATTAACCAGCGCTATCCACGCATGGCCGTCTGCTATGATGATGGAACCATCCAAGAGATCGCAATCCCAAGTTTGGCCAGAACCGCCCAGCATCGCAGCCGCCGCACTGGGATTGCCTTTAGACTAACGTGGAGCAGCGACGGCACAACCATCTATAGTACCAATGAGTATGGTTATCGAGCTTTGCATTGGATCAATGGATTAAACCAGCCGCCGCAGGTTCTGTTCGAAGACCCAATCTATGATGATGATCAAGCAGCAATGGAGGCGTGGGATGGCTTCTACCCAACATTAATTCAAAGTGATCGGCTTGGTAAAGAGCTTGTTTGTGACAGTTTTGGCGATATTAAGCGTTGGAATGCCAACGATTTAACCACAATTCGGCTCCTAAGAGTCCATAAAAATCACAGTTTAGGCTTTGCCCTTCATCCGACCCAAGCGATTTTGGCCAGTTGCAGCATGGATGGCACAATTGGCATTTGGGATGAACTTGATGTAGCAACTAGCTGGCCGACCAATCGGTTTAGAAGTGTAAAAGATATTGCTTGGAGCAACGATGACACAAGTTTGTTATGCACAGGCTTCGAACCACAGCATTATGGGATTCACCATGCGTCACTTGTTCAGCGCTGGAATCCATGGAATCAGCAGTTAGAAGCAGAGTATCGCATGCCCTATGCTACAAAAATCGCCGTCCATCCAAGCAAACCGTTGGTGGCAATCGGCCACCTCGACCATACTATTAGCATCTGGCACAGCGATTCATGGCAAGCTTATGCCACACTGAAAAGCCACTATGTACATATCGATGAACTCAGCTGGTCACATGATGGTCAATGGTTAATCTCGATTGGCTCTAAGCCTAAAGATTATTATTACGGCATCGAAGTATGGGCAGCTCGTACGTAGCGACTTCAACCGCAAGCCTCAAGTTGCTCAGCGTTAAAACAGCGAGCCAGAATATTACGCGTCGCTTGGATAAAATGGCGCTCGGCAGAATCAACCGGATGCACCACGCAGCTGGTAATATCGCAGTGTAACCCTGTAATCATCCGCCCTTGGGCTTGTTGCTCAGCCAAAACAGTGAGCAAGGTTTGGCCGATAATGTGTACTGCCCAATCCAATTCTGCAAAAGCCAAAAACTTGCCATCGCGCATGGCCAAATCGCGCAAGCTAAGTAGGCGATTGGGTTGGGGAATCAGGCGCATGCCAACGATTGCAAAACGCTCAGTATTGGGAATTTGGCGCACATAGCGTTCATAGTCTAGGATTGGCCGTTTTAAACGCCAGCTTGGTTGGGCAAGCGTGGTTGCCAAAATCACTCGTTGATAAGGCACACAGCGCGGCATAATCATCGGTCACCTCGCTGCTAGGGTTGAGCTTGCTGGCGCATGGCATAAACATAGCCAACCAACCCGCCAATCAGGCTGGCCCCAACCACCAAGCCAATTGCGCTGCCGCCATGAACGACCAGCAACAACAGCAAACAAACCCCAGCAATCCCGCCAAATACCTTAATTCGTACGTCATCCGACCATGGCTGAATGAAGCTTGGCAAAAAGCGCACAGCCGCCAACGCGCCCACAACCATCGCTATAAAGCCAACAATCGCCAGCTTAATAACTGCGCCAACTACAGTCGTTGCGACAATCGCGCCAACCCCACCAACCAAGGCTAAATCAAGCATTGGCTTGTATTGCGGGGCGAGACTGGCGCGAATTTGATCTTCAAAATCTTCGCCAGTGGCTTGGCTTTGATCGTATTTTTCGAGCAATTCTTCGGCCCAACGCAATTCGGCCTGCGCCGCAGCATATTCTTCAGGATTGGTACTGGCGTAGGCGGTTTCGGATAAAGCTTGATAGGCCGATTCTGCCGCCGCCATCGGATTGCTCAAAATTTGCTGGGCGGTTAATTGAATCACCTGCCAATCGGCCCAAGTTGTTTGGGCACTGCTCGAAGCTTGGCAAATAATCCCAATTTTTTGGGCTGGGTAGGCAAAATCAAAACGAAAACTATTGCCAGCAATCTCAACTGTGTGATTTTCGTACAAATACACTGCCGGATGAGCCGCATGCCAAGCCACCGCAAACAAATCGTTGATCGCATTGCCGCTTGATTGTTGGCGTTGGCGTGGTTGTTCGCGCTGGCCACTCAACTCGCGATCGTAGGCTTGGCGCTTTTGGGGATCTTTCAGCACGCCATAGGCAATATTCAAGGCCTGCATCAAGGCCGTGGCATCGGGAGCTTTATTAATATCAGGGTGATATTGGCGCGCCAAACGGCGAAATGCTGCATCAATCGTGGCAGCATCGGCGCTGGTGGCAACCCCAAGAACCTCGTAATGTGTTTTCATCAAGCGTTATTCACTCGCTGCTAAACCAAAAAAACCACGTAATTGTTGACGATAGGTGGCGTGATTAGCCCACAAGGCCAGATTGGCTTGGGTTTGCTGTTCAAGCAATTGGGCTAAGCGTTCAATGTTTGCCGCGCGTAATTTGGCCAAGGTCTGCGCAATCAAGGCCTGATTTGCTTGTTCAAGCTCATGCCAAAATCGTTCATGCAGAATCTGTTGGCCAGCAACCTGCGCCGCCGTCAACTGGCTAAAATCGCCAAACACCGCTTGCTCGTGCAAATAGCGCAAAAAGCGGCAAGCCACGCTATTGAGTTTATCCTGTTTAAGCTCATCGATCCAATCGCTGGCATCATCGCTGAGTTGGCGCGCCAAGGTCAAGCATTCTAGCGTTTCGATGACGAGATTCGCGGTTGGGCCAAATGGATCGTGACCAGCCAGCCAAGCCTGAGCACGGCTGTTGAAAAAGAAGGGTTGGGCACGTGCCAACAGAACTGTTTGCTCAAAATTGGCCAATTGATCAAAGTCCAAGCTTGCCAATTCGCTCAAGCGATAGCGCAATTCCTGCTGATGGCCAAGCGCCGATTCAAGCGTCAGCTGGCGAAATAGCGGCCAGATTGGGCTTTGCGCCAAGCCTAATTCTGTATATAACTCAAGCTGGCGCAGCAAGGCCAAATGCGCACCAAGCAATAACGCTGGCTCAGCATCGCCATCCAACAGATTATCTTGGACCCAATAATACCACCAGCCATAGAGTTGGGCCGCACCAAGCTGCACATAGATGGGCCTTGCAAGCGCAAACTGCTCGCGCAGCCACCATGGCAAGAGCGCAGCAATCTGGCTAAATCGGCCCTGTTTCAACTGGCTGAATTGAGCTTGCAAAGCGTGGGTCAAGCCTGTGGGCAAGGCCAACAAATCGGCTTCAATCAAGCAACAAACGGCGCGATAGTGCGCGTGATCATCATCTGGCTCGGCTGAATTCATCCTCATTCCTTTGCTGCGACAAACAATTGTGCGCCACTAGGATACACCAAAGCCAAGCATAGCCGAACTTTGAGCCGCAAAGCCCAGTATAGTACAGCAGAATCGAATCCTTGTAAGGAGAACCAATCGATGACTGTTTCGATGAATATCGAATTTGTGATGATTCCACACCAGCTTGGCGGGCGCAAACATCCATTTGCAAAAAAGATGTATATGAATCTTCGTTGGCAGCGCTATTTCTATCACGTCCCGAATAGCGTCAGGAGTATTCAATTGATTGAGTTTGAATATGATGCACAGACCCGATTAGGCCATGCATGTTGCATTTTCCCCTTTGATGATCCATTTCCTCAGGCCTGGCTTGAACCAGGCGAATTACTTGAACTGTGTGACGGCGCACACATCGTAGCAATTGCCAAGATTGTGCCGCCACGGATTGTGAAAGAAGAGGATTGAAGTTATGTCAAATCTGATCGCGTTTGAATTTTTCTGGCTACCCGAACAATTCAGTGGCCATAGCCAACCGCCGTTTGTAAGCATGCAAACGCGCATTCGAGGTGAATCAAGCCAATTTCCGATGCGCAGTATCGAATGGATACAGTTGGAATATGACCAAATCACCAGTCAAGGCTATGCGCTGAGCAAATTGCTCACTCGAATCCCAATAGCCATAGGCCAGTTTAAATTTGGCGAACAAATTAAGCTCCTTGCTGGCGACACAATTATTGCAGTTGGTAAAATCGTTAACCCTCGCGCTGAAGCTGGCAGGTAATTACACTTTATGCATCCTCAACCCGCTTCCACAGCGCTGGCGTGGGAGCTTAACTCAGTACTTTGGCATGTTTCAGCTGAGCAATTTTACCATTCAGCAAAATTGGCGCTTGATATATTCCCATATTGGCATATAATAACTATATGGCACGTGCAGCAACAACAACCGATGTATTTAACGCGATCGCAGAGCCGGGGCGGCGGCAAATTCTCGACCTGCTCGCGAACGGCGAGCTTTCCGTCAACGAACTGGTTGAGCAGCTTGGGCTGGCTCAGCCGCAGGTATCCAAGCGCCTGCATGTCTTGCGCGAAGTCGGGCTAGTGCTCGTACGCGATGATGGTCGACAACGCTACTACCGATTAAATGGGCGGGCACTCAAGCCCATTCACGATTGGATTCGGCGCTACGAACAAATGTGGAACGACCGCTTTGATGCCTTGGATGATTTGCTCGAAGAATTGCATGATTAGGAGGATTAACCCATGCCAACGCTTGTCAACAAACATTCAGCAGTGATTACGCTGCCAACCGACACCCAAATTCAGATTAGCCGCGATTTTAATGTGCCCAAGGAGCTAGTCTATCGGGCTTGGACCACGCCTGAACTAGTGAAACGCTGGTGGTCAGCAGGCCATGGCACGGTCACAATCGCTGATATTGATTTGAAAATTGGCGGCATGTGGCGGTGGGTCACGGTTACAGACACTGGCTTTGAAGTGGCATTTCATGGCGAATATCGCGAACTTATCCCCAATCAGCGGCTAGTTTGCACCGAAGTGTACGAAGCTATGCCCGAAGGCGAAGCATTAAATAGCCTAAGCTTCAGCGATCGCGAAGGTGGCTCAAGCTTGACCCTGCTGGTGCAACATAGCTGCCAAGAGCATCGCGATGCCCACGTCAATTCAGGTATGGAATCGGGCATGCAAAGCGCGCTGGCAATGCTTGAAGCAATCGCGCTCGAATTGCTTGAACAAGCGGCAGTCGAAGCCTAATTCGGCGGCCATAAAGGTTGATGTGGCTTCGTGGAATGGAGAATTCATGACAACGCTAACCGCAACCAGCGCAAAAACCAGCCTGTGGGCCAGCAGGATCATGCGAGGGTTACCAATTCTATTCCTGATTTTTGATGGCAGCTACAAGCTTTTTAATCCAGCTCCGGTTGCTGAATCATTCGCTGCACTGGGCTACCCCGAGGGCATTGCCTTGAGCTTGGGATTGCTGCTGATTGTCTGTACCATCATGTATGCAATTCCCCGCACAGCAGTCCTGGGGGCAGTTCTGCTAACTGGCTACCTTGGCGGGGCAATCGCCAGCCATGTTCGGGTCGGCGATCCGCTCTTCTCGTTGATCTTTCCGATCATCATTGGGGGACTGTTGTGGGGTGGCCTGTATCTCAGCGATGAACGGCTCCGTGCGATTTTCCCAGTGCGTGGCGCATAACCCATAAACGACTAAACCATGAGCAACGCCCCGCTCTCATTGACTAGGAGCGGGGCGTTGCAGATTTAGTTCGCAGCCCAAGGAATGTAGCAGCGCCACATTACGGTAGTTGTAGTCGCGGTTGGCTCAGTGGTCGCCGTTGGTACGTCAGTCGTGGTCGGCGTTGCCGTGTTGGTTGCGGTTACGGTCGCAGTTGGCACATCGGTCGGCGTTGCGGTTGCGGTGTTGGTCGCGGTCGCAATTGGCACATCGGTCGCCGTGGCCGTTGCGGTTGGCAATTCGGTCGCGGTTGGTTCGTCGGTTGCCGTTACGGTTGGCACATCGGTTGCGGTCGCTGTAGCTGTATTTGTCGTGGTTGCAGTCGCGGTTGGCTCAGCGGTTGCAGTTGGTTCGTCAGTCGTGGTCGCCGTCGCCGTCGGTTCAGCGGTTGCGGTTGCTGTGGAAGTTGCGGTCGCGGTCGGTTCGTCAGTAGATGTAGCAGGCGGAACATCAGTTGCCGTCGCCGTTGGTTCAGCGGTTGCGGTTGCTGTATTGGTCGCTGTTGCTGTGGGCAAAGGTGTACGGGTTGCGGTTACGCGCGGGGTTGGCGTGCTTTCAATTGGCACATTCAGTTGGCCATAACTATTATCGCCCCAACACAAAATCCGCCGATCACCCTTGATTGCGCAGGTATGGCCATATCCAGAACTGATTTGGCTAAACGTACCAGCTGGCACCATTGCCGCAGCAAAATGTCCCCAGCAATGGGCAATTGTCGTATTACTAACGATGCCACAGCCATGATAGCCCCCAATGCTAAGCTGGCTAAATGAGCCATTGGGCGGTGCAGGCAAATCGGAGAATGTCGAGTAATTCCAACAGCTGATCCTATTATCAGTTGCTAGTGCACAAGCAGAGCTATAGCCAACACTGACATCGCGATAGCTCCCAGCAGGCGGTGGGACGAATACATCCCAGCCATTTTCCCAACAGTGGAGTGCTTGCGCAGTATCAATTGCACAAGCATAGGCTTGGCCAACGCTCACTTTCGTATATAGACCTTGCGGGGCACTTTCCCATGGATCAACATTCCCGCCCCAACAGGCTAAAGTTTTATCAAGCTTAATCGCGCAACTATGAAACGAACCAGCATCAAGCGCGCTAAATCTGCCGCTTGGTGGATTCAGAATCCCATAATCTGGCGAACCCCAACATTGGATCGCGAGATCTGAGGATCGAATACCACAGCTAAATCCAGCGCCAGCACTCACTGCTTCAAATGAGCCAGTTGGCGGCATTGATTCATTATCAGCATTCGAACCCCAACATTGCAGCATTCGACTGGTCTTAATTGCACAGGTGTGGATAGAGCCAGCACTTACTCGCAGATAGGTATCGACCAAGGGTGCGGCCATAACCTGCGGGTTCGATTTGGGCAACACAAGAATCAGCGCTGCCAAGCCAATTAGCCACCACAGCAGTGGCGCGCGAAAACGAACGTGGATGCGATCCATAACCACACAGCTCCTCAACAACGATTGTCCAGATCCACAGAATGATGATGATCGCTCAATTATACGTCCGGATCAGCGTAGCACTAGAGCCATTAGTCCAATCCAGGAGTGGGATCACGCATCACTAGCGTTGGTTCAGGAGTGATAACCGAGAAGCTGATTATGGAGTGAATTCGGGCCGCAATCGCTCGCCTCTTGCACAGGCAAGCGATCGCGGCAAATTAAGCACTTACTTCGTCGCGGCCCAAGGAATGTAACAGCGCCACAGTGGAATGGTCATGGTCGCAGTTGGCGCATTAGTCGCCGTTGCGGTTGCGGTGTTTGTTAACGTAGGCACATCGGTCGGTGTTGCCGTTGCGGTCGGCAGATCGGTCACGGTCGCCGTTGGCACATCGGTCGGTGTTGCGGTTGGTTCATCGGTCGCGGTCGCCGTTGGTTCGTCTGTTGCCGTTGGCAACTCGGTCGCGGTCGCCGTTGGTTCGTCTGTTGCCGTTGCGGTTGGCAACTCGGTCGCGGTCGCGGTTGGCACATCGGTCGGTGTTGCCGTTGCGGTTGGCACATCGGTCGCGGTTGCAGTTGGTTCGTCTGTTGCCGTTGCTGTGGCTGTTGGAATGTCAGTTGCAGTCGCTGTATTGGTTGCGGTGGCCGTGCGCGTTATAGTTGGGATTCTGGTTGGGGTTGGCGTTCTGGTTGCAAATCCCTGAGCAGTTGGCGTGCTTTCAATCGGCACATTCAGTTGCCCACTACCATTCTCACCCCAACACAAAATCCGGCGATCACTCTTAATCGCACAGGTATGCTCGCCTCCAGAACTAATACTCGTAAAACTTCCTGCTGGCACATAGATAGCCGCCATCCCTTGCCCCCAACAAGTGACAGTGGTCGTATTGGTGATAAGTCCACAGCCATGGCTCATGCCAATACTAACTTGGCTATAGGTGACATTTGATGGTGGCGTAAAAGGTTGTGAGTTTGAATAGCTCCAACAGGCAATACTGTTATCAACTGCTATTGCACAAGCAGTATGATAGCCAACGTTAATATCACGATAGCTACCAATTGGCGGTGCTGGAATTGCTCGTGATTCCTCACCCCAACAGGCGAGTGCTTGAGTTGTATCGATCGCACAAGCATAGCCATCACCAACACTAAGCTTTGTATAGGTTCCTGCTGGGGCATTGAGTTCACCATCCGTATTAAAACCCCAGCACTGCAAACTTTGATCAGTTTTAATCCCACAGCTATGCCATCCGCCAGAATCAAGCGCACGAAAGGTGTCACTTGGTACATTGGTCTGCCCATGAGTATTCTTTCCCCAACAGGCAAGAGTTTGGGGCGAATAGCGGATTGCACAACTGAAAGATGTACCTGAACTTAGCTCGCGATAGGAGCCAGTTGGCGGATTTGTTTCACCCCATTGAGTATATCCCCAACATTGAAGGGACGACCCATCCTTAATCGCACAGGTATGCATTGCACCTGCACTTACTCGCATATAGGTATCAATTAATGGCACGGCCATAACTTGGGTGGGCGACTTGGGCAGCACCAGCACAAGCAGCACAAGGCCGATAATCCACCAAAGCAGGGCTGGCCGAAAACGTGATTGTTGACGCATAAATTCTCCTCGCAGTACAGCATGGATCATAGCAAATAGGCTAAGCCAACCGTAACAGCAAACCTGCTACGGCATCGACTCAAACCCGAGCTTCATGATTGGTTTGGAAATAGCAAATTCTCTCGAAGAATAGGCTTATTATATGCGAGGATTGCGCCAAATCAAGTACCAAAAGTACCTTTCAGCAGGGTCATTAATGAGGATCATTTGCCCATGTTCACTGCCCACAAACAAAAATCCAGCCTGCGTTGCGACTACAACACGGGCTGGCTTGGATAAAATTTACAGCTGACAAATCAATTAGCGTTGATAGACCCGCACCCAGTCAACATACATGCGTTGCGGAAAAACGCTACTTGCAGGCGGGTCAAGCGGCCAATCGCCGCCAACCGCGATATTGAGCAAAATATAGAATGGTTGATGGAATTCGGTTTTGCCGCTGCCAGTAATTGGCAAGACCAGCGGCTGACCATTATCGTTCCTCAATAATGGCTGACCATCAATTGTCCAGCGAATTTGCTGCGCATCCCATTCAACCCCAAACACGTGATAGGCATCGGCATAGCTTCCGCTGGGCAGATTTTTGGCTTGCGCACCATCGCTACGGTCGCCATTTTCCGACCACCACATATAGCCATGGGTGCGGTTATCGCCACATTCGCTGCCACATTGGTTGCCACCCACCATTTCCATAATATCGATCTCGCCAGAAGCTGGCCAATTGCCTTGGTTGCCCATCATCCAGAAGGCTGGCCAAATGCCATTGCCATACGGCAAGCGCATGCGGGCTTCGATGCGGCCATATTGCCACGAACGTTTGCCTTGGGTCACCAAGCGTGCCGAGGTATATTGACACTTGCCATACCAGCAGTTGTAATTGGCAGGATTTTCCTTGCGCGCTTCGATGAGCAGGGCTTTGCCATCTTCAGCAGTGGCATCTTGGGTGATACTCGCATTTTGACCATTGGTGTAATATTGGCGCTCGTTATTGCCGCCACCATCGCCATTAACAATATAGCGCCAATTGCTTTGATCAATCGTCGCTTGGTTAAATTCATCGCTCCAAACTAAGTTCCAATTACCAGTTGGGGTTGGCGTACGCGTTGGAGTAAGCGTTGGGCCTGGCGTGCGGGTTGGAGTTGGATTCGCCGCCGATGTGCCATAGATTTCTAGTTCCCACAGCGAGTAGCCCCATGGCGTGCCGCGCGTGGTTGCATAGACCCGCAAATAGCGCCCGCTGCCAGTAACATTCAAATCGTCGTTGTTGCCATCGCCAGTCGTCGTGTTATAGATCGTCGTCCAATTTGTGGCATTGGTTGACACTTCGAGCCGATAGGCTTTGGCGTAGGCGGCTTCCCATTTGAGCAGCACCCGATTAAGATTATAGGTCGCGCCAAGATCGATGCGCAACCATTCGACCGAAGTTTCGGCGCTGGCCCAACGCGTTGCAGCATTGCCATCAACGGCTTTGTTTGCTTCAAAGCCAGCACCTTCAATCGATGAAGCAAGCGCAGGCCGACCAAATGCCAGATTCACCCCTGTTTGGGCTTGAATCGAACGTGGCAGCCCAAGCAACCCAAATAGCCCAAATACACCAAGCAGCAGCAAGATTCGCAGCTGAAATAACGGTTTAGCACGCTTAATCATCAACAATCGCTCCTAAAATTACTTAATTAAGTATTAAGAGTATAAAGCGAAAATGCCGACCACAAGCGGGGTAATTACAGGGGTAAAACTGGGGCAAATTGGCTACGCTGCTAGCTTGACAGGCTTGCTATAGTGATGGGCTAGGGAGAAATCAGTTCGCTAGTGCTCGTAACCTAGCGCGAGTTAACTAGCAAGGAGAGTGTCTTGATGAATCGTGATCAACTGCTGGCCGAGTTCGAGCAATTAAGCAATGCCCAACGGATTAAACGCATGGTTGGCTTGGGCCAACAAGCAACCAACGATCCCCAAAGTGCCCAATTAATTGAGCAATTCGCCCAAAGCCCAAGCATCTATCAACGCCGTTTGGCTTTGTGGAGTTGCTACGGCAGCCACGATAGCAGCTTAATTCGGCGCTTTATCAGCGATCCTGCCCAATCGTTAATTCGCTTAGCAATTGATTTAATCGCTGTGTATGGCAATGATCCTGATGTAGCCGCCAGTTTGAGCCAATTAGCTGCTCCATTTTGGCGGAGAGCGCTCAAATTATTGGCCAAACAAGGCCGATTTCACTTGATTGACGCTTTTTTGGCAACCTTAGAGCCACAACAGCTGCCACCCTATCAATTATTTGGCTCAGAACAGTATTACAACCAGCATCAAGCAAGCATTATCCACCACCTTACACCAGCAGCCTGGAGCCACTTTGCCCGTTTCAAGCCACGCGAATGTGCCGAGGCAGTTCAGCAGATTTTGCAAAACGAAGCCCTGAATCTTAGCCATAAGCTAAGTATTTTCAACCAAGCTATTCCCGATCTTGTAGAATACGATCCCGATCGAGCACTCGCCTTGCTGCAAATAGCGCTCGATCAACAAATTGCGCTCCAATCGTTGTCACTGCAAGCTTTAGCAAATCGGCGACCGCAAGCGATTGCCAATTTGATGATTCAACAGCAACAAACAGCCTCGATTAACTGGGGCAACGTGCTCAGCAAATTGAATTTGGATCAAATTTTACAGCTAGCTGAACTCAATTTGCTGCCGCGACCAGGCTTATGGCTGAACAAAATCCCCAGCTCCTACCGCTCAGCAGTGTACGCCGCCCATCATCGCGAATGGTACGATCAACAATTAATGCTCCTCGATGATACGCTCTTGCAAGCGCTGCCAAGCAACGAACGCCAATATGAGGCGCGGCGGATTCAGCAACTGCCCAATACCGCTGCAAATCTGCAATTGAAAATTCGCTACGCTGCCTATTTGCCATGGGATGAAGCATGGGCAGCGTTGCAACCAGCACTCAAACATAATGAAGCCGAATTGCGTGGCGAAGCACTTGCTTCGTTAATCAAGATTGTGCGCTATCAGCCAGAGTATGCTCAAACCGCCTTGGATTTAGTTCATGATCGGCGCAATGAGCAAGATCCCGTGCGGGTTAAGTTGCTGTCGGCATTAAGCGAACTGCCAGCGCGACGGTGGCAAGCACAACACCTCGCTAGCATCGAGCAAATTATTCGTGTTAGCCTGAATGCCCGCGATTGCTCCGATACCAGCATTCGCTTATTACAACGCTGGCTGAGCAAATTGCTTGAAGTGCATCCCCAAGCCAGCATCGAATTAATTAGCCAGATTAGCCGCGAACGGGGCAAGCTCTTTGTGCAGCGCCATGGCCGCGGACTCAACGCCAGCGAGGCCAAAGCGCTATCGGCTGCCCTCTTGCCAATTATGCAATCATGGCAACGCCGCCAGCAAGCAGAAGATATTTTAAGCATTATCAATTTTGTTGGCCGTGCGATCAAGGATGTGCCCGAATTGTTGGTGATGCTTGAGCAAATTGCCAATGATACGATTGATTGGGCTGCCATGCGCGCGGTCTATGTGCTGCATCGCTATGCTCGTACTACGTTTACGCAAGTTGTGCCGCGCATTTTGGCCAACGATCGCAGCTGGATCACCCAACCATTGATTGCGAACTTTGTGCATACTAAACGCCAAGATTTGCTAACCCCATTTTTGCCAGCCCAACGCTATAAAGGTAAATTTAGCACGGGCGATGCTGGCTATATTTTGCCCATTCAGCGCGGCTTTGAGCGCTGGACAACCAACCAGCAACAAATTTTTGCCGAAGCAGTCATTACCCAAACCGCGCAAGAAGACTTACAACACCAATATTTAATCGAATATGCGCAGCGTTTAGCCTACCTCAGCGAGGTCGCACCGACTCGCCTGATCGAGTTGGCCCAGCTTGATGCGCCAATTGAGGTGCTGCGTGATAAAGCGCTTGAGGCCCTAAGTCGCCGCGAAACTGGCGATGGCGTGCCAACCCTGCTCGAAGCCTTAGACGATGGTCGTGCTCGGGTGGCGATTTATGCCTTGTATCGGGTCTTAATGCGCATGCCAACCAACCAAGCCTTGGCAATTTTGCGCAATGTACCGAGCAGCAAAATAACCGTCGCCAAAGCAACCATCCGCTTAATCGGCGCGCTGAATAATCAAGCCGCCTACCAAGAATTATTGCGTTGGAACGAGCGTGAGTTACATCGCGATGTGCTGATTGCCCTCGTCCATACGCTCAACAGCTACCTTGAGCAACCAGAAACCTGGCAAATTTTTGAACGCTTGCTGAGCCATGAAGAAACCACGGTGGTCAAGAGCCTTGCGAAAATCTCGCTCGCAGGCCAACCGCTCAGCATGCACGAACCAGTGCTGCACTTATTGGCAGCGCTAGTAGAACATCCTCAGCTTGAAGTTCGTGAAGAAGCTGTGGGGCGTTGTTTCTTGTTTCATGGCACCGACCACCAACGGATTTTGGTTAAACCATTGACCAAAGCGCTGACTTCAGGGATCGTACGGTTCCGCGATTCAGCAGTTAGGGCGCTGGTTAGGATGTATGCAATCAAGGATCAAGAGGTTATTCTGGGAATTGTGCGCGAGCATTTGCCCAATCGGGCGGTTATTTACGAGCTGATTAGCACGCTTGATCGCCAAGTGAGCGCGTTTGAAGCATATTATCCAGTTGGCTACGCGCTGATCAACGAATTAGCCCGCGACCGCTTTACGACCCATTTGCAAATTCAATTGGCGGGTCATTGCTACAGCGAACAAGAATGGTTTGATTTCGTTCAACAGTTGCAGCAACAACGCTTGCTCAATATTAATAATTTTCGGGCGGTCTTGGAAGTCGTTGAAGCGGTTGCTAATCGGCGTTGGCTAGCTCAACCAGCGCAACTCGAAAGCTTTTTCTATCGATCTAGCGCTGCTTATTTACGCCGGATTGGCCTCGCCGCCTTTGGCTTCAAAACCAAACGCCTTGGCTGGCATCCCGCCGATTATCAACGCCTCGCCGAATATCAGGCCGATTCCGATGAGTTGGTTGCCGTACCAGCCCAATTTATCTTTCCACCGCAGGTCGAAACAGCCGAACCAACCAAATAAATCCAGCTCACAAGCGGCGCGTCGCCGATAAGCAACGCGCCGCTTTTCAGCCAGCTTGACAGGCTTGGTATATTTATGGGCTGGGGAGAATTTGTTAACTACTCGTATGCTATCAGCAGATAGCCCCTAGCGCGAGTTAATTAGCATGGAGAGTGTGTTGATGAATCGTGATCAACTGCTGGCTGAGTTCGAGCAATTAAGTGATAACCAACGGATTAAACGCATGGTTGCACTTGGCCAACAAGCAACCAACGATCCTCAAAGCGGCCAATTAATCGAGCAATTGGCCCAAAGCCCAAGCATTTACCAACGCCGTTTGGCCTTGTGGAGTTGCTATGGCAGCCACGATAGCAGCCTGATTGGAAGGTTTATCAGCGATCCTGCTCAATCGTTAGTTCGGTTAGCAATTAATTTAATGGGTGTGTATGGCACTGATGCTGATGTAGCAGCCAGTTTGGGCCAATTAGCCGCCCCATTCTGGCGAAAAGCACTCAAATTATTGGCCAAACAAGGTCGATTTGCATTAATTGATGATTTTTTGGCAACTCTAGAGCCAGCGCAATTGGCGCAGTATGCACTATTTGGTTCGCAACAGTATTACAATCAGCAGCAAGCGTCAATTATTCAGCGGTTTAGCCCACGTGAATGGGGCCAACTGGCCCGCTTCAAGCCGCTTGCATGCGTTGCATCATTGAATACGTTTTTGCAGCAATCAGCCCAGAGTATTCAACAAAAACAGGCAGTTTTGAGCATTGCGCTGCCAAAATTAGCCATGCGCCAGCCAGATCTGGCGCTCGGATTGGTGCAAACAGCGCTCGATCATCAGTTGGAACTCAATTCCTTGCCACTCCAAGCCCTAGCCTATCAGCGCCCCCAAGCGATTGCCGACCTGATGATTCAGCAGCAACAAAAAGTAGATCTTGATTGGGGCAACTTGGTCAGCAAACTGCGCTTAGAGCAAGTTTTACGGCTGGCCGAGCTGAATCTACTACCAAAACGAGCTAAATGGCTGCAAAAAACACCGATTAGCTATCGCTCAGCTTTGTATGCAGCCCAGCATCGCAAATGGTACGATGACAGATTGTTGCTTGAAGATCGTGTATGGCAAGCGCTGCCAAGCAACGAACGCCAGCATGAAGTGCGACGCACGCAACACCTGCCACATGTGGAAATGTTCCCTATTTTTAAAATTCAGCATGCCGCCTATTTGCCATGGGATGAGGCATGGGAAATCGTGCAACCAGCGCTCAAGAATAGCGAAGCTGTGTGGCGGGGTGAAGCAATCGCTTCGTTAATCAAGATTGTGCGCTATCAGCCAGAATATGCCCAAACTGTCTTGGATTTGGTTAACGATCGACGTAACGAGCAAGATCCGGTGCGGGTCAAAATGCTGACAGCCTTAAGCGATCTGCCAGCACGACGGTGGCAAGCCCAACACCTCGCCAGCATCGAGCAGATTATGCGCGCGAGCTTAAATGCCCGCGATTGCTCCGATACGAGCATTCAGCTCTTACAACGCTGGCTCAGCAAATTACTTGCGGTGCATCCAGAGGCCAGTATGGCATTAATTGGCCAAATGAGCCGCGAGCGTGGCAAACTGTTTGTCCAGAGCTATGGCGGCGAGCTGAATGCCGCCGAGGCCCAAGCCTTGTGCGCCGTGCTTTTGCCAATTATGCGCACCTGGCAACGCGCCCAACAAATTGAAGATATTCTCAGCATTGTCTATTTTATTGGGCGCTCAATCAAGGATGTGCCCGAATTAATTGCCATGCTTGAGCAAATCGCCAACGAACAGTTGCATTGGGCAGCAAAACGAGCTTTGGATGCACTCCACAGCTACGCTCGCCCTCATTTTAACCAACTTGTGCCACAGCTGCTTGCCAACGACCCAAGCTGGATTACCCAAAGGCTGATTTTGAACTTTGTGCAGAGCAAACGTCAAGACTTGCTCACGCCATTTTTGCCCGCCCAAGCCTACGAAGGCAAATTCAGCACGGGCGATGCTGCGTATATTTTGCCCATTCAGCACGGCTTTGAGCGCTGGACCACCAAGCAACAACAGCTATTTGCCCAAACTCTGATTGAGCAAACCCATAATCCTGATCTGCAACACCCAACCTTGATTGATTATGCGCAACGCCTAGTCTACCTCAGCGAAGTTACCCCAACCCGCTTGATCGAGTTGGCGCAGCTTAACGCCCCAATTGAGGTCTTGCGCGATAAAGCACTCGAAGCATTAAGCCGCCGCGAAACCAATGATGGCGTGCCAACGCTGCTCGAAGCGTTGGATGATGGCCGCGCCCGCGTGGCGATTTATGCTTTACGGCGAATCTTAGTGCGTATGCCAACCAACCAAGCTTTGGATATTCTGCGCAATGTGCCAAGTGACAGAGTAACCGTTACCAAAGAAACCGTGCGGCTGATTGGCGACCTCAAAAATCAGGTTGCCTACCAAGAATTATTGCGCTGGAACGAGCTTGAGCTGCATAATGACGTGCGGATTGCCCTCGTCCATGCGCTGAGCAACTATCTTGAGCACCCAGAAACCTGGCAAATCTTGGCAAGCATTGGTCAGCATGACGATCCAAATGTGGTCGATAGCTTGACCGATATTTGGGTCAAAAACCAACCACCAGCAATTCAGCAACGCTATCTCAAACTCGTGGCGGGGTTATTGGAACATCCTGATGGAGCTGTTCGCGGAGATGCGCTGATGGCGCTTAGTTTGATTCCTGACCCTGATCGGCTACTAGTCCAACCAATCATCGCAATCATTGCGAGCGATAGCCAAGATTTACTCGAAGATTGCATTATATCGCTCGTCCAACTCTATGGAATTAGCGATATTGAGGTTGTTGCCGCGATTGTGCGCCGCTTTCTGGCAAAACGCTTTTTTCTCTATCGATTTGTTGAACATCTTACGCCGCTGCTCGAAATCCAACCAAGCTTCTTCCCTTTGGGGCGCGCAATTGTGGCCGAATTGGCCAGCGATCGCTTAACCACTCAATTGCAAATTCAATTGGCTGCACGCTGCTATACCGAGCAAGCATGGTTCGATTTTGTGCAACAGTTGAGCCAAAAGCAATTATTGCATGTTGATAATTTTCGGGCAGTGCTCGACGAACTCCATTATGTTCAAAATACTATTTGGCTCCGCCAACCTGATCAACTAGAAACGTTCTTCTATCCATCCAGCGATCCCTATTTACGCCGGATCGGCTTAGCAGCGTTTATTTTCAAAACGAAAGAGCTTGGCTGGCATCCTGCCGATCATCAACGGCTGGCCGAATATAAGGCCGACCCTGATGAGCTGGTTGCAGCCGCAGCCCTGTTTGTTTTCGCTCCTCAAACAACCGATGGCGACGACGAAGATTCGTTCGAGGATGATGATATGGAGTAAGATTGGCCAACCATGCCCTCACCCTCAGCCCCTCTCCCACTAAACGCGGGCGAGGGGAGCACTCTGTGGATAATCAATGATTCATGGCGAAACCACGAGATTAATCCCCTCGCTCGCGAACGGTGGGGGATCTCAAAACCTATGAGGGGCGAGGGGCTTTGGCAGAACGAGAGGATTCCAGCATGACACGCAGCTATCAGTATTGTGGCCCTGCGGAGCTGAGCCACATGCCCAATCCATTGCCAAGCCGCAACCAGATTCGCCAGCGGGCTGATGCGGAAGCATGGATTGCAGCGCAGCATCTCGGTTCAGGCAAGCACCAGCAACTAACCGCGACGTTTATCATCGATCAAGCGGCGCAGCTGTGGCTGGCCGATCAACGCTCTGAGCATGTGGTCTGTGCCCGTGGTGCGGCGGTGCTGGCCGCTGGCGAGATCACATTTAGCGTTGAAGCAAAGTGCCTCGTTGGCTGCGAATTAACCAATCAATCGACTGGCTATTGCCCTGAGCCAGCTTCGTGGGCTGTCGTTCAGCAGGTGCTCGATTCAATCGGCTTGCCGCATGCTGGCGCTTGGACAACCAGCTATGAGTTTCGGCGCTGCCCAGCGTGTGCTATGCTCAACTTAATCAAAGAACAGTGGTTTTTCTGTGCTGTTTGCGACCACGAGTTGCCCCAGCAATGGAATTGTGCGAGGGGTTAGGGGTCAGGGGCTGGGGATCGGTTGCGGGTATAATGCCCAACGTCTTTGCCAAACTCGTTCATGCTTCCCATAGCCAAAAGCCTATAGCCAATTCCCCTTCGTGGTTACTCAATTCTGATCCCTGATCCCTAACAACTGTTCTCTCAACCGTATTTCTCCACCCTTCCGTCCCGCCTCAAGGCGGGAAACGCCGGGGGTTTTCATCCCCCTGCACCCCCTAATATTTGTTCTGTGGATTGTTACTGTTACTGCTGGTTCCCATCCTTCGTGCGCTTCGTGGATCAAAACTTCGCGTTCTTCGCGCTCTTCGCGGTTTCCATTCTTCTCCCTTCGTGCACTTCGTGGATCAAACCTTGGTGGCAGCTTCAAGATAGGCGTTTTTAAGCGCAACATAGTTTTCGGCAGTGCGCCGAATGCGCTCAAGATGAGCGGCATCAAGCGGGCGAATTTTGCCAGGAATGCCCAAAACGAGCGAATTAGGCGGCACAATCATGCCTTCGGTAACCAAGGCACGCGCACCAATCAGCGAGCCAGCGCCAATCTGGGCATGGTTCAAAATCACCGCGCCCATGCCAATCAGCACATCATCGCCAACGGTACAGCCATGGACAATTGCGCCATGGCCAATGCTCACGCCTGCGCCAATTGTTAGCCAGGCATCGGGGTCGGCATGCAAAATTGAGCCATCTTGAATATTACAGCGTGCGCCGATGCGAATCAGGCCTTTATCGCCGCGAATAACCGTCATCGGCCAAACACTCACGTCGCTGGCTAATTCGACCGCACCACAAACCAAGGCTTGGGGCGCAATATAAACCCCTTCCGCGCGCGAAACACAATCGCTGACGCAGGGAAATTGATATTCCACAATCGGTTACCTACGCTAAAACATGGCCGCGCAGAATCGTCAAGGCCTCGCCGCCAATTCGCGAACTCATCACTTGCGCGTCTTGATCGAACTCCACAGCAACCTCGACCCGCCCAGGCCGGCCCATGGCATCGCCTTGCTCAGCGCGATACTGCACCACATTGCTGCCATCTGCTTGGGCAATAAGCCCAACCCCAACCAACAATGCGCCAAGTGGACCTTGAGCCGAGCCAGTTACGGGGTCTTCGTCAATGCCAATGAGTGGCCCGAAAAAGCGCACATGCACCGCGCTCTCAGCATCCAGCCCTTCCAAGCAGTACAGGGTTAATGCGCTTAGTTGATGGCTCTGACAGAGGAAACGTACATCATTCATATTGGGCTTAATCGCCAAAAGATTCGCCAGATTATGACAACCAATATAACCATATTCACCGCCACGGGTTGGCGGAATATCGCTACGAATATCGGATTCATCCAAGCCCAGCGCGGCAGCCAAGGCCACAATTTGCACATCGAGCGGCTCGAATTCGGGCACAGGAATGTCGAGCCACACTTTACAAGCAGAGGTTTCGCTTGCTTGCAGCTCGACCGCCAAAATGCCTGCGGCAGTTTCAATCGTATACTGACCAGGGATCACCAAATGGCCGCGTTCGGCCAGGGCATGGCACGCAGCGACCGTGGCATGGCCGCACAACGGCACCTCGACGGTTGGCGTAAACCAACGCAATTGCAAATCGGCTTGGCTACTTGGCAGCACAAACGCCGTCTCGGAAACATTCATCTCGCGGGCCAAGCGTTGCATAACTACCGGATCAAGCCCAGCAGTATCGAGCAACACCGCCGCTGCATTACCAGTGAACGGAACCCGAGCGAAGGCATCAACTTGGACAATTTCGCGCCAGCGTGGCATAGAACGATCCTCAAACTAGGGTTAATCTAGCTTCATTCTAGCACGATGCAGAGAAGATGTTGAAGCTTTAGCGCTGCTTACGCAGCCGAAAAGCTCCATCAAGCAAGCCAACAACCAGCCAAATCAGCGTCGCGCCAAACAATTGCAGGCTCGAAAAGCCCAAGCTAAAGCCAAGCACGAGCAGGCCAAGCACAAGTGCGGCGTGCAAATAGACCCAGCGAGTTTGATAATCAGCTGGATTTTTGGTTAAGCGCGTGGTCAGCCAAAGCATGCCAATCGCCGCCAGCAAACCAAGCACGCCATAGAGCTGGTTGATTTGGCTGCTCGGATAGGCCAGTATCAGCGCAAGGCCAAAACTGGCTGCGTTCAACATTCTGGCGAGCAACAGGCTTAACGTGGAGTTTTTGAAGGCATTGAGCGAGGTCATGGTTAATCTCCTCAATCAAAACATATGAGTTAGATGTACTAGCTCATTGGATTGGATACCGTGTCCCCTCACCCCCAGCCCCTCTCCCACTGAATGCGGGCGAGGGGAGCACTGAATTCAGCGGTTCCCCCTCGCTCGCGGGCGGGAGAGGGGGGTAGGGGGTGAGGGGGGAATCGTTGTTAACGCAATGAATCAGTACAGTTAGAGTCTAGCACAAATGGCTAGCAATGAGAATACTAGAAGCTTTTAACTACTTCTATTTTCTCCTCCCTTCCGTCCCTCCGCTGGAGGGAAACGCCGGGGGTTTTCAGCCCCCAGCACCCCCAAATATTTGGGTTGTGGATTATTGCTGTTGCTTCTGATTCCCCATCCTTCGCGCTCTTCGCGTTCTTCACGGTTTCTGCCCTTCGTGTGCTTCGTGTCCTTCGGGGATCAAACGCTTAATTGACATTCATGGTCAACCTGTTATGATGATCGCGTTTCCGGTATCGTTTCCAGCCCGTTTCATGACTAGCAAGAGGTAGTGCTGTGCGCTCAAAACAATCAACAATCACCATTCACGATGTTGCCAAAGCGGCAGGCGTTTCGGTCAGCACAGCATCGCGAGTGCTCAACAACAAAGCTGATGTTTCGCCAGAAACCTACAAAAAAGTGCGCCAAGTAATTGACGACCTGAACTACACCGCTAGTTTAGCCGCCAAAAGCATGCGCAGCCGCACAACCAATGTGCTTGGATTGTTGGTGCCTGAGCTGATTGAGGTCTATTACCACGAGGTCATCAAAGGGGTTGGCGCAGCAATCGAAAATTCTGGCTACGATTTATTGATTTATACCAGTGGCAGCCCAACCCGCAACAAACGGGCCTCTTGGGAGCGTGAGCACGTGGCGTTGTTGAGCAGTGGCTTGACCGACGGCTGTATTATCGTTTCGCCCTCGGCCCCAACCTTCCAACAAAATGCCAATATTGTGGTGATCGATCCCCATGGTGCGGGCGCAGAAGTGCCATCGGTTGTAGCAACCAATCACGAAGGGGCAATCCAAGCTGTTGATTATTTGGCCAGTCTTGGTCATCGCCGCATTGGCTTTGTTCAAGGCCATCCCACGGCATGGAGCGCGCTGCAACGCTTTGAAGGCTACAAAGCTGGGCTGCACAAAGCTGGCATCGAATTTGATGCCGCCTTAATTTGCGACGGTGATTTTACTTCGGCATGCGGCAAAGCAGCAACCTATCATCTCATGAACCAGCCCAATCCGCCAAGCGCCATTTTTGCCGCCAACGACCGCACTGCAATCGGCGTGCTTGAAGCCGCCCAAGAACTAGGCCTCAACGTGCCACAAGATCTCTCAGTGATTGGCTTTGATAATATTCCCGAAACCATGCAAACCACGCCACGCCTAACAACCATTGATCAATCGATTCGGGCGATGGGTTCGTTGGGTGTGCGGCTCTTAATCGATATGCTGCAAAATCGCGAATCGGCGCAATTGCTGCACACAGTGCCAACCAGCTTGGTTATTCGCGATTCGTGCTGGATGCGCAAGCAATAGCTGTACTGATACATCAGGTTAACCACCGCCTGATCCCCTCACCCCAACCCCTCTCCCACGGCGCGGGCGAGGGGCTTTTGGTTGTGTGGGTTTAGCATGATTGGTGGTGAAAACGAGCTCTCCCCCTCGCCCGCGTTTTCGTGGGAGAGGGGGTTGGGGGGTGAGGGAACGCTCCACCGCCGACCAATCGCTCAAAACCTACCCTTGTAAGGTTGGGGGGTGAGGGGACATGGTTGCCAACCTAATGAACCAGTACAAATAGCAGCTAGGCCAAAACAAATTTGACCTAGCACTCCCACGTTACATTAGAGCTGTTTGTGAATTTTATAGTGCGTTGCAGTTCGCTCAACAATAATTGCATCTTTTTTCAACGCTTGAGCAAAATCATGGCGTAAATGCGGGGTCATTGCCTCAAGCAACGCGTTCTTCATATCAATAATTGCTGTTTTGGTAAAGTGCAGATGCTCAAGCCGAAGGCCCGAAATTACCAATGGCAAATTGTATTGTTTATTCGTTTGGGGCGGTTCGATCAAAAAGCTATAACCATCTTCATGAATAATCACTGTGCGCATTTCATCGGTCATGTTGGCATGAATAAAGTTATTCCGCAATTGCCGAATCGCTGTATAGCGTTGTAGGGTATCGCCAGGAAAATCGATGCTATGGCCAGTGAAACACATGCATAGCATCGGCGCAAACAGAATTTTTTGATCGAGTGGCATGCTTATAGTTCGTTTGTAAGCAGCTTCATTGGCGCGTGCCTCAGGACGACTATACATTTCAAAGACTAAATTGAGCAAGCCTTCAAATGAGGAAAGTAAAAGAAAAAAGGCCGAGCGACAAAAGGTGTGTTGAACATGCTGATCGTTAATCTGTTCAGCCTCACGTAACAACGCTTCAGCACTTTCTAAATACAGCTGATAGGGGTTTTGCAAAAGCAGATAAGCACTCGCTTTGGCTTTTTGACTGCGACTACTTTTCTCTTGATTTGCTAAGTGCATAAATAAGTTTTGCAGTTCGCGAAAGATTGACTCCGCACTGGCCGCTTGTTGATCATCAGGGTAAATATCCACTAAACAGCCATACAGTTTCCATTCGTAAATACTTAATAGGGCTTGTGGTAGCCGTACCTCATAGCACCACTGGCTGCTTTGGTTAGGCACTTGACCATTGGGCATGCCCAGCTTCCGCAAGCTGCTATAAATCGCATAGGGCGAAATTTGATCAATCGTGAAGGTATAAGGGTTTGTGCGCTTGGTGATTGAATCAATCGTGCGCAAGCTTAGGTCAGTCAGTTTAATTGCCATCGATCTATCCTTATAGCAAACTACGCGTCGCGGTGATAATCCAAGGCTTGTCGCACCAGATCGATAATCTGGTCAAGCTCGCTCATTTTGAGCAGCAAGACCTCAACATCGCCGTTACCCCAGCGCCCTACATTCGAAACATCTTTACATAGCCCCAACGGATCATTGATTTCGGCAAAGGGCATGTTTAGCGATAGGCGCAAGCCACGCCGCTGCGGCACAACATCAACAATATTGGTATCAAGTTTAAAGGCAATGTATAAACGCAGTGGTTCTTCACGAATAGCGGTATCGAGATTCAGCACGCGCCGCCGAAACTCGCGATAGAGATCGCCAACCTCGCCAAGCAGGTATTCTGATTGAAGCGCGGTTTCGTTAGCTGAACGGCGATCTTTAAGATTCCGTTGAATAACCTGAACTTGATTGGGATATGGCCAAACCTCACACGCAAGTTTGGCTAAATTTTCTGCCCGCGCTTCAATCAAATGCTCATCCCAGCCATCCATATGGCGCAAATCGTTGTTAAGTGGGCTTGGATTGGCAGCAAAACCATCAGCATGATCGCGTTTTTGGCCAAAACTAGCTTCATCATCAATCAAGCCTTGACTCACCAACGTAAGATTACTCAGCCGATCAAGGTAGCGAATTTGAATATTCGCCCAATCCTCGCCCAACTCTGCTTGCCATTCGGCAGAAAGCGGGCTGTTGCGCGGAATAATGTTCAGCGTCGCCCCATCTTGGCGAGGAATTCCACCAACGCCAGCTTCGAGTCGGTAGAGCAAATAATTACGATTACGAAAATTATTAATATCTTTGCTCAGCAACTCGCGCTGAAATTCTTCATCGGTTGGAAAGCGCCGCGAAGCATCTTTATCGACAAATACTGCCGCTAGTTGCTCAATTAACGACGATTGCGCAGTTAATTCATAGCGCGCTAGCAGGCTTTCGTTGCTCATATCGCGCATCAACATGGCAAAAATTTTGTTAAGCGAATTCGTCGAAATACCACAGATCGCCCGCCGAAAAACATAGCTCTCGACCATGCGAAACAAGGTCAGCAGTTCGTTACGATTTATGTGGTGTCGGGCATAAAAACGCAAACATTCCATCAAAAAGGGAAAAGCCACATCCACTTTTAGGGTGTGAATATCATGTATCGCCGCGACTAAGGCTGGATCATCGCTCCGCTCGAAGCTCAGTTGCACAAAATATTGCGAGTATTCGTCGATTTCGGCAATAACTTGTTGAATACTCAGTTGATTGCTGTTAATCAGGCGCTTAAATTCATCGTATACATCGTCGATGTTGGGAATGTAGCCAAGTTTAATCGTCAGGTAATCGCGCATAAAGCGATTAAAGCGCCCTGCATATTCAGCATGACCAAAACGTTGCTCCATCGGAAACCAATGTTGCTGGTACAGTTGGGTTTGGACTTCCGGTTGCTGGCCCATCAAAATATAGTTACGAATCAAATCGGCTTGGGTCAGTTTGAGGCCTGTTGAATTAAGGCTTTCAAAAATCAGTTGCGGGTTATCTTTGCCCCGCTCCAGCGAAATATCAACAATGATCAAGCGTTGCAAGCCCGAGAAAATTGGCTGAAGATTGGGCGCTTGGCGCAATTGCTCCACAAAATAGGCGTAATTTTCGCGAATTCGCTGTGAACTGTCATCGCTCAAGGGCTTATCGTCAACTACCGCCATGAGACTGGGCTTGTCGCTCTGGGTTAGCAACAGTTTGTAGGCCAAATCGCCATCTTCATCGTCGTTACGCAGATAATAATTGCGCAATTTGCGCCGAGTAATGCTGACAGTTTCATGCACCCGCTCTTCAATTGCCTTGCCTAAAGCAGCAATCAATAACGATAAGGTCGAGAGTCGCTGTTGACCGTCAATCACCAAGAGCTGGGGAACGACGGTCGAGCTATACATGCTGCCTTCAACATACACCACCGAACCAATAAAGTGGCCAGGAATCGCTGGATTATTGGCCAAACGTTCAATATCATTCCACAATTGTTCGCATTGGGCGATTGTCCAGCTATATGTCCGTTGATAAATTGGGATGACAAATTGTTTGGTGCCATCAAGAAAATTGAAAAGACTGGTTTCTTTGGCCTTCATACAAATCCTTGCACTAACGAGAGATTATGCTTATTCCCCGTTCAATCAAGCTCAATCAGTGGCTGAAGATAGTCATCGAGCAATGCAGCTGATTCTGCGGTCAATTCTCGGACTTGGGGTAATGTTTGTTGATCGATTATCGTTGGCGTTTTAAAAGCGAGATTACTGCGAATTCGACTATTCCTTCGACCACTCCAAAATTGCAATTTTTTGGCAATCTCAAGCGGAATCATGCGATCAAAATCCATCGCTGTAGCATGACTAGCACTTGAATGATCGGTATCGTCGACCATTTCATCAGCAGCCCAGCCCAGCAAGCGGCGAATCGATTCACGATCGCCGATTTGGCCGACGACATGCTTTCCTAGCAAATAGATGTTGCCACGAATGTTGGTTACGACATATATTTCATCGCCAGCTTGAATTGATTTGGTTCGAAAAAAATTACTAAAGAGATAGCCAATCGGTGCTCCTGCTTGGGAGCGAGCCTCTTCCCATGTTGTATTCGTCCAGTAGTGAGTAAAATAACGGGTCATTGGTGTCTTTTCCTCTTACTCAAGGTCAAGATCCATTGCGGTTTGCACAGCTTTTGGCACGCTTGGCGTGGCTTGTTGCTTGCTTCGTTGGCGTTGCTGTGCGCGTTGCTGCTGTTTATAGAACTTGATCAAGCGTTCCATAAACAGCCACAATTTGCCGGTACCAATTTCATGGAATGTGCCATCAGGTTCATAAATACGCCAAACTAGGTCATAGGGCCGAGCAATAATCCATTTTGTCCCAGCAACAAACATGGTATATTCCGCTTGCTCACGTTCGTGATTAAAGCTCATTGTTGCATTACCAACCAGCGCGTGCATGCGATCGCCATGCTTTGAGTACAACTCTGGTTCTTGACCAAGAAAGTCGTAGAGCATCTGTTCCATATAATATGCATGATCGCGAAACATCGTCTGCTCCTTTGCTGCTTACTCCTCATCGCCAGCATCTTTGCCCATGCGATATTTGATGTCGTAGTTGATGATGTAATCAAGTTCTTCATCGCTAAACCCATAGTGCTGCGCCAATAGCCGATCTATCTCGTCAATGATTGGCTTGGATTTTGAAAGATAGAATTCATCGTAGATCACATTTGTAAACTTTTGTTTTCTCACGCGACGATATGAATTTATTTTAATATCTTCCATTAATTTATAACTTAAAGATTTAATATACTCCTTATTATTTATATCAATTAAATTACTATCAAATCTAAATTCCAATAACTCATGTTTACCACAATGATATCCATCAGATATAGAAAACCAAAACCAATAGAATAATGTTGAATTAATTAGTAATAAAATAAAATCTTTATGGTCTTCGTTTAAAATATTTATTACCTTATAATCTTCAGATTTTTTCTCTCCGTCTCTATCACTATAAAAATATGGAATAAAGTCTAAAGATTTAATGAAATAACCAGGTATTCTATGCCAGTATATCTTATTATCGCCATTTTCTGATAAATTAACACCTAATCTTGATTTAGGCATCTTCTTAAGTATACTTTTTTCTATTTCTGTAGATATTTTGGTATATCCTAATTCTGAACTAAATTCAGTTATATTTTGATATATAAGATTTTGTAGTAAAAAATCTCTTTCTTCATGATTCCATCTGTAATATTTTGTTGAGAATATTTCACAATCTTTCTTACTATATTTTTTCTTCATTAATAATATGGTTAATCTTTGTTCTGCACCATCAAATAATTTTGACGGTCTAATGCCATAGCTTGATTGCCATACATTTTCAGATTTAGTAATGGTTACTTCTTGAAGGGATCTCATACGATTAGTACCAAAAGCACTAATCGGAATAATCAATCCTTTAAATCCATGCTTTGATAGCAAATTAATCGATCGTTCCATTGTAAAAGCATATAAATTTCCGCAACTCTCAGTTTGATAGCCGCGAATCGTATAATCTTTTTTGACCTTGCTATATTCAATGTAAGGTGGATTACCAATAATCACATCGAAGCCGCCGTGGCCTTCGATAATCTCATAGAACTCAACAAACCAGTGAAAGGGCTTGTGAGTTGCGCGCCAACGCTCAAAGGCAGCGCTATGTGCTGGTTGCACGCCATACTCTTGGGCCAAATACTGATCAAGCTGCTGGTTCAAGTCGGCTAGATGCTTACGCAGCGCAGCCTTCTCGTTGGCCAAGGCCGAGCCATCAACATCGTAGCGGCTTTGCTGCTCGCGAAAGCTGCGATAGGCAGTGCTGGTTTGCTGGGCGCTAGCGTGAATCTTGGCGCTCATATTGAAGACATCGAACTTCTGCTGCAATAAATCAAGTACCTCGGCCTCGCTGGCAAAGCCAACCAAGGTGTTGCCAGCCCGAATATTAAAATCGATGTCGGGCAGCGGTTCTAAGCCTTGATTTGGCTTTTTAGGATCACGATCAACGTGAGCCACCAGCTTCAAAAACAGCCGCAGCTTACAAATTTCCACCGCCTCGTCCATAATATCCACGCCATACAAATTTTTCAGCATAATTTGTTTGAGCACAAAATACCGCTGATTGGGATGGTGTTGACGATTATTTGATTCTGCTAGCACCTCGTGCAAATCTGCTGGCACAAGGCTCGTTTGGTCGTCAACCAAGCCTTGAATCCGTTCGAGACAGCCAGCATACAATGGCTCTAAAATATTCAAGGCGGCAAACAAAAATGCGCCAGAGCCACAAGTTGGGTCGAGCACAGTCACCGCACGAATCGCTGCGAAAAGTGCTTGCAAGCTAGCGGGGTCGGCCACATAGCCAATTACATCGGCGGCAAATTGGCGGATATTCAAATTCAGCGTGATCAGCTCATTAATTGTCGTAACGTCGCCAGCTTGCAATTGGGCTTGGATAGCTTGGCAGCGCTGGCGACGTGCCACATGTTCGCGCCAAGTTTCGGTTGGCAACGCATAGGCTTCAGCAGCAGGTCGATTCCAGCCATCGCGCGCGGCGATGTTGGCAATGCCAGCCTCAATTTCCGGCGGCAATGGCAGCTCTACGCCCTTCAAGACTGCTGGGTAGATATAGCGCTGAGGATTGGCACTAAGCAACTGCCAGATTGGGCTATTTGGCGCAAAGCCAGCAGGATACGTTCGCGCCGCATGGTCAAACATAAACGGAATAATTGTATTTTTGCTAATATACTCGGTAATATCCTCTTTGGTATAGTACGCACCCATCTGCTTTTGGTTAATATATTTCTCGAAGATATAGCCCAGCACATCGGGGTTAATCTCGTTGGCAACTTTGCCCTCGCGGTCATCGAGCTGCCACTGATACTGATCGAAGAAATCGAAGAGCGTACTAAATGCGTGGTCAGGAATAGCAATTGCTGGATTGTTTTGCTCCAGCTCATGCAAATCAAACAAACCGCCATTCAAATAGGGCACATCGCCAATCAAGGCAGTTAATTCAGGCGAACGTTGGCGTTGGTTTAAGCCTTCGTGAAACAAACGCAACAAAAACTGGCGATAAAAAGCATAAAACGAGTTGGCATCTGCTGGATAGTTGGTTTGAAGCTGTTTTAAGCGATTATTCAAATAATGCTCATCGCCCGCCAAAAAACCCTTGCGCTGAATAAAATACAAAAACATCAACCGATTCAGCATCAACGAGCCATACCATTCACGATCTGATTGCTCGTTAATCCCAGCGATGCTATTCACAAACTCATCGTGCTTCTTTTTAAACACATCGTAGAATTTTTTAGTTACCGTTTCAACATCAAAGGCCTTTTTGACCTTGCTAGTCACGCCGACGACACCTAAGCCAGCTTCTTCTTCGAGCGCAATAAACAAACCGCGCAAGCGTGAAGCAATATCCTCGCGGTTGGTAAAATGACGGGGGCGTGAAACACCATGTTCGCGGCGAACCCACAGCCAAACTTGGTCGCGCTGGGCAGCATCGACAAACACCAACAAATGCTCAGCAACATCCTTGGTAAGTTCACTGCTCAAGCGAATTCTGGTTGCTGCATTGGGAATCCGCCCATCGGCAGCAGGAGCACAGCGCCATACTTGCACACCCCGTTTTTGGGCAATTGGCGTGAGGTTGAGCTCCGTCCCCTGAATGCTATATGCAAGCGGATATTGCTGTAGGTTATCCCAACTTAATTCTTCGACAAACAAGCGTTGAAAATCGAACGCATCAAGCAATTGACGGAGGCGCGGAAGCGTTGGAGTCGAAGTCATCGGTGTTCCTCACTAAAACAAACCAAGCGAACAAATCAAGCGTGGCTCGTCGGTCTCATCATTTTCATCGATAATACACAGGCGATTTTCATCGCGCAGTGCCAGCACCAATTCGGCTAAGGCCTGATCGCGAATGCCAGCGCGTAATTGGCGATTGAGGGTATCGGTTGCAGTTTGGCGCAATGGAAAGCGATAAATCTCATCAATTGCCCGTGCCAATTCCGGCGCTTCAAACAACGTACCGCGCACTGAATCGTAATAATGCTTCAGTTGCTCATAGGTGCGAAAGCGGGCACTACTTGAACGGCCCAAGCCACCGCTTGCGTGTTGCTCCTCGCGCACCAGATACTCAATCCCTGCTTGCACCAACTCGTGATGCTGAGGGTGACGCTCAAGCGCCGGAGTATCGGGGTGGCAGGCAGCAGCCTGCAAGATTGCCAACTGCGATTGAGTGACGCTGGTTGCTTGTTGATTAATCCAAGCCAGCGAATCATTGCCCTCAGCCGAGCGCATATAGATCAAAACCCCGTTGGGTGAGCCATTCAATGCTTGATGCTGGCGGGTTGAATAGATCACATCGGGCAAATTGGGAATAATCTGGCTCAATTTCGGGTCGGCATCGGTGGCGTTTTTCCAAATCTGGTAGGCATACGATACCAAATCAACGTCAGTATCAGCCTCATCTTCCAGCACAGCAGCATTTTCGCTATACAAATCGTGCAAGAGACTATCATTATCATCATCTTCAAAAAATGCTTCATCGGTACCAACCACTTCAGCATTTTGGCGCAAACGCTGCCGAACCCGTGAACGCAACCCAATAATTCGTTCAACGCCATCGGCAGGCAGAAACGAGTAGCAGGCAATCGTATCAGCTTGTTGCCCAATCCGATCAACCCGGCCAGCCCGCTGAATCAAGCGAATAATTGCCCAGGGTAAATCGTAATTGACAATAATATGCGCATCTTGCAAATTTTGGCCTTCGCTCAAAACATCGGTTGCCACCAAAACGCGTATCTCATCAGCAGGCTCAATCCGTCCGGCCATGCCATTGCTGCGGGGGCTAAATCGGTTGACAATGCTGGTTGTCGCTGGCGAACCACCAACAACCCCGGCCACTGCGCGCACGCCATGGGCTTGGAGTTGGTCAAGCAAATAGGCCACTGTATCGGCAAATTGGGTAAAAATTAAGAGCTTTTGATCGGGATGTTGCTGCTGAACCAAATCAATCAGCGCTGCCAACTTCGCATCATGAGCGCTATTCCATGCGCCACACGCCTGCAACACTGCAATCAAAGCCTGCGAATCGTCCTGCAAATCGGCCTGCAACTGGCGATTAAACAACTGTGAACGAATCCATTTGAAGCGTGAATGATAGCGGGTGCGATACTCAGCGTAGCGTTGTTTGGCCAAAGCCCGAAAATGCTGCTCCGACCACAAGCGAGGTTCAGCAGTTTCCGCAGGCGTTTGGAACTCGTCATCGTAGCTTGGCAACGTCGAAAGATCAACATCTGCATCACTAGGAGAGCCAAGAATATCCATGGCTTGAGTTCCCAAGGGTAGCGGTTCACGCTGTTCGAGCGCATGCAAGACAATAAAATTGCGCAAAATATGCCGTTCAAGCGATTGTAAAAAAGCAGGGCCACCGCTTTCCAAACGCTTAAACAAATTAGTTCGACAAAAACCGACCAAGCGTAAACGTGCCCGTTTGAGCCGTTCGATCAAGTCAAGTTCATCGGCAACAAGCGTAACACCTTGCTGCTTGAGATACGAACCGAGCCGATAGCGCGGCAAGGTTAGGTTGGTAATTGTATCAACCACCGAACTAGCCATCATCTTGGCATATGAATCGTTGGGGTCATCATCATGGACAGCAAAACGCAGCGTGCGTGGAATGCGCTCGGGAAAGTAGGAAATTCGGCCATCGGCAAAGCGCAAACAGCGACGGCCTGAAGCATCGGTCGCTGCATAATTCGCCTTAATAAATGAGCGGGTACGGCGCACTAAATAGCGCCGCATTAACTCGCGCCAATCATCGGGATAGCTACTTTTTTCAAAGGCGGCCAACGAACTAAACGAACCAGCAAATTCGCGGCGAAACGCCAGCTCACCCAGCTCGCGAATTATCCGCTCAGGCCGCAAGCCCAAATTGGTATCTTCGCCAATAAACAAACGCAGCTGGGCGGATAAATCGAGGTAACTTTTATTGTAGGGTGTGGCCGAAAGCAAAATACATTTGCTATCACTTTGGGCAATATAGGTTTGCAAGGCTTTATAGCGTTTACCCTCGCGATTGCGTAAATTATGGCTTTCATCAATCAGCACCAAGCGGAAGCGCGCAGGAATTTGCTGCATTGTCTGTTCTGAAACGCGGCTGAGCGGCAAAATCTTGGCCCGAAGCCCATAGGTATCGACATAGTGCTGCCACATTGTCTCCAAATGTTTGGGGCAAACAATCAGCGTGCTAAACCCATATGAATCTTCAAACATGCGCGCCAGCGCCGTAGCCATCATGGTTTTGCCTAAGCCCACCACATCGCCGATAATCACGCCGCCACGCTGTTTCAAGTGCCGAGCAGCAATCTTGACAGCAGCTACTTGGAAATCAAACAATTGCTGCTGTAACTCTGGAGGAAGCGAAAACTCGGCTAGGCCAGCCCGTGCCTCTTGGGAAAGGTGGTAAACCATCTTGAGATACAAGTGATAGGGCTTAAGTGGTTGCTCGCGGGCCCAACTCTCATCGATAATTGCAGCCAGTTCCGCCGAAATATCCAAGCACCAACGATCGTCCCAACGCTCAGCAAACCAATGATCAAGCTTAATACAGGCATCAGCATCGAGAACATCAATATTCAATTCACCCTGTTTGACTAAGCCAGCCAAGGTCAAATTGCTACTGCCAAGGTAGCCCACAATGGGGTTAATTGGGTCATTGCGATGCAGCAAATACACTTTGGCATGCAGCGGATAACGCAAAAAAACCTTGATCACGACTTTGCCCGTTTTCAATTGGTGGCTTAATCGCCGCAAACCTTGCTCATCGGCGTTTGTTGGCGACCCAAGCATTAATTGTTGGCGAAAATCGCTGGCAACCCGTTGTTTTAATTGTAATACCTTGGATTGATCGACGGGAGGTTCGGGGGTTAGGCTTAATCCAGTTCGCAGCACATCTGCGGGAGCTGGTTGCATGCCGACTAAGACGCGGCAACAATTATGTTCACCACCGGCCCAACTATCAAGTACAGCATCAATTTGTCGCCAGCCTCGTAGATTGAAATAGCCAACACAAAAATCGGCCCGTTGAGCAAGTGCCAATGTGTCACGTAAGGCTGAAACCAAAGCCAAGTCAATATTGTCAAAAATTCGCGGCATGGCAACATCCTTCCAACTAACCAGGTTGCAAGGAGTATAGCACATACCTAACACACAAATGTGAATATTCGGCGCAACAAGTCGGTATTAGATCACAATTATTGACTAAGGTTGACTCCTCGCCGACGGAGTTGTTCGACAACCGCAGCCAGCAGTTTAAGTGGCTGCAAGCCCCCAACAAACAACACCTCATCCTCGAACAAGGCAATTGGGTAGGGCCAGCCTTCTTCAGCAAAATACTCAAGTTGGTTGGCGTGCTGTGCTTGTACCGCCGCATCATCAAGATCATAATAGTTGACGCTTACTTGCGCGCCAACCAAACGCTCCAATGAGAGCGCAACATTGGTTGCTACCTTCAACGAAGGCATGCGCGGGCCTCAGCCATAGCCACAACTGGCATCGCTCGAACGCCCAAATATTTCCAATCGATACACCATCAACGACCTAGCTAAAAAAGAATCCTGCTCGCAAAAGTATAGCAGATCTCGATCCGCAACAAAAAACGGGGCAATTTTTGCCCCGTCTTGCTGTAATTAGCTTATTTATTGAACTTGCCAGAGCGCTGGCACATTGGCTGGCTCCCAGCCGACCAGCGAGGTATGGGCTTGCAAACAGGTATAGTTTTTGCCTGCATAACTGACTTTTGCGCCAGCTGCATAGGCTGTGTTGGGTTGCCAAGCAGGCGTGCCAGTGGTTGGCGTGGCGGTTGGATTTGGCCGTGGGGTCGCGGTTGGATTCGGCACGCTAGTTGCGGTTGGATTTGGCCGTGGCGTGGCGGTTGGGCCATTGGCTGGTGAGCCATAGGCTTCCAACTCGAACAACGAAACGCCCCATTCGGTGGCTTTGGAAGTGGTATACACCCGCAGATAGCGTCCAGTTCCATTGAGGCTCAAGTTGTCGTTGCCGCCATCGCCACTGCTGGTGCTATAGATCGTTTGCCAATTGTTGGCATCGTTGGAAACCTGCACCTGATAGCTGCGGGCATAGGCTGCTTCCCAATTGAGAATCACCCGACTCAAGGTATAGCTGCTGCCAAAATCAACCTGCAACCATTGGGGATTGCTCCATGCGCTCGACCAGCGGGTTGAACTATTGCCATCGACCGCCAAACTTGCGCCATAGCTGCTGGCTTCGGTCGATGAGGCCGTAGCGTTGCGGCCACGAGCGATATTCGTGCCATTTGGATTTGGAGTTGGCGTGGCGGTCGGGCCACTATTGCCCATCACCGTGTCGTAGATGGTGCTTACCAGCGATGTACTGTCTTTGGTATCTTGCGACATTTCCCAATACATAATTCCAGCAGCGTGCGTAAGCAAATATTGGGTTTTGCGCCGAATCGTGGGCTGGCCGTTGTAGCAACCATACACGCCATTGACCGTCGCGCAATCGCGGTTGGCGTTATCGCGGTTGGCGGCAACCGCTTGGGCATAGGTGAAGCTTTCGCCAGGCCGCGCATAGAATGGCACGCCAAGCACAGCTTTCGAGGCAGGCAAGCCGCGATTGAGCCAAAAATTCAAGCTATTGATCGACCAATCGTAGTTGGCATGCGGCTCGCCGCCATCGTAGGCCATAATGTTCAGCCAATCGACATAGCCAAACACATCGGCGGCCACGCCATCGGCAGCAGAACCATCGGAAACCACGGCGGCGGTCAGCAATTTGCCTCGGCTATGCATTGCGGTCGATAAGCCACTCATCAAGGCCGAATAATTGCCAGCAGACGAGGCCTTGGGATATTCCCAATCAATATCAACCCCATCAAGATTATATTGATTGACGAAATTGACCATGTTATTGATGAAGTTTGTACGTGCGGTTGGACTAGCACCCAAAGCCTCAAACGTAGCATCAACCGAACTGCCGCTCCAGCCGCCAACCGAAATAAAGACCTTAACATTGTTGTTGTGGGCCAAGGTCACCATTGATTGCAATTTGCCTGGGTTATCCAAACTGCGCAAGCTACCATCGGCGTTGGCCAACAAAAATGCATAATTGATATGGGTGATTTTGCTGTATTGGATGCTATTCACATCGCCTGCCCACGAGGGCATATAGCCAATACTCTTAAAGCCGTTGGGCAAGCTCGCTGCCCGCGCCGCCGGAACCTGCCGCGCCTGAAGATTGAATACCAAAAAGAGCAAACAAACAATACTTATCATTGCAAAACGCCAACGTGCCATACACTGATCCTCCTACAACTTTGGAGTCGGCTTGCTGCTTCGTAATTTCATTGAAATTACTTATTAGCACCTTAGCATAGGCCCAGCCTCAATGTCAAGCATTTTCTTAATAAAATTTTATAAATCCAGCTTTGGGCTGGTTGCTGAAGCTATAGCACGGTTAGCGGTTGCAAGATGGCTAATAATCCTCCTAAGCCATCGCTTGGCGGGAGTTTGGCAATTGGGCTAAGTTGTAGCCAGGTTGCGCGTACCTTATTCACCAATTCAAGATTATGTAAATTTCCACCATACCAATGGTGCCAGAGCAACAGCGCATAGGCCGAGCGCAAGACTGGCGCACGCACGCGCACACTCAGCGGGCTGTAGCGGGCTGGGTGCAAATGCACACGCTGCTCAGCAGCATCGCCCCAGCGTAACACCCAATTTGAACTATCGCTCAAAGTTAATAGTTGATAGTGGTCATTGCTTGCCAGCCATGCTGCATATTCGACTTCAGTTTCAATGCTTTGTTGGTTGAGTTGGGCCAGCACTTGGCTGTTGATGAGCGCTGGAGTTAACTCACCAAGATAGAGATCCATTTGGGAATTGCCGATTTTTTGCAAGCCTGCCAACAAGCTTGTTTGCTCACCCTGTGGCAAGCTTGCGAGGGTTTGTAGCGCCCAACGGGCATGATGTTTCCAGCAATTTAAACTCGTCTGAAGCGCCATCGTTCACCTATGCTATACTCAGCCAACCCTACTTACTACAAGGATCGACCTATGTCACAATTTATCGATCTGAGCCACACTGTTGAAGCTGGCATGATAACCTACAAGGGCCTGCCAGCCCCAATTATTTGCGATTTTCTGAGCCGCGAGGCCTCGCGTAACATCTACGCCGAAGGCACCGAGTTTCATATTGGCAAAATTGAGTTGGTTGCCAATACCGGAACCTACATTGATAGCCCGTTTCATCGCTTTGCTGATGGCAAGGATTTAGCCGAATTAACATTAACCCAAATTGCCGAACTTGAGGGTGTGCTGATTCGCCATGAGCTGGCTCATGGGCGGGCAATCGAGGCTTCGGCATTTGCTGGGCTTGAGCTCAAAGGCAAGGCGGTGTTGGTCAACACCAATTGGGCGCAACATTGGCGCACCGACCAATATTTCGAGGGCCATCCATACTTAACAGCGGCGGCAGCTGAGTTTTTGGTGGAGGCGCAAGTCACGCTTGTTGGCATCGATTCATACAATATTGATGATACCGCCGATGGCAGACGGCCAGTGCATACGATTTTGTTGGGCAACAATATTCCGATTGTTGAGCATCTTTGCCAGCTTGAGCAACTGCCAAATGCTGGCTTTCGTTTTTCGGCAGTGCCCGTAAAAATCAAGCAATTTGGCACATTTCCGGTGCGCGCCTATGCGCGGATTGATGGATAGAGGATTGAGCAATGAGCGAGCAACCAAGCTACGATACGCCCTTGCCACTGTTTGTCTATGGAACGTTACGCACTGGCGAATACAACTGGAAGATTTACCTTGAAGGCAAAACCCGCAGCGAAACCCCAGCGATTGTGCAGCAACACCAACTGTATGCTAACCGCTACCCATATATGATTCCAGGCGAAGGCACTGTGGTTGGCACGTTGGTCGAAATTGAGCCAGCGCTGTACGTAGCAGTGATGCGCGAGATCGATGAGTTAGAGCAATTTAGCCCCACTGGCAATAGTTGGTATTTGCGGGTGGCACGCTATGTTGAGGTTGGCGAGCAACGCATTTTAGCCTGGATGTATTATGCCAGCGAACGAGTTAGCCAACATCTAACCAACGATCACCGAATTGTTGATGGGGATTGGGTAGGCTGGAATCAAGCGCAAAAGCCTGAATAAAGTAGATTCCCTCACCCCCCAGCCCCCTCCTTTCAAGGGTAGGTTTAAAAAAGCGTGGTGGTTAAATATTCCCTCACCCCCCAGCCCCTCTCCCACGAAAACGCGGGCGAGGGGGAGCACCCGTTTTAATCACCAATTCATGCAAGAACCACGGCGTTAAAGCCCCTCGCCCGCGCCACGGGAGAGGGGTTGGGGTGAGGGGATCTTAACAACCTACCCTTGTAAACACCCCCTCTCCCACTGGACGCGGGCGAGGGGGTGCAATCTTCATGCTCTTCGCGGTTTCGCGTGCTTCGCGGTTTCTTCCCTTCGTGCGCTTCGTGGATCAATGGCGAGAATGTAGTTTTACCAGTTGCTCAAGCGCTGAACTAGAAAATCTAGTCTTTCGTCGAAAATTCCTTGACGATACCAAGCATAAATATACGTTACGACATCTGGATCGAGATCCAGCGCAAAATAAACATAATCGGCCATTTCTCTGCCAAGACCAAGACTTTTTAGCCTATGCAAGATTGTTGATGGTTTTTCACCATCAGCGTGCAACTTAATAATCAAGGCGTTGATCATTTCAGGATTTTGTTCACTCATAACAACCTACTTTCTATCCGCGACCAAAAAAATACGTTACAAGTCTATGCTCTATAGCATAGTGATCATCATGATCAAATGGATAAACAAAATAGCCAATACTCCAAGGCAGAAACCTTTCACCACCCAATGGGCTTTGCTTACGCAATGGATCATCACGATCAATAATATAAAAGAATTTAGCATGACATGTACTCAAGTATTGCATTTCTGCAATTACCGCTGGAACACAGGCATAGATAATTCCTAGCTGATTCGCTTGATTCGGTTCAGGTTGATAAGTCATAATCATATCTCTTGATAAATTATTAATCCTAATAGACTGAAATTGCCCAATCCCAGCAATTATATTGATCACATATTGATCAGGATCAAAAATAGTTAATATTTGCATAGCAATCTTTCTTTGATAATATACTGGTACATTGCGTTAACCTCCGCCTGATCCCCTCACCCCAACCCCTCGCCCGTGGCGCGGGCGAGGGGCTTTAATGCCATGGTTCTTACGCAATGCGTCGGTAACAACGGGTACTCCCCTCGCCCGCGTTCAGTGGGAGAGGGGCTGGGGTGAGGGAATGCCACGTATTTCCAATCCAATGAACCAGTATATATAGCCCATAGCCTTCTCCCCTTTGTGCGCTTCGTGGATCAACCAGCGACGATGCTTGACGTGAGCAACAAGCTTGACTAAACTCAAACCTTGAAGCCGAGTTTACGATTCACAGCCTTCGGGCAGGGAGACTCTATGCACAACGTTGTGGTTATTACAACGGGCGGCACAATTTCCACCAAACGCACACCGCAATGGAGCGGCGCAGTTCCAATGCTCAAAGGCGATGATTTTTCGGCCATGCTGCCTCGCGGCGAATTTAACGTCAGCTTTCAAGATTTTACCAACTTGCCAAGCAGCCATATTACCCCAACCATGGCGCTTGATTTAGCGCAACGAATCAATAGCCAATTGCTGGGCGAGGCCGATGGCGTGGTCGTGACCCATGGCACCGATACCTTGGAAGAAAGCGCCTTCTTATGCGATTTATTGATCGATTCGAATAAACCAGTGATTTTTACTGGCTCGATGCGAATTGCCACCGATGTTGGCTATGATGGCGTTACTAATCTGACTGGCGCAATTCGCGCTGCTGCCGCCCCGCAAACCCGTGGGCTAGGCGTGATGGTCGCCTTCAACGATCGCTTATTCTCGGCAGCAACCGTGCAAAAAATCGATTCGCAAACAGTTGATGCCTTTGATGCACCTGGCTTTGGCCCGATTGGCAGCTTAACTGGCGCAACCGTGCGCATCAATCATCAGCCCAGCGGTCGCCACTATATTCCCTGTTCGCGCTTGGCCGAACGCGTCGATTTGATTTATGCCACTCAAGGAGCCGACGATCGTCAATTGCGCGCTGCCATCGACACCAACTCACAAGGAATTGTGATTGCGGCGTTTGGTGGCGGGCGCGTGCCGCCATGGTGGCTACCAACTATTCAAGAAGCGCTCAACAAACGGATTCCGGTGGTAGTGACAACCCGCTGCTTAAAGGGTATTTGCTACGACGAATATGGCTATGTTGGCGAATATCACGATCTCAAACGATTGGGCGTTATGTTTGCCCAGCAACTTTCGCCAGTTAAAGCCCGCATCAAATTAATGGTCGCTGTGGGTGCTGCCGCTCATCCGCAAGAATTACGCGATTGGTTTGCTGAATAATCAAATTCAGCTTAAATAAAAGCGCCCTGCACCATCGAAAACATGGGCAGGGCGCTTTGCTATTTAACCTTATAAACTGGGAAATCGGCCAGCTAAGGCATTGGCAATATTAAATGGATCGCTGGCAACAACGGTTGCGGCGTAGAGCTCCATCGCCCCAATATCCGAGCCACGGCTGTTGGGATCGCCGCGATCAACAATTCGCACGATGGTTGGCAGATTGGCCCACGATTCAGGGGTGTCGGTCAGTGGCGGCAGGGTCATGCTCACATTGAAGCTTTGCACGCCCAACTCAGTCACAAAACAATCGAGCACATGATAAAGCGATTGGGCTAATTCCTGCGGATCGTTGCCAAACAGCACAACCTCTTTTTCCTTAACTGGCGTGAGCGAAACATAGCCATAGGTGTTGTCGCTATGAATATTGAGGCTCAAGCCTAAGGCTCGATGCACGCGCCAAACATCTTGGAAATAATTGCTGTTGTTTTGCAGCTGATATTGCTCAGCAGTGCGCCGCAACATTTCGACCTTGGGATAGGCCATGCCATGCGAAACCGACATTTGGGCATGGCCGTGAATAACCGATGCGCCCGAACGCCAGAGACTATTCCAAATAAAGAATGGATAGATCGCTTGCGGATCGGCGCTATGCACCGCATCGAACCAACGCCCAGCAGTCTGAATATAATCCTCAACCCGTTCGAGATTAAAATTCAATGGATTATGTTGATCGAAGATCAGCACGCCATGCCAGCCATCGAATTTGGCGACGTTGGAAGCGCTAAGGCAATAGCGCCCGCGCACCCGGCCAAAACGATCTTCTGGGGTGCCACTTTCAGGCGTACAAAAACCCGCTTCATCTTGCGGGCCAGCACTAGCAGCGATAATCTGATCAATATCCGATTGATAGCGACCTTGTTGCGGGCGTAGCCCACGAATCCGATTAAAAATTGCTCCATCGAGCGTCCAGAGGTTGGTCACCCGAATAATTTCTTGATGCAAGACAGCTTCGACACTGCCAAAAGCGCGTTCAATCCAGCCATGCATTCGGTCTGGTGGATGAATTGTGCCATGGCTCACATCAACGCGGAACAGTTGTCGCCACAGGGCAGCAACCGAGGGCGGCAAGCCCGCCACCAAACGCGGCAGATGAGTGATCACGGCTCCTCCGTGGTTATTACTAAAGAAGGCTTCTTCAAACGAATCCATAGTCCACAGCGACTCACGAACGCTCATTCGCGTCTCCATAGCTAGCGCGTGGCCGACGCGCTGCACGACTGACGAGGGCTCGGCGATATAGTTCATCGTAGCGTTGCGCCGAACGTGCCCACGACCAATCACAGTGCATCGCCCGCTTAACTGCGGCCTGCCAGAGTTCTTGGTGTCGATACAGCTCTAGGGCACGCATCATGGTGCCATACAGCGATTGACTCTCTGGCTGGGTAAACCCAAACCCGTTGCCGGTTCCGGCATAGGTGTTGATATTCTCAACGGTATCGGCTAGCCCACCAACCGCGCAAACTAACGGTAAACAGCCGTAGCGCTGAGCAATCAGTTGATTCGTGCCGCCTGGCTCAACCAACGATGGCATTAATAAGACATCACTTCCAGCATAACATTGATGCGCCAAAGCTTCATTGAAGGTCAGCGCCAGCGCAACTTGCTGTGGATAGCGTTGCTGCAAGCCGCTGAGCCATTCATGATAGCGCGCTTCGCCAGTCCCCATAACCACCCATTGGAATTGATGATGGCTTAATAATGCTTCGATCGTTTCGGCTAACAGGCCCAAGCCTTTTTGGTCGTTTAAGCGCCCAATGAAACAAAACAAGGGCTTGTTAGGATCAAGCTCCAAGTCTAATTGCTGTTGCAACGCTGTTTTACATGCTTGTTTGCCCGTTAGATCATCGTGGCTAAATGCTTGGGCAAGGTACGAATCAGTAGCAGGATTATAGCGCTGATTGTCAATGCCATTCAAGACCCCAAACAAGCGATCACGCCGATCGCGCAATAATGGGTCGAGGCCTTCGCCAAATGCCGGAGTTAATATCTCACGGGCATGGGTCGGGCTGACCGTATTGATCATATCGGCATAATAGATGCCACGACTCATTAAATCGACCACCCGATGCAAACTTGGCATATCGGAATGGGCAATATAGCCATATTCAGCAATGCCCGCCATTTCTAAAACCCGTTGGCCAAAAACACCGCGATACGCAAGCGTATGAATGGTATAGAGCGAGGCGGTATTGGCAAAAAATTGATCATCACGATACGAGGTGCGCAGCCAGTTGGCCACAATCGCCGCATGCCAATCGTTGAGATGCACAACATCTGGTTGCCAGTCTTGGGCGCGGGCAATTTCGAGCGTGGCTTTGGCCCAAAATACAAAGCGCTCAGCATCACCATCACCAAGGTACACCTCAGGCTGGCCAAATAAACGCTGGTTTTCGACCATCCAAACTTGTACGTTGCTATCAGGCAATCTGGTGCTATACCAGGTTGCTGGTTCGGCAGCATCGGCTAAAGGTACGTTCAGATTGACGTGGCTTGGTTCAAGCTGCCAGCGGGTGGGATCGATATGGCCATAGCGTGGCATTGCCACAATCACTTCGTGACCTAAGGCCTGCAAGGCGCGCGGCAACGAGGCAGCAACCTCGGCTAAACCACCAGTGCGGGCAAATGGCTCGACCTCAGAGGCGAAATATAAAATCCGTAAGGCTTGTTCATTCATGCAGACTGCTTTACGCTGAATTGCGATAAGAAAGCCGCCCGTGCCTTTGTGTGCATGGTCGGCCTCGACTATGCTTGCTATGCTACCACATAGCTATTGCTGAATGCAAACCCGTGGCTAAGAGCATAGAACAAAGAACATAGAACATAGATGGATTGGTACATTGCGTTAACGACGACCTGATCCCCTCACCCCTAGCCCCCTCTCCCGCCCGCGAGGCCAGGGGGAACCACGAGACAAGTGCTCCCCTCGCCCGCGTTCAGTGGGAGAGGGGCTGGGGGTGAGGGCACAAAATCATCACAAAGCGCAAACCCTCTGCTTCAACGCATGAAACAGAGGGTTTGGGCAAAAACGCGATTCAAATTAGCGCTTATTCACCAACCGCTCGCCGATTAATCGTTTTTTCGGCAATTTTGGTGAGATTATGATCAGTTTCGCCTTCTTGATCAAGAATTTTTTGCAAGCGCTCAGCGATGCTATTCATGCCCAGCTGTTTGGCCCAGGTGCGCACACAGCCATAGCCAGCCATTTCATAGTGTTCAACCCGTTGGGCTGCGGCAATCAAGCCAGCATCCATCACTTCAGGGTCAGCCTTTTCTTTCATGAAATCTTGGCCTTCGCGCAAAATCCCTTCCATCGCTTTGCACCGGTGGTCGGCTGGTTTCTTGCCGAGATCGGCAAAAATATCATCAAGCGTAGCCCGTTGGACTTTGGTTTCTTCCAGATGCTTTTCAAAGGCAGCCCGCAATACAGGCGCGGTCGCTTGCTTGGCCATCAGTGGTAAGGCATCAAGAATTTGGGTTTCTGCATCGTAGAGATCGCTAAGATGTTCATGTAACAGGTCATCGAGTGTTTTAAGGGTGGTCATCATCGTCCTCCATAGGAATCACAAGATCATCTTCTATGCAATTTTGTAAAGCAACAATCGTACCACCCCGATTCTTCAGCCATGTTTATTGGTCGGTTCGAGCCATCGTCAGCGGCACATACAGCTGATACAGCGGGGCAATTGGCGTTGGCGAAATTGTCGCGCTTGGCGAGCTGGTTGGCGTTGGCGTGTTGGTTGGCGTTGGCGTGTTGGTCATGGTCGCCGTTGTTGTGCTGGTCGCGGTCGTAGTCGGCGTGCTAGTCACAGTCGCGGTGTTGGTCGGGATTGGCGTATTGGTTACGGTCGCGGTGTTGGTTGGCGTTGAAGTATTGGTTGGCGTTGGGGTTAATTCTGGGCTGGCAAAATTGAACACGGCAACCCCCAACGAATCAATTTCGCCGACTTTGCTAAAATCGCCAACTGCATACAAGCGGTTATAATCGACCGCAAGCGTGCGAACCGCCCCATTTGGATAGCTTACCAAAGCGCTAAAATTGCTGCCATCAAAGCGAGCAATTGGCCCAGTTGTCATGCCATCGACCTGCATAAAATCGCCGCCGATGTACAAGCCGCCGCCTTCGAGGCCTTGCATGGTGGTAATTGGCCCATCAAAGCGCGCTATTTGGATCAGATTCAATGCTTGATCAAAGCGATACAAGTAACCAGCAGCATTGGCCATATACAGCTCATTATTCCACGTGACAAAATTATGGTCGAGTTTGGGCAAGCTAGGGCTTTTCACATCTTGCCAGTATGTCCCATTCCAGCGCGCAAGATCAAGAAAATAGACCCACTCTAAGCCACGCAGTTCAAATTTATAGAATTGGCTTTGATGGACAAAAATTTGTTCTTGATGGGTTGAAAACCATTCGCCAGCGATGCGTTGGCTAAGCGTTTGACCATCAAACTCAACCAACCCCGTAATTGGCAGATTCGCTTGCAATGGGGCAAGATAGGTAAACAGCTGCTGGCCAGAACGATGCCAATTAATGTGCCCAGTTGTGCTCAGCACGCCACTTTGCCAAGCATTATTTTCCCAATGCCAAATATTGCTCGCTGGCGCAGCGCTACTCAAAGCACGGGGATACTCCAATAAAACATAGGCTTGTTGGCCCAAGGTGTGCACTTGGGCTTCACTAACAGTTTTATCGCCAGTCGCCAGCAGATTCCATTGATTGCCACTCCAGCGTTGAATCGTGCCCGAATTAGTGGCAGTCACATGCTTGGTCGTAATCATTGGTTGGCCAAGATCGCCAGCGATAGCCTGAACATTCTGCTTGCCAATAAAACTGCCTAGCGCTTGAGCAGTGCTCCCATCCCACGCAACCAACTGCTGAGGCTGACCATCAAGCGTCATATGGCCACCAAGATAGAGCGTTTCGCCCTCGGATGCCAAGGCACTAAGCTTGGTAATCTCAAAGGGCAATTGAGCTAGAACCCATTGATCTTGGTTCAAAACCCAAAGCTGATTGCCACTTTGCATATACAACGTATTATCAAAGCCAACCAATCCATTAATCGGCCCAGGATGGGTTGGCCCAATCAGCTGCAATTGACTATTGTGCCAGCGATACACTTGGCTTGGATAGGGAGCATCCCACGCTTGGCTTATAAGATACGTGCTATCGCTAATTGTGTAGGTTTGACCATTCATCCGCGACCAACCAAGATCGATTGGAACCCATTGATCCTGTTCAAGCCGTGCAAGCTGTGCAGGTTGGGAGTTAAACTCCCAGAATTCGCCGGCAGCAACTAATCCCTCAGGAGTGCTGCTAAAGCTGTTGACCGTATTGTTGAACTCGATAGGTTGGGGTATCACTGTTCCATTCCATTGCGCAATCCCAAATGACTGAATCTGATTAAAGAAACTAAAGTTGCCTCCAATGTACAGCGTATCACTATAAACATGGAGTGCATGCACAATTGGCTCGGCGGCAGCGTCATCCAAAGTTCCAAGAATGCCTGAACCAAACGCTTGGAAGCCAGTACCATCCCAAGCAGCAATATGATTGATTTTGCGATTTTGCAGGTTCGTAAATTGGCCAGCAACGTAGAGCGTATTGCTATAGGTTGCAACTGCACGAATTTTATTAATATCATCTGTATGCAAGTTATAATTTGTCCAGGTTGCGCCGTCCCATTTGGTTAACCCATTGATCGCTTGGCCATTAACCGAATGAAAATCACCAAGCACATACAGATCGCCTTTTTGATCGAGGGTTAATGATGAGATCGTGGCTGGTTGTTGCAAGTTTTGGCCAAAACTACTATCCCAAGTACCGTTTATTGGTAGGCTGCTGGCTGGTTGGCTCGCATTCACGCCAAGCAGGCTGCTCAGCGCAAGCAGCGCCATAATAACAAGGCCAATTGACAAACGCAGAGTAGAACGCATAGTTAATCGTATCCTCTCAATTAAGCATATAATCCTCGTTTGAGGATACTAAAGCAGCGCCAACATGTGCGCACATTTTCCTGCATCGCTAGGCGCTGGTCAATAGGCAAATAGCTAGCTGAATAGTTGCTATTGCTGAGGCATAACTCAATCGATGAATACTTGGAGCAGATTTTGATCAAGCCAACAATCCGCCGAATCATCGTCCTTGGTGTGATTATCCTCTGCGGCATTGGATCGCGACTGATTGCAACCGGATTCGCATTATTCGACAATTATCTTGGCGATGCGTTGTATGCTGCTATGCTGTTTATGCTGCTGCTTGTGCTTGCACCGAGGTTGAGGCTCGCCAAGGCGGCGCTGATGAGTTTTGCGGTTGTGGTGCTGATTGAGCTATTTCAACTGACAACCATTCCGCTCGCTATGCGCAGTCATGAGAACAGCCTATTGAGGCTCATAGCGATCGTCCTTGGCACAACCTTTAATGGCTGGGATCTGGTGAGTTATGCAATTGGCATCGTGCTATTTTTCGGCTATGAAGCCTATTGGGCTAGGGTTGAAGCAGCGCAATGAAGCATTATGATGAGACGATATGCGCCTGCTCACGCCAAAGCCATGCCAGAAATGCCGAACCATAATAGTGACAGCCTTGCGCAGTTGTATCAATTGGATGGGTCGCAATCTGCTCAATCGTGATGTAAAGCCCAACAAACAGCACCCCATCGTCAGCAAGTTGCTGCCAACAAGCTTGCATGCCTGCGCGCAGCTGAGGAAACCAGATCAAAGTTGGCGCAACTGCTGCCTGTGAAGCTACTACCATCAACCTATCGCTCGTTGGCTCATTGACTACATGATAATCAAAAGCACACCAAAATGGCCTGCCAGCATAATTAATTCTGGGAGCAAAGCGGCCACTCAATGGTGCGGTAATGCGCCAGCGCTGCATAGATCACTCATTTGCTTTTGGATTTGTCCGCTAAGGTTTGGAAAAGAAGGGATTGGCACGGACGGCGGGACTCGAACCCACGACCGTCGGTTTAGAAGACCGATGCTCTATCCAACTGAGCTACGCCCGCCAATGTTGAGGGATCATGGCTTGTCACGACCCCTAGAGTATAGCATATTCTGGGCACGTGGTGAGCAAGCCTAAACCCTAATATTCCATGATGGTTCGTAATCAGTATAGCCCTTTAATTCATAGCATTGTAATGGCAGGCATTCAATTGCCGCCCAAAGCAGACTGCCAAAGCAGCAGGCATTGCTGCAAACAGATGCACCAGCGGCGAATCTTGCGCCAATAATTCGCTGCGAAAAAAATGGGATAGCGCGCTCGCTTGCAAACTTGATTCAATATCAAAACGTTGCTGATCGGCTTTGGCATACAGGTTGCGCTGTTTGAGCTGCTGCCGGAGTTGCCGTTCAATATAGCATTCAATTGGGCTGGAGTTGCCGTTCAATATAGCGTTCAATTGGTTGGATGACTTTGGCGACTGGTTGGGTAATTGCCCATTCCATGCTTACAGCTTGACCTTGATTAAGCATGCTGGTTTGGGTTTTTAGCCCATGAGCAATGCCTTGGGCATTGCAATTCCACCATGTCAGGGCATTGTTAAAGCGATTCGCCACCCACATTTGGGTTGGGCCATCTACCTTGGTGTTGAAGGTTGCGCCAATCAGCAGCGCAGCGGTTAAATGCACCTGCGGCAGAATCAACAAGCGCTCAATCGCTTGCCCAACAATTGCATTTTTAACATCAATAAGCGCCTGCTGAATAACCGGCCAAGCTGCGTTATCAATGGCATAATCCTGCGTCCAATCGTTCCAATCGAGGGCGATATGCGCGCCTTTGGCTGGGGCAGCGGTTTGAGTGGTTGCCAACAGGCTCAGCCACGAAGGATTATGTTGGCGCATAAAGCGCTGAAAACGAGCTTTAACAACGCTTGCGCTATCTGCACTGGGCTATGTTGGTCGAGTTGCCAGCTCTGTTGCAATTGCTCAAACGCCAAATATTGAAAGCTCTCTGCTTCACGCACTTCGGCTATTTCAATGCCATCACACACCAACCACCATGGAGTTTCGGGATGTTGTTGCAGATACAGAATCGCTACCCCAAGCGGCTGATCAATGCTTACTTTGAGTGAATCGAGATAGAGCACAACTCCTTGACTAGCAGCGATGGATTCACGAATAGCGCTTGCTGCATGGCTAGGATCACGGTCGATACCTAAGCCACGCACTCGACATTCACGGGCCAAATCTTCCCGAGCAGGCTTGCTATTTGGGCAAGCCACAGGCTAAGTGGGCGACTTTCAGCATGATAGATTGGCTCAAATTGGTTCACAAAACCTCCTACTTAATCTTGCGCACCAGCGGCGACCAAACCCGATAGCCATTGGCAATAATGCTGGCTTGCACGCTGCGACTATTAATTTGGGCTGTATTAACAATGACGCGGCGCTCATTGGTGCTGACGGTGGCGCGAAAGCTAATCACGGCGCTCTGCGAATTGGGAATTGTGCCGCTCCATTGCACGCTGTTGTTGCTAATTGTTGGCGCTGGCAAGTTGCTTGGGTTGATTGTGGCGCTGGATGGAACGATCGTCAAGCCAGCTGGCAATTGATCGTTCATCGTTTGCGAGCTACCTGTGCCAACCACAGTAATCGCATAGCGCAATTGTTGGCCTTGATCAACGCCACCAAATTCGGCAAGCTTGCTTGGTTGCGGTGCGGCACTAGCTACAACCGCTGCTGAATCGGCGTTAAGTTGCAAACTTGAGCTATCAACGGCCTCGAAATGCTCGCCCCGTATTTGATCAAATGCAGCGCCTAAATCCTCATCATTCCAATTTGGATGTGGCGCGCCGGAAATATACCAATCCGAGCCATTATCGGCCACAATGATGCCATAACGCTGCATGGCCCGTAAGATAACTTGCACCTCGCTGGAAAAGCCCGCAATATCGAACGAGGATTTAAGCCGAAAACGCATGCCCATTGGTGGCACATTCAGGTCAGTAATCGATGAAGCAAAATGGCGGGCGGGCCAAACATAGGCTTTTTGCGAACGCTGAATCGTAAAGCGAATTGCATGGCGAATTTCGCCCGCCTGAACCTCTTCGTAGCGCACTAAACCAGGCAAAATTGGCAAGCCCGCTGCATCTGCCGAGGTCCAGCCTGCAGGCCGCAGCGCATTCGAACGTAAATCGAAGATCGCGCCATTGCTGACATTCCAGGTTGTATCGTTGATCTTGGTTGCATTGTACAGTTCGTAGAGTTTGCACTCACCTTCGCGCACCACCAACACATGATGGTCGCTGCCATGTTCGCGCGGCGCGTTTGGTGGCACGGGATATTGGCCTGCGCCAGTGGTTGGGTCGCTCTCATCGGGATAATCGACGAAATTAACGTTTACAGTTGGTTGATTGGCGGGTACAACCACAAATGGAATGCCAATTGCGCCGCCATTCCATTGGCCTGCGCCAAAATCGGGGTGCAAACTTTCGCTCGCGCCAATGCTGGCAATATACTGGCTCGAACGCGGGTGCACAGGCAAATTGTCGATTGGCGTGTTCCAAATATTATCAAGCGGAAAAACTGGGCATTGACCAATAGTTGGCGAGCTTTGGGGAGTTGGCGGAAAATTGGTCGGATTGGCGGGCATGCTCTGGGCACTTGGCGGCCCAGCCCAATTGGAACTGCAAGCAGCAATCAAGCCAACCATTAAACCAACAACAAGTATGCGACGCATCAAGGCCTCCTTTGGTTTTGCTGCGGATACAACGCCATGGCCAGTCTATCACAGGCTTTTTGGGCTGTCGCTAGCCAATTTAGCCAATAATTTAAGCTGATTTTTACCCGCAGCTCAACCAAGCGCATGCCACTGGTCGAGCCGCTTGGAGCAATTTGACATGCCAAGCCAATCGTGCTATAATCCTAACGCCTTAGTAACTGAGGCAAAAAAATGTGGTGGCTGTAGCTCAATGGCAGAGCGCCTCACTGTGGCTGAGGATGTTGAGGGTTCGAGCCCCTTCAGCCACCCCATTCAAACGACACCTGATTAGTTTTTGCTAATCGGGTGTCGTTTTTTTAAGCAGCAAAAACATCAAGCAAAAAAAGCCTGTTCCTTAGCAAAGAAGGAACTGGCTCAAGCGTTAGGCGCATTGGTTCATTGGGTTGGCAATCGCATTCCCTCACCCCCCTCACCCACTGAACGCGGGCGAGGGGGTGTCAACTGTTTTTCACGATGGGGGTGAACCACGGCGTTAAAGCCCCTCGCCCGCGCCACGGGAGCGGGGTTGGGGTGAGGGGATCAACGTGATAAATGCTTACAGTTAGGCGCTGGGCAGTTTTAGCCTCGCCAGAAATGCTCGATCAAGGCCTGTTCTGCTTCAGGATTCCAAACATTGCCCGCGCCAAGTTTGGCGGCTACGTCAGGGCAAATGCTGTGCAATTGATCAACTCCGGTCAATGGCAAGCCACTCAATTGGGGGAAAATCACGACTTTGCCTGCATAGGTGCCGGCCATCATCGCTTTCACGCCATCAAGCGCCGCTTCAATGCCACCAACTGCCGCCACCGAGCGATTCGGCGATAGCTCACCAGCTAAGGTTTTTTGAATCACCGTGGCTTGGTCGCTAATCCGCGAGCCAGATGTGCCAGTAAATTGGGCATTGGCCAAATAGACATTGCTCAAATTCAATGGCGCAAAAGTGCCATTCGGCACGCCCGCAAACAACACCAACATACCATTTGGCGCAAGCAAGGTCGCTGCATCGCCCATCAATGGGCCGCTTGGCACGCTCACAATTACATCATCAGCGCCCAGATCGTTGCTTTCGAGCATAACCGTGGCATGCAACGAGTTTTCAACGGTTGGGTTGATTAAGACCAAGCGTTTGCCTCGGGCCTTAGCCAAGCTGCCAAATAAGCGATCTAAGGCTTGTAAACGATCATCATTCACATCAGTTGCAATGATCGTGCGTGGCCCATTCGGCAATTCAATTGCCCGCTGGACGTGCATTTGGCCCATCGGCCCACCAGCGCCAACAAAGACCGCCACGCCATTTGGTTGCAAATCGCAGCGATTGCGTTGCTCGCCATAGGCAGCGCTAATCTCGGGGCCGCTTGTACCAACATAGGCAATATAATCGTAGTGAATGCGCCCAACATCAATCTCTGGCAAGCCATCAAGCGCAGTTTGGCCAACCAAATTAAACGTGCCACGGCGGGCAACCAAGCGGGCGGCGGCGCTAATTTGGTTAGCAGAACGTGGATCAAGCACAATCACATCGTCAAAGCCTTGGTTGCTGGTCAATTCGCTGCGTAGCGCGGCGTAATCATCAATGCTCAGGCCATCGCGCACCAGAATTTCGGCCTTGCTGGTTTGCTGCACAAGTTCACGCACTTGCTGCGGCACATCAGTCAAAATAATGCGGGCTGGCGCAGCGAGGCCACTGCTAAAACTGTAGCTGGTTCGATCATCAGCGTTGCCAATAATCCACAGCGTGCCACCTTCCTTGAGTTCGAGGCGGCGGCGCTGGGTGTAGGCTCCCTCGACACAGGCCCATGGCTCGGTCAAGGCGGTTTCGGCGTAGCCCATACCCGTGCCAATGGGCAGCACATAGGCTCCATCGTCTGCATTCAGCACTTCATCGCCAAGCACATGAAATTGGGTCAGGCCACCAGGAATCGTGTAGCCATAGGCCGTGCTCATGCCATCTTGGTAAATATCTGGCTGAATCGCCAAACGCTGGCCTGGCTGATAATCGGCTTGCAGATTTTTGCCAACTTTGAGCACGGTTAAGGCTGCTTCGTGGCCCAAACGGGTTGGCTCGCTGGCCAAATCGCGATTATACAGCTTGGGATGGCGACCACCCTGCTGAATTAATTTAACATCGGAGAAGCACATGCCGACCGCATCAACCCTCACCAATAGCTGGTTATCGGCTGGCTCGCTGACGGCAAACGTTTCAGGTTGGGCATCGCGCCCAATATTTTCAACCCCAGCCCCATACATATTCCAAGCAACCGTAGTTGCAGCAATCGGGGCATCGGGTGCTTGATAGTTATCAAAAGTGGTCATTGGTCGAACGCTCCTTGGCGTACTTCGGCGGCAGTGGCACAGGCCAATGCACGGCGGGCAGATGTTTGGCACTGAGCAAAGTTCAATGCCCGAATTTGGGCTTTAACAGTAGGAATGGCGGGCACGCTGACGCTTAATTCATCAACGCCCAGCCCAACCAAAATTGGCACAGCTTGCGGATCAGCGCCCAACTCGCCGCAAACCCCAACCCATTTGCCAGCAGCATGGGCCGCCTCAACCGTGCGCGCAATCAACCGCAACACCGCTGGGTGTAAACCATCTGCTTGGGCAGCCAAGGTCGGGTGCGTACGATCCATCGCCAAGGTATATTGGGTCAGGTCGTTGGTGCCAATTGAAAAGAAATCGACTTCATTAGCCAAAAGATCAGCCATCAAGGCCGCTGAAGGCACTTCGATCATAATCCCGATTTCAATCGGTGGCAGCTGCAATTCAGCCCGAATGCGCTCGATTTCAGCCTTAGCAGCGCGTAATTCGCCAGCATCGGCAATCATCGGGAACATAATTCGCAAGCGGCCAAAGCTGGCAGCGCGCAAAATGGCCCGCACTTGGGTTTGCAGCAACTCAGGGTGCGCTAAGCACAAACGAATGCCGCGCTCGCCCAAAAATGGGTTTTCCTCGGTGGGCAAGGCTAAGTATGGCAAGGGTTTGTCGCCGCCAATATCGAGCGTGCGCACAATTACTGGTGCTGCGCCCATGGCTTGGGCAATCTCGCGGTAGGTCGCAAATTGTTCATCTTCGGTTGGGGCTTGGGTGCGCTCCAAAAACAGAAATTCGGTGCGCAATAAGCCAACCCCATCAGCCCCGAGGGTGGTGGCTTGTTGGGCCTCGTTGAGGCCGCCAATGTTGGCGACAACCTCGATATGCTGACCATCAACGGTCGTGGCTGGCAGCTTGGCGCTGCTCATGGCCAAGGCTTTGTGCTCACGCTCGCGTTGCTGGGCGGTTTTGGCAGCAGTAATCGCCTCTGCCGCTGGGCTAATTAATAACGTGCCAGCAGTGCCATCAAGAATCACTTCGGTGCCAGTGGCCAATTCCAAGACGCTTGGCCCTGCGCTAATCACTGCCGGCAAGCCCAAGGCGCGGGCCAAAATCGCCGTATGGGCATTCGGACCACCCACAGCGGTGCAAAAGCCCAGCACTTTGGCAGGATCAAAAGCTGCGGTTTCCGAGGGCGTAAGATCATAAGCAACCACAATCATTGGCTGCTTGGTTTTGGCCCAATGTTCATCGAGGCTAGCGGCTTCGGCTCCGGCCAACAAGCGCAGCACGCGCTCACCAACGTCGCGCAGATCGCTCGCGCGCTCGGCCAAAAGTGGATCGTCAAGTTGGGCAATTGCCTCAGCCTGTTGATTGATCACTGTTTGCCAAGCCACCGCTGCCGCCTGCCCAGCCTGAATCGCGCCATGCACTGCTTCGAGCAACGCTGGATCGGCCAGCAGATCGCGGTGAACATCGAAAATTGCCGCTTCGCTGGCATCGGCCCGCAACAACACTTGTTCGCGCAACGCCACTAGTTGCTGTTGGGCGGTGCTCAAGGCTGCTTGCAAATGCTGTAGCTCGTTATCAACACCGCTAAATGTGTGGTTAATTTCAATTCGTGCTCGTTCGTAGCGCAAAATTGGGCCAACCGCAATCCCAGGCGCACCAGCAATCGCTTGGATGTTTGCACCAGCCTTGATTGGTTCGGCACGAATGGGGCCTATTACGGGCACAACGTCAGCCACAGCAATGCTTGATTCGGCGTGACTATGGCCGTTGTGCGTGCCATTGCCGTTGCGAGCAGCAGCCAAAGCACTATTGACGCTATCATGGGTTTCGGGGCCTTCGCCTAAGCCTTCACGCACGGCGGTTGCCAATGCTTCAGCAGCGAGCGCTTCATCTTCACCATTTATGTCAATTTGAACCGCTTGGCCACAACCAACACCTAAGGTCAAAATTGCGATCATGCTTTTGGCGCTAACTCGCTTGTTGCCAGCTCGAATATGCACGGTCGATTTGAATTGTTTTGCAAGGTCGACCAGAACTCGGGCAGGCCGCGCATGCAGACCTGCCGAGTTGTGAATCACCAAATCAAGCTCCTGCATGATGCCTTTCCTCGTCGTAGGCTTCTTCCTCACGCGCTCGCCCTAAGTGCTCAAGAATTTGCAACGGATCGCTGGTTTGGGCTAAATGCTGGACAATTTGCTCATCCTCGATCACTTCGGCCAAATTGGCCAACACGCCAACATGCTCATCGGCGTTGGCGGCAATCCCAATCACTAAATAGGCTAACTCGCCTGGCTCCCACTCAACGCCAGCGGGAAACTGCACCACAGCGATGCCAGTGCGCAGCACATCAGCCATATTTTCGTGCTGGCCATGCGGAATCGCCACGCCATTGCCAAGATAGGTCGAGATGACTTGTTCGCGCTGCAACATACCAGCCACATAATTAGCCGAAACACAGCCGCTGGCAACTAACAAGGCTCCAGCTTGTTGAATGGCCTCGTGTTTGCTGGCAGCGCTGGCTCCTAGCCGAATGGTTTCGCTCGATAAGATTGCCATTTTAGGCCTCCACTAGATCAGTACCATCCTGCAAGCTTTGCACAACCTGATCGAACACGGGATCATTCAGGAATTGGGTGAAGGCAATTACCACGGCATTTGGCGCTTGCTTGCGGGCAAAATCGGCCAAGCCTTTATGCACCAACACCAGCTTGGCATCGGTTGGCAACGAGCGCACCGATTTATGCACCACGCTAATGCTCAAATTGGCTTGTTTGAGTTTCTTTTTGAGCGCCGTTACGCCCATAAAACTTGAGCCAATGCCTGCTTCACAGGCAAACACGATCGTTGAAACATCTGCGGCAGCGATTGATTGAGCCATAACAAACCTCCTTGTTTGAAATTAATTAGTGAGCGGCAACGGTTGCGCCAGTCATTTCGGCGGATTCTTCTTCGGCTTCAACGGCTTCTTGGCCGGGGAAGAGTTTGAGCAACACCGAGCCAACCACAAACGAGCCGATAATCCCCACAACCACGCCACCTAAGACCGCAAAATGGCCGCCGCGTGGAATAACTGCAAAATAGGCAAAGATCGAGCCAGGTGATGGCGTGGCAACCAAGCCAGCATCCCAAATCACAAACCAGAGGTCGGCCACAATCCCACCAGCCCACATTGCAACAATCATCATGGGGCGAGCCAAAATATAGGGGAAATAGATTTCGTGAATCCCGCCGAGGAAGTGAATCACGGCAGCGCCTGGAGCCGATTGTTTGAGGTTGCCTTTGCCAGCAAACCAGAAGGCCAAGAGCAAACCCAAGCCTGGGCCAGGATTACTTTCGAGCAAGAAGTGAATTGCCTTGCCACTCTCTTTGACTTCTGCCACACCCAAGGGGCCGAGAATCCCGTGGTTAATCGCGTTGTTGAGGAACAGCACTTTGGCTGGTTCGATCAGAATGTCAGCAACGGGCAACAAGCGCGAATCAATCAGAAATTGTACGCCCGAACCCAAGCCATCGCTCAGAAATTCCACGACTGGGCCGATTGCCACATTGGCCAAGAGCACCAAGCCAGTTACCAAGAAGCCAGCTGAAAAGTTATTGATCAACATTTCAAAGCCGGTTGGCATGCGATCTTCCAGGAATTCGTCGATTTTCTTCATCAGATAGCCGCCAAGTGGCCCCATAACCATAGCGCCGATAAACATCGGAATATCGGCCCCGACAATCACACCCATAGTTGCGGCAGCACCAACCACCCCACCACGGGTATCGTGAATCATCTTGCCACCAGTGTAGCCAATCAGGGTTGGCAACAAATAGGTGATCATTGGGCCAACCAGCTTGGCAAAGTCTTCATTGGGAATCCAACCAGTGGGAATAAACAGAGCGGTGATTAAGCCCCAAGCAATGAACGCACCGATGTTAGGAACAACCATTGCAGCCAAGAAGCTGCCAAAGCGCTGAATATGCTGTCGCATGATGGGCGTTTCTCCTTTGAAGTCATTGTTAATCGTCGTTGATTGCCCGTGGATTTCAGAATGGTGGTTCTGCCAGCTAACGCCCGGGTTGTTCGCTAAGCAACAGTTACCCACGGTTTTGCACACACCGCTAAGTAGAGGTTCGTCGCGGTGTTTTGGCAGTGCCCTACACCATGGCAACGATCCTATCGTAGATTGTCAATCGAGGGAGACAGCTCCGGATGGACAGAGGTTCGATGTGTTTGTTCTACTCTTACGGTACAAGCGTTTTAGGCCATTGTCAAGCTATAAAACCTATTTTATTAGTTTGCTTTTTAGTCGCTCAATTGCGACAAAATGCGATTATTTCGCAGCCTAAACCATCCACTGGGTTAGCGCCGCAATATCTTCTGGGTGCAACATTGGATGCACTTGGATAACATCAATCGGCACACTAGCCAGTGCAAGCGGCGCAGTTGTAATTACCAAATCGGCCTTGGCCAAACGCTCTGCAGAAAGCTCGCGCATTGATAAAACTTCAAAAATGCCAAGTTTGGGAAACCGCGCCTTGAGCCGAGCCACCAACAGTTGGGTTGTGGCCATGCCGCTCGGGCACACCACCAAAATATTGCGGGTTTGGACTGGGCGCGCCCGCACTACCGCCGCCCGCAAGAGCAAAATCAGTTCATCGCGGGCATCGAATGGCAAGGCGACACCAATCGTTGCCAACAAGCTGCGATCAATCAGATCGGCTATGCGGCGCTCGGCTGCATAGCGCTCGCTCAGCGTTTCGCTGGCTTGATGGTTTGGAACCCACAAGCCAAAGCGTTGGCGATTGCAAGCAGGCGGAATTAATGCCTCCAAGCCATCGCGCAAAAGCTGATCGTTGGCGAGGGCTGGCACATTGTAGGTTGTGGCAATCAAATCAATCAGACGATTGATTAAATTATGGGTCACATGATCAGTTTCGCGTTGCCTGAGCCATGGTCGTTCGCGGGCGGCACACACCAATTGCAAGCTCAAGCCAGCAATTTCGGCCTGCGTAGCGGTTTGCTCCACGCCATAGTCAATGATTAATTGGCTGGCAATTGGCCAAACCACTTGTTGCTCCAGCCAATGCAGGGTTTCAGGATGCCACATGAGATACTGTTGGGAGCCAATCCGCTGCTGTTGCAAGGCTAAAGCCAACCCAAGCAGGCTAATTGCCTGATCGCTAAAGCGTGCATGCAATTGCGTTTCAGCCCAAATGACCTGCTGTTGCGCCTCAGCCAAATCAAGCTCCTGCAAAAAGCTATTGATTCGTTGAATAATTGGCAAGAGCGCAGCATCCTGCTGCAACACAAAATCAAAGCCAGCCCCAGCCTGCACGCTAATAATTGGCAAACTGAAGGGCACATCGCCCCATAACAAAGCAGCAATCGCTTGGCGTTTGGCCAATTCAGGCCCTTCGATCCAGCAGCCGCGATGTTGCCGCCGCACCACTTGCAAGCCAAAACTTGCCAACCAAAGCTCCATCACATCGAGATCTTTGAGCACCGTCGTGCGCGCAACCGCCAAATCGTGCTGAAGCTGGTTGAGGGTCAATGGCTCAGGCGTAATCAACAACACCAAGCCCAAAAGCTGGCCGCGTTGTTCTGGCGTAAGAATCAATTGAAATTTGGCTTGCGATTCAAGCTCGGCATGCAAGCGTTGGCGTTGCTGCGGCGCGCAGATCAGCTGAATGCCAACCCCTGGCACTTGGCGTAAACTGGCGTGGCGACGCGCCAACCAAAGCTTAATACTGCGTAAACTATAGGAAACTTGGCGTGGCGTGAGATGCAAAGACTGGCCGAGCGCCGCAGCCCCGATTGGAGTTTCGGTGGTGAGCAAAAGGTACAACAGATCACGTTGAGCAGTCGTCAGCGACAGCATACGTTTACCCCATAGTGTGGAGCGAAATAGGTTCCCTACAATGAGAGATTGTGTTTATGCTAGCTGCGATTTAGCCCATTGTCAAGCGCTAAAACACGTTTTATTAATACATTTTTTAGTAGGACAATTAAGACAAAAGTGGATGATTTAACCTATAACATTCCCTCACCCCCCAACCCCCTCGCCCACTGAACGCGGGCGAGGGGGAGCAGCCGTTTTTACCAAGGATTTTTGCAAGAATCACGACGTTAAAGCCCCTCGCCCGTTGGACGGGAGAGGGGTTGGGGTGAGGGAATCTTAACAACCGACCCTTAAAAACCAGCCCCTCTCCCACTGAACGCGGGCGAGGGAGTGCAGCCGTTTTTACTGACGCATTTCGCTAAAACCAGCATGTGAAAGCCCCTCTCTCGCTGGGCGGGAGAGGGGTTGGGGTGAGGGAATCCCTGTTTACTTCGATTCGTCAGCTGGTTTTGAATCCTCATTGACGATCGGAATATTAGTTGCTTGCGCTTGTTCAGGTGCTTGCGGTTGTTCAGGCGCTGCAGGCCCATCCAATTGGCGCAAAAAGCGATCGGTATAGGTTTCTTCGGCTGGGTCGAAGTGCTTGGCTGCCCGCTCAAAATATGGCGTAGTCACACGCCGAGCAAACTCAAGCAAGCCCTCTTCTTGAATCGCGTTCAACGACTCGTGATAATATTCAAAAATATGGGTATTGCCTAAGCTCCAGCCAGCCTGCAGCGCACCGGCGGCAACCACAGCTGAAACATCAAGCAACGATTGGCCTTCGGTGCGCGCGGTTTCGCGCAGTTGGTCGAAGGTATCGGCCAAAGCGGTTGGGGCAGGCAAGCTGCTAGCATTGGCTTTAATCGTTTCCCACGAGCTGCGCAAGGCCGAAACATCAAGCGGTGGCAAATCGACGGTATCGGCAGCTACACCAGATGTTCCTTCCAAGCGTTCGAGCAAGGCATCAACCGAATCAATATTCGCTTCTGCTGGCAACAATTGGCGTTGTTGTAATTCAGATACCAGCGCCGCCAAATAGGTGCGCGTGCCGCTCGTCACATCCGAGGCTGCGGCCAAAAACCATAGCGGCGACCAACCAAGGCTCAAAAAGCCGACCAATTCGACCGCGTTACCAGCTATTTTGCGTTTGGTCAGTTCTTCGATACCCATTGTTTCGTCAGCATAAACATTTTTTACATCGCCAACCAATTCGATTGTGATGCGCAGCAAGCGTTCAAATGTTACCTGATAGAGCCGCGTATTGCGCAAACTCTTGGGAACGATCACATTGCTGGCCTCGTTGACCAAGCCGCCAACTAAGGCTGCGCCTGCTCGTAGCGTGCGCTCTGGCAACGAAATCACATAATTTAGTGGTTTATCCATCGACATCTCCTTTGACAGCACCTGATCTAGGCTTGTACTAAGACGCTGCTCGCTATAGATTTGTTTTAGCCATTTCACAAAGGATGGCTATTGGCGTTTGGTACATCAGGGTAACCATCGCCTGATCCCCTCACCCCCAACCCCTCTCCCACGTGGCGGGCGAGGGGCGTTAATCCCATGGTTCTTGCGCACTGCGTTGGTAAAAACCGGTGCTCCCCTCGCCCGCGTTCAGTGGGCCGTTGAATATTTGGCAGTACATTGATTGTCGTCAACGGTAAAAACCGGTGCTCCCCTCGCCCGCGTTCAGTGGGCCGTTGAATATTTGGCAGTATATTGATTGTCATCAACGGTAAAAACCGGTGCTCCCCTCGCCCGCGTTCAGTGGGCCGTTGAATATTTGGCAGTACATTGATTATCGTCAACGGTAAAAACCGGTGCTCCCCTCGCCCGCGTTCAGTGGGAGAAGGGCTGGGGGTGAGGGCATGATCTTGGTTGCCAATCCAATGAACCAATACAGCTTTTGATTTTTGCCTTCTGACTTTTGCCTTCATCCCTCATCCCTCATACTTCATCCTTCTATAAGGTGTCGCCACAAAATTTGGTAGACATCGGTGGCATGCAAGGCGGCTTCGGGCAAAAGCTCTGGCTGATTGGTCAGTAACAACGGCGCGTGATCAGGATCGCTGCTAATCACGCCATGCGAGCCACGCACGACCGTTGGATCAAGCCCAATCACATCCATCACATAGCGGAAACCAAGCTTTTTCTTGGCCAAAGTCATGCCTATTTTGGCCATTGGCACGCGCAAACTTGGGTCAACAAACAGCTCAGCAGGGTCGTAGCCAGGCTTACGATGAATATCCACTGCCCGCGCAAAATCGGGCGCACGCTGATCATCAAGCCAATAGTAGTAGCTGAACCATGCATCGGCCTCGGCGATTGCCACCAACTCGCCAGCGCGCTCGTGATCAAGGCCATATTCGCGTTTGCCTTCAGCATCAAGCACTTTGGCAATCCCAGGCGTGGCTTCAAGCAGGGCTTTGACTCGTTCCAAATAGCTCAAATCATTCACATAGACATGGGCAACTTGATGATCAGCCACGGCAAAGGCTTTGCTCACGCCAGCATCAAGCAATTCGCGGCCCAATTCTTCGCGCACAGCAATTAATCCTGCTGCCCGCAACAAGCGATTAATCGCCACTGGCCGATTAACGCTGGTAATGCCATACTCCGATAAAATGATGATTCGTGCGTTGCGTTGCTCGTAGAAATCGAGCAAATCACCAACAATTTGATCAATCTCGGCCAATTGTGCTGCGCAGCGCTCAATATCTGCGCCATATTGCTGAAAACAATAATCCAAATGCGGTAAATAAATTAAGCTTAACGTTGGATTATAGCGTTGCTCAACGGTTTTAGCTGAGCTGGCAATCCAACGCGACGAAGCAATTGAAGAATTTGGCCCCCAAAAATTAAACAACGGAAATTGACCTAGTTCACGCTGTAAATCATCGCGCAACTCGGCTGGTTGACTGTAAATATCAGGCAATTTGCGGCCATCAGCAGGGTACATCGGGCGCGGCGTAACCGCAACGTCAGCTGCTGAATACATGTTGTACCACCAGAACAAATTGGCACAGGTAAAGCTTGGATCAAGCGCTTTGGCTGCTTCCCAAATTTTTGGAGCCTGAACTAATTTATTTGATTGTCGCCAAAATTTAACTTCACATTCATCGCGAAAATACCAGCCATTACCCACAATTCCATGCTCGCTGGGCATTTTACCAGTCAGGTAGGTTGCTTGTATACTACAGGTTACTGCTGGAACAATTGGTTTAATTAAAGCTTGGGCAGTTTTTTGCTGCCATGCCCGTAAACGTGGTGTATGTGGCCCAATCAATGCAGGGGTCAAGCCAACAACATTAATGACAACAGTTTTATGCATCTTAGGTTCCTTGAATAGAGCGTTGAGCCAAGCGAGTGAGGCCAAAGGCGGCAATTGCAAACGAGCAAGCCCACAAATTGCCAGCAACAATGCATACAAGGGCATCGAAGAGGCTAATGCCCGCAATCAAACGACCAATCGCTGGGCCAATCAGGCGCTGGCGATAGACCAAACTGATGCTATGCAAGACCCAACTCAGCAAGCCAACACTCACAATAATCGGGCTAAAATCGGGCGTAACCAAAGCATAGCCAGCGGGCAGCAGCACACACAGCGCAGGCCACAGTGCCTTCAATTGCGGGCGTAGCTCCGATTTAGCGATAAATGTAAAGCCCATCACATAGCAAAAGAGCAAGCCAACTGCCAACCATGCTTGCCACGAAAAATTAACACCCAAGGCCGCAATGGTGCTGAGATAGACCAAAATCCGCGTGCCAGCCATCAGGACTGGGCTGATTGGATTGGTTTTGTGCCACAAATCGTAGAGCACAATTAACCCAACCAAGCTGCTAGCCCAAAGCAGACCTTGCAAACTCACCAACGCCACACAGCCCAAGCCAACCCCAAACAAGCCGATTGTTAGCAGCAAGGCGGCCTTGCGACTGACACGACCGCTGGGCAAAGGCCGATCTGGCCGTTCACGCAGGTCGATCGCATAATCGCACCAATCATTAAACACCATGCCAGCGCTATAAAAGAGGCTAAATGCCAGCGCCAGCAGCCAGACCCGCCAATCGCCGATGCTCACGCCAGCCAAGGCCACGCCCGCCAAGGTATTGCTGATCACGGTCGGATTATTGGAGATGCGCATCAACTCCAAATAGGCAAACCAGCCAGATTTAGCGCTTGAGTTCATGCAGCACCCACGCATATTCCCGCGCAATCGATTCGGTCAGATCGAGTTTTAATTGGCTTGGCAGCACATCCCAAGTATAGGTTTCGATTTCTAAATGCTGGCTGTAGGGTTGCTCATTCAACAGCTGCAAACTTTCTAGCAAGGCTGGTTGGGTCGCGTTGAGCACCCCAAAACTGCTAGTAAATATCGGCACATGAAAATGAATGCGCCATTCGCAAGCTTGCGGGTCGTCGATTGCAGCTAAGGCTTGGGGCAAATCGCGATATTGCAGCAACGAGCCATCGCGATTGCGCTGAATCACTTGATGCAAATAAATTGCCTCGCTAAATGGTGCTAAGGCTGTTGCCACTGCTTGGCGATCGTCGCCAAACTCCACTTGTAAGGCTGAGCTAAACTGCACTTTGGCTATGCTCAGACCTGCTGCTTGATACTTGGCAATCACTGTGCGTGGCGCTTCGTAGGCCACTGCACAATGGCAGGTATCCAAGCAAGCGCCAACATGGCGACGAATCGCAGTTTGGGCTTCGAGCAACGAGCAATCGAGCATGGCCACCAATTCGGCAGAACCAACAGCAAGCAACTGCTCAAAATAGCTAATCAGTTCGCTGCTGGTTTCGAGCAAGCCATCTGGCTCTGGCTCGAAGGCCAGTTGAATGAGGATGCCGCGCTGGCGTTCAAGCTGCACCAAGGCCGCAACCACCTGCAACACATGGCGATTGAGCAAATTCCACGGCACGCTGGTTAAATCAGCAAACCATGGCTTATAGCTCAACGGGCTGGTCGAAATTGAGCCATGCATGCCGTTGGGCAGTAGCGCAGCCAAAATCTCGATCAAACGCAACGTGTAGACAACCCGCTCAGGCTCCTGCCAATCGGGCGCATGCACCTGATCCTTAACAGGTTGTTGATGAAACGGGTGGTACGGAAAGCCATTCAGGGTAAAAACATATAAGTTATGTTCAGTTAACCACGTTTGAAATGCGGCCAACGTAGCTGGCTGCAACAATTCATGGCTTTCTTGGCCCGAAAGGCGCAGGCCAATGCCAAAAGCTTGGTCGGGCGCAACTCGCTGTTTAAGCTCGAGCACATGCTGTTGTAAGCCAGCCAAGACTGCTGGCCAGCCATTTGCAGGGTGAATATTGGTGCAATAGGTCAAATCCAGTTGCGGCGTTTGCTTAATTTCCATGGTTACTGCACCAATGCTTGCTCAAGTGGCGCGAGCTTAAACTTGGGGTTTTGGCTCAAAAAGCGGCTGGGATTGGCATAAACTACTTCGTGAATCCATTGCTGCGAATGGCCACGGCGGCGCATTTCAAACATACAATTGGGAATTGCCAGCGGTTGGCTTGGGCCCCAATCGCAGGCTGAAGCCACACACAACCGCTCAGTGCCATACATTTCGAGCATATCAATCGCGCGGCCTGGCGAAACTTTGGTCATTGGATAGAGCGTCAAGCCTGCCCAAAAGCCATGTTCAAGCACCATGCGAATCGTATGCTCCTCAACATGGTCAACCAGCACCCGACTGGGATCGATGCGGCTGTTGCTGGCCAAGGTTTCAACAATTGCCTTCGTGCCTTTGTATTTATCTTCAAGGTGCGGAGTGTGAATATGGATCAATTGATTGTGCTCAAGCGCCAATTCAACATGATCGATAAAGGTGGCAAGTTCGTTGCGGGTCACGCGATTAAGGCCAATTTCGCCAATTCCCAGTACATTTGGGCGCTCCAAAAATTGGGGAATAATTGCCAAGACTTCGCGTGCCAGTTCGCGATCTTCGCCTTCTTTAGGGTTCAAACAGAGCCAAGTATAATGCTGAATGCCATATTTAGCTGCGCGTTGGGGTTCAAACTCGGTTAAATGTTTAAAATAATCAGCAAAAGCGCTGGCCGAAACCCGATCGTAGCCAGCCCAAAATGCTGGTTCGGTCACGGCAACACAGCCAGTCAAAGCCATGGCATGATAATCGTCGGTGGTGCGCGAAACCATATGCGCATGCAAATCGATATAATTCATCATTGCTCACTCTCCTTGGCTGCTCCATAGGCACTTTGGCCATCGCGTTCGGCGCGCAGCTCGCTACTCAGATCGCTCAACAACATTTGAATCCGTTCGACACGGCCAAATTCGCTGCTATTGAGCGCTGCAAGCGCTTCGCGAAAGGCTTTGATCCGAAAATCGTCGTTGGCATTGTGCTCAATCGAGCGCTCAAAGCGATCCAAAAAGGCGGCAATATCTAAGATTTTGGTCCGATGCTCAATAAATTCAAGCTCGATTAATTCACGCTGCGTGCGTGGGCAAGAGCCTTCAATCTGCATAAAATCCTCGTTTCAAGCGCGTTCGGCTAAATAGCGAATGGCTTGTTGCATAACGCTTAAATCAATTGTATGAACGTCGTAGGGTTGGCCAATATCGCGAATTAATGTGATCGTTAATTGGCCGCCAAGGTGTTCGCGAAACTCAGTCAAGCCACTCAACAGGCTTTGGGGATGCATTGGCTGGTCAAGATAGCTGCTCAAGGCTGGGTGATAGAGGTCGAAGCCAAGCGCCATGAGACAATTTATCACCCGTTGCCAAGTAGCCTCAGCTAAATCACCCAGCAAATAGTTATAGGTGCAATCGAGCGCAATCCCAATGGCTACCGCCTCGCCATGGCGCAAACTATACTCGCTGAGATATTCAAGTTTATGCGCCGCCCAATGACCAAAATCCAAGGGGCGCGCTGAGCCTCGCTCAAATGGGTCGCCACCAGCAATATGGGCCAAATGCAGCTCGGCACAGCGAAAAATCTGATCCTGCATCACGGCCAAATCGCGCTGTTGCAGCGCCGATGTTGTTTGCTCAATCGTGGCAAAAAAAGCTGGATCTTTGAGCAAGGCTACTTTGATGGCTTCAGCAATGCCGCTGCGCCAATCGCGCTCGCTGAGCGTGGTCAAAAAGTGGCTATCGTTGAGCACAGCATAGGGTGGCGCAAATGTGCCCAAGAAATTCTTTTTGCCAAAGGCATTGATGCTATTTTTCACCCCAACTGCTGCATCGTTTTGGGCCAAAACCGTGGTTGGCACGCGAATCAAGCGCACGCCACGATGGGCAGTTGCCGCCGCATAACCAACCATATCGATTAATGCCCCGCCGCCAATCGCCATAACATACGAATGGCGATCGATCGCATAGCGATTAATGCCAGCATAGACCGCTTGCAATGGCTCGCTGCTGTGTTTGATCACTTCGCCGCCAGCCAGCACAAGGCTTGGTTCGACCAATTCAAAGGCTTGGCTGGCTTGGGCATAGGCCGCAATAGCGGCTAAAAGGGTCGGGTGATGCTCAGCCACAGCTTGATCAAGCACCACCCAAAGTTTGGGCAGGCTCGGCGCTGGGGCAAATATAGCAGCTAAACATGGGTTAGCTAGGTCAAAAAGTTTATGAGTGCAATGCACTGGATACGAATAACGAACTTCAAACGCTTGCTGGATCGAACGCATAGCCATCTCTACCACTATGAGCAAATGCTCCAAATACTGAAATTACAATATTCCAATTTTAGCATAGCTTGTAGTAGGCCGTTATTTAGCGTGCGCCAAACAATGCAGTGCCTACCCGCACAAACGTCGAGCCTTCCTCGATGGCCACCTCAAAATCGCCGCTCATGCCCATCGAAAGCTCTGGCAAGGGGCGATCAAGCTGCTGTTCAAGCGCATCGCGCACGTCGCGCAAGGCCCGAAAGCATGGCCGCACCACGCCCTCAACATCATCAGAATAGGGCGCGATCGTCATAAAGCCCTGCAAATCGATCAACGGTAACTCAGCAATGGCGCGAACTTCGGCCACAAAATCGTGCCATGCAGGGTTACGCACACCGCCAGCTAAGGCAAAGCCATCTTTGGAGCGCTCGCCAGAAACATTCACTTGCAGCAAAATTGGCAAGGGCTGCGGAATTACCGCTGCTTCTTCATCAACAATCCGGTTGAGAATTTCGGCCAGCTTAAGGCTATCGATTGAATGGATTAATGAAAAAAGCTTGGCAGCGCGCCGCGCCTTGTTGCGTTGCAAATGGCCAATTAAATGCCAGCGGGTTTGCGCTACGGCTTCTGGCGTTTGCAGGGCAATTTTCTCCTCGGCCTCTTGCACCCGATTTTCGCCCACATCGTGAATGCCAGCCGCCAAAACCGCATTGACCCGCAGCATTGGATGGGTTTTGGTGACCGCAATCAAGCGCACGCTGGTGGGATCGCGCTGACTGCGCTGAGCAGCTTGGTCGATCCGCTGCTGAATCTGGGCAATCTGTTCCAACAATTGAGCCTGATCAAACGGCATGACGTACCTCGCGTAGACCAATCACCGCAGCAAAGCGACCGGTAGCTCCTGCTTCGTGACGATGTGAAAAGAAGCGATCATTATGACAAGCTGTACATAAATTCATGTTAATCAGGTTGGCAGGTTGAATGCCAGCTTGCAGCAACCAATGGGCATTTGCCGCCCATAAATCAAAATGCGGACGCTGTTTGCCAAGTTGGCGCAACAACACATGCGCCGAATGCTCACCAAATGCTTGTTCAACCGCGCCAATCACTGGCTGATCGACCTCATAGCAGCATGGGCCAATCGCAGGGCCGATAGCTGCCAGAATATTGGCTGGCTCGGAGCCAAATTGAGCTTGCATGGTTGTGATAACCACTTTGGCAATATTATTAACTGTGCCTTGCCAACCAGCGTGAGCCACGCCAACTGCTTGGGCAATCGGGTCGAAAAAGAGCAATGGCGTGCAATCGGCAAAATTGGCCCACAGCACCAGCCCAGGCTGGTTGGTAACTAAGCCATCGGCAGGCGGCAAGGTGGTTTCGCGCTCGCTCGCGCCACGTCCGCGCTGCAATTCGCCCACGACGGCAACGGTTGTGCCATGAACTTGGCCAGCCAAAACTGCATCATCAAGCGTAAAACCGACCTGTTCTGCAAAACGGCGGCGATTTTCCAAAACGGCGGCGGGATCGTCGGGCCGCGAAAAACCAAGATTGAGGGTTGCATGGGGTGGTTTACTGACCCCACCTTGGCGGGTTGAAACGCCATGAATCAACTCAGGATACCGCAAGAAGCGTTGGATTTGCTCGATCATGCCAACCCCCATCAGATTGCTTGAATTTAATCAGCAATACAAAGCGTGCTAGCGCCCATCATAACACCAGATGCAGCTTGGTTGAAAAGCAAAAATCCCCCTTGAATGGTTTTTCGCCATCCAAGAGGGATTTGCACTTTGCGAAGCAGCAGGCCTAGGGGTTAGGCGTTGCGGCTTTTCTTCAATTCTTCCACCCGAGCCGAAAGTTGGGCAATTTTGTCGCTCAACTCATCGATATCGCGCTTTGATGGAATATTCATTCGGTTGAGCACTTGTTCGAGCCGTGATTCAACCCGTGATTCAGCTTCATCGGCGACGTGCTCAACTTCACGTTTGCGACGCGAAAGCACATCATTCAACAAGGTTTTGGCTTCCCGTTCGGCAACTTCACCACGATCAACCAAGCGACCAACGAATTGTTCCATTTCGTCGCGGGTCATGGCCACAGCGCCAACAGCAGCCAACATCAATTTGCGCACGCCATCGACAAATGGCACGCCACGATCGTCAGCATCTTTCTTGATTTCATTCAAGCTTACTTCGATTTCATCAGCCATTACAATAACTCCTTTGGATTGACCTATCGCTCACCAGTTGTTCCAGTATAGCACCGCGCCAAATTAGCCGCGAAGCGCTTCGATCCGGCGTTCAACTTCGCGTTGAACGGTGACGCGCTTGGCGTGGCTAGCTTCAAACAATTTGACATGATGCAATTCGGCGATGCCCAAGCCATCGAGTTTGGCAATGGCTTCTTCAGCGCGCAAGGCTTCGTAGCCAGCAAATGGCTCGCGAATTTCGCCATCGACGGTCAGATGTTTGGCAACCGATTGTTCAATTTCGCGTTGAACGGTGACGCGTTTGGCGTGGCTGCTTTCGTAGGCTTCCAAAGCAAACAGTTCATCAAGGCTCAAGGTTGGCAACAAAACAATAATTTCTTCGGCGGTAAGATTTTCGTAGTTGGCAACTGGGGCGATGCTGCCATCGCTGCCAAGTTCGCGCAATTGAGCGTTAAGTTGGGCGATGCGGGTATCGAGCACGCGCAAAGTTTTGCGTGAAGGAATGTTCAAGTTTTCCAAGACATCGCTCACGCCACGCTCAACAGTTTGGCTGGCATCTTGCACATCGTTATTCAAATTGTTTTGTTCGCGGCGGAGGCGCACATTCAAATCTTTCAAATCGCCACGAACCCCGGCGGCTACTTTTTCGCCGCGCTTGATCAATTTTTTAAAGGTTTTTTCACCATTATCGATGGCCAACCCAGCAATCCCCAAGCCTGCCAACCATGAACGGCGAGCAACTTTTTGGGCGCTTTTGACTTGTTTTTCAGTCGTGTCAGCAATTTGGCGAATGATCGTCATAGATCGCTCCTTTTGGGTAAACCGCCATATGGCAGTTTTTTATAGCATGTGTTGTTGTTTTGATGTCATGACGCGTTGCGTTATCAAGAATATAACACAGCGCGTCATAGGTGTCAAGAGCGATTAATCACAGAATTTGGCGATCTCTTCGATTTACTGGCCGCTGATCTTGGCTATTGGCTTTGGGCTATTGGCTTTGGGAGCCTAATCTGTGGTCATCTGTGTCAATCTGTGGCTAAAACAAGGTATGAAGGATGAAGGATGAGGGATGAAGCGGAATGATGGCTATTGGCTGGTGGCTTTGAGCTATCGAAACAGCAATCAAAAAATCATTCGTGTAATTCGTGTAATTCGTGGCTAAAAATTCATCTTTGTACTCTTTGGGATTCCCGATCCTCAACAACTGATCACCAATCAGCGTTTCGCCACCCTTCCGTCCCTCCGCCGGAGGGAACCGCCGGGGGTTTTCAGCCCCCAGCACCCCCAAATATTGAGTTTGTGGACTGTTTTAGTATTGCCAAAACCTTGGCTTCGTGTAATTCGTGGCGAAGAGTTGGCTATTGGCTTTGGGCGATTGGCTTCGCGATCGTCGCGCGCTGCGTGGTTCGCACATAGCCAAGCCATGAATCAATGCTCTTTTTGAAGCAAGGGCAATACCAGCAACTGAGAAAATTAGGGATCTGGCTCAAACGAATTAATCTCTTTGCCATCAATCAAATCGCGAATATCGTCATGGCACTCAAAAAAATCGTGCATCACCTGCATAAAGAATTTAACATCAAAAGGAGCCGCTGGCGCAGGATATTCGCTTTGTAGTAAACGACGAGACAGGTAAAAATTAATTGCGATCAAAAACCGTCGAGTAATGAGATCCGGCTCAGCCAGAATCATTTCACGAGTGTAGCCATCATTAATCGTATTGGGTTTGCGGATCATAGTTCCTCAATGCTACATTCACAAGTTTTCATCAATTGCTTGAATCAACAAAAACGATTGTAGAAGTCGATGTAACGCAAGCGGCAAATTTACTCCAAGCAAAGATAAACCTTTAAAATGATCATAATATGACGTTGATTCATGCATAATTTGCCCATTGGAAAGCACAAATAGCGAACTCTCATTTCGATTTGGACATTTAATTCTGCCAATTGGGGCAATTTGCAAACCACTCAGCCGGATGTAGGTATGAGAACACCAAAAGGCTGCCTCGCTAAATGCTGGGGCCAGTTGTGGCAGTAATTGAATCTCAATTGGTTGATCAGTCCATACAAATAGCGCTTCCAAGCTTGCATCGAGCGGCCATGGCTGGGCTAGTGTTGCGCTATTGAACTGGAAACCGCCATAACGACTTAGTAGCTCAATCAGTTGGGGAAATATTGGGTATTGCTGCTGACGCAGCTCATAGAGCCATGGTTCAGGATCAATCTGTGTATCTGGCTGCCAGCCTGCTGTCGTCAATAGTGAATCAATAATTGGCTTAATCATTGTTACTCCTTGGCTGCATCATCAAACAAAACTGCATACTCAGCCAAGGCATTCAAGCCCTCGCTGGGCGTGGTTCCCCAAATTTTCAAAGCCGATGTGAACCTATCAGCTAAGCCACCCCAACCCATATTGTAGAACTGGCCCGTTATAATCCACCCATCAGAGGTTAAAAATATCGTGCTTCCCACATCATACGAGCCAATTGGGCAAATCAAACGCCCATAATTGGCAATCAACGGATGGTTAAGCCAGTAGGGCGCAGCGTCATAATCGGCATGCTGAGAATAGGCAGGAATGAAATTCTCAAACATTCGCCAAAGCCGATAGGGAATTCCGTGATGCTCAAAAACTTGATCAGCAAAAATAAATCGATTATGGCTCCCCAAGGTTGTTAGGCCACCAAATTGGCGTAAAAATGCTTCAGCCAGCGGAAATAGCGGATACGTCGCTTCTGCAATGTGCTCAAGATGCGCTGTAGGATCAACATCGCGCGCTGGAGTCCAGCCAAGTTGGCGATAGACGGTTTCGGCGATTGGCGAAAGTTGGAGTTCAAGGGTTTGCATGAATTCGGCCTCCTCAATCTATGCCAAATAAAACAGATGTGCTATGATAAAGTTCCATATTGAGCTTCATGTTGAGGATAGTTTAACGGAGCAGCTTGATTAAGTATAGGAGATGCAGATGAATGTTGCAGCGTTTCGCCATTTCTACGAGTATCACTTTGCCGAAAATCGCCAGCTCTTGGAACAGTATGTCGCCCAATTATCCGATGAACAGTTTATCCAAGAAGTAGCATATTCGCTCGGCTCGGTGCGCAACCAACTGGTGCATTTGATGAGTGTTGATGAAACTTGGTTTAGTGGCTTGCGTGGCGTAGAATTTCCCGAACCGCTTGATCCGAACGCTTTCGCCGATCGGGAAGCCTTACGCAAGTATTGGGCTGGCGTTGAAGCTATGATGCGCGAATATTTGGCCAATTTGCAGGATGCAGATTTGCAAACCAAACCGCTTGATGGCGAAGATGAAAATTTGATTGTCTGGCAAGTATTATTGCAAGTTGTCAACCATGGCACCGATCATCGCGCCCAAGTGCTGCGCATGTGCCACGATTTTGGCATAAAAACCAGCTCACAAGATTATATTTTTTATGTGTATGCCAATCCTTCAGCCTAAAAAAGCGGTGAGACACCTATTTTGAGGTGTCTCACCAAACTAGCTTAGGCAAGTTGTGGGCTTGGGCGGCGCGGGCGATTGTTGAAGTAGAGTACCAGCCAGCAAACCACGGTAAAGACCGCCAAGGCTACAAAACCATAACTAAACGAGCCTGTTTGTTGGCGAATGTAGCCCAGTAGCAAGGGCGGGAAGAAGCCGCCCAAGCCACCAGCAGCACCGACCAAACCAGTCACAATCCCAACTGATTGCGGGAAATACTCAGGCACTAATTTGAAAACTGCACCATTGCCTAAGCCAATTGCCGCCGCCATGCCCAATGCGCCAATCGTAAAGGGCACAACGTTGTTGAAGGCCATCAAGCCTGCCATACAAGTCGTGATTGGAAAGACCCATTTCAAAATTGTATTGCCGCCAACTTTATCGGCCAGAATCCCGCCAACTGGACGCAAAGCAGTCGCTACCAGCACAAAGCCAGCGGTACGTAAGCCAGCATCGGTTTTGCTTAGGCCAAATAAATCGGTCAACAAGGTTGGCAAATAGACCGCCATGGCCACAAAACCACCAAATGTTAGAAAATAGTACAAGCTCAACATCCAACTTTTGGTATTCCGCATTGGTTGTAAAATTTGGCTTAGGCTTTTGACTTGGCCTTGGCGCGGCGCATTGCGGGCAAAGAGCATAAAGCAGATTAGCCAAACCACAGTCAATGCCGAAAAAACCCAAAAGCCCCATTCATAGCCCAAATTGGCCGCCAACACTGGCGCGCCAAACGCTGCCAACGATTGGCCTGCATTGCCAGCGCCATACACACCCAAGGCAAAACCTTGGCGTTGCGGCGGATACCAACCACTGACAAAGCCAACCCCAACCGAAAAACTCGCCAGCGCCAAGCCACAACCAAAGGCTGCAATCAGCAATTGATTGTAACTTTGCACCCAGCCCATGCCGAGCGATGGGATAATCGCGCCAGCCATCACGGCGCTAAACACGATCCGCCCACCATAGCGATCAGTCAACATCCCCAGCGGAATCCGCCCCAAACTACCAAGCAAAACCGGCAAGGCCAACGCAATGCTGACCTGAACGGGCGTAAGATTCAAATCGGTTTTAATCGTTGGCATCATGGCCGAAACCGAGCCAAATATTGCAAAACAGACGGCAAACGCGCCGGTTGCGAGAATCAATTGGCCAAGATTGCCACGGGGTTGGTCCTCGTTGGCTGTTGCTTGAGCATTCATTGCAAGGCTCCTATCAGTTGGGCTTTCGATCAAGCTTGTAGAGAAATCTCAGCAAGCCAAGGTTGAGCAGCAAACAGATGCAGCTAAAGATTAAGGCTGGCAGTGGCACACCACTATCACCACCAAGATACGAGTTCATGGTGGCGGTCAAGAGCCAAAGCTGCACAATATCGATGATCAACACAATGCTTAAAATGCCATGGACGATGGTCATTTTTTGCTGGCGGGGAAAGCGTTGTTTCATATGCTGCGTAGCTCCACGGCGGTTGCAAAAATCTCATCGCCACGCACTTCGACATGAATGCGCGGCAATGGGCGTTGTGGCGGCCCAGCTAATGGGCGGCCTTCAGCCAAACTAAACGAGCCATTATGGCAGGGGCAGCCAATTTGGTTTTCGGCAACGTTGGGAATCACGGCGCACGAAAGATGAGTACATTTTTGGCTATAGGCGAGCAAGGTATCAGCATCGGGGCGCACCAAAATGCATGGCTCATGCTCGTTGGGATAGTGAAATACCAATGTGCCGCCAACCGGAATTTCGCCAAGGCTGGCAATTTTTTGGGCTGGTGGTGGCGCTGCTTGGTTGCGCTGCCAATTTTTAAACAAAATCCAAAATTGGCCTGCACTAAATGCCGAGCTAATCAGCACCAAAAATTTGGCAAATTCTCGCCGCGAAACATAATTATCTTGGGCGACATCAATCGGAAAATCTTGCCGCCATTGCGGCTGTTCGCTCAATGGCAAGCCATCTGGCGCAAGCGAAAGTTCATCGTGGTCGCGAGTCATAATCAGCATGTCCTTTCAATCTCAGGTTGCAACAAACAGCGTTTGGCGGCTTATTCGTCGTGCATCATCAAGAAAATATCGTGACCACTGGTGTGATCATGCATAGCCGAAAGCACGTCGATGTGTTCTGGTTGAGCTGTTCGCGGCACCATCATGTGGACTTTGGTGCTGATTGTTTGCTGACCAAATTGAAATTGATTGATTGGCATCGAGCGGGGACGTTGGGCTTCAATTTGCTCGCGTGTGCCATAGTATAAAGCACCGCTTGGGCAGACCGAGGCGCACATCGGCGCTTTTCCTATCGAAGTTCGGTCATAACACATATCGCATTTCATCATCAGTTCAGCACCACTATTCATCTTGGGCACGCCAAACGGGCAGGCCAGCACACAGTTGTTGCAGGCAATACAGCGTGGTTTTCGCGCAGTTTGCACCACACCATCAGGCGTTTTCTTAATTGCATCAGCAGGGCAAACCTCGGCACACGTTGGCGAATCGCAGTGCATACACACTACTGGCGCGGTTTGGGTCGAATAATGCCGATTCACAAATTCAAGGTGAATCATGGCCTGACCTTTGTGCGTATCGCACTCGCTACAGGCTTGGACACACGATTGGCAGCCGATGCAACGGCTGGGATCGATAAAAAATTCATACTGGGCTTCAGGCATGGTAGGCTCCTATTGCTGAGGCTCAAGTTGGCTGGCATAGGCTGGTGCTTGGCTGGCTTTGACCAAGCGCACCGCACAAACCTTGTACTCAGGAATTTTCGAAATTGGGTCTTGAGCGGCGATCGTGAGACGATTGATGCTTTTTTGGCCAGCCCAGTGATAGGGCACAAAAATCGTATCTGGGCGAATCGTGCGCACAACTTGCGCGCGCAAGGTAATTTCGCCGCGCCGAGTTTGGGCCGTGACCCAATCGCCTTCTTTGATGCTGAGCCGCATGGCCAGTTGCGGATGCAGCTCAATTCGTGGCTCGGCATATTGATCAACCAAGGGGCCAATGCGGCGGGTTTGGGTTCCCGATAGAAAGTGGCTAATCACCCGGCCTGTCGTCAGCATTAGTGGATATTCTGCGTCAACATCTTCAGCGGGCGGCGTGTAGGGCGCAACGTTGAAGCGCGCTTTGCCATCAGGGAAGTAGAACGGGCCAGCACCCTTGGCCACTGGATTCCAGGAATTTGGCTCGAACAGACGCGGCGTGCCCGGGTGATCATCGCTGGGGCATGGCCAAAACACTCCGTTTTGGGCTTCAATTTTTTCATACGTAATGCCTGAGTAATCGGCAACCCCACCTTTCGAGGCGCGGCGTAATTCTTCAAAAATCGCTCGTGGCCCATCGAAAGTAAAGCCTTTGCTGCGACCCAAGGCTTGGGCAATATCCTGAATGATGCGCCAATCTTGGCGGGCATCGCCTGGGCATTCAATCGCTTGATTGATTTTGATCACCCGACCCTCAGCTTGGGTAACAGTTCCTTCATCTTCCTCTTGCAGCGAGCCAGGCAACACAATATCGGCATGACGTGCGCTATCGTTCAAGAAGAAATCGATTGAAGTATAGAATTCCAGTTTATCGAGCATCGCGCTCACGTAATCGCTATCGGGCAGCGAAACCTTGGGATTAAAGCACAAGCTCAGCAAGCCTTTAATCTCGCCAGTTTCGATTTTGCGGAAAATTTCGTAGGCATCAACGCCGGGCTGGGGCATTTCCTCGACAGGCATATCCCAAATGTTGGCAATATGTTGGCGATGCTCGGGATTGGCCAAATCGCGCCAGCCTGGCAATTGATCACATTTTTGGCCATGTTCGCGGCCACCTTGGCCATTGGCTTGGCCAGTAATCGTGGCATAACCACAATTTGGCCGCCCGATGCGACCCGAAGCCAGCACAAGGCTAATTGCGCCCAGCACGTTTTGCACGCCATGGGTATGGTGCTCAATGCCACGGGCGTGAGTCATAAACGAGGTTTTGGCCGTGCCCCACCATTCGGCGGCCTGTTGAATGCCTTTTTCGGCAATCCCCGTCACCTCGGCTGTGCGCTTAGGAGTCCAATCGGCAACATGTTCGGCTACAGCTTCAAAGCCAACCGTATGATTGTTAATAAATTCATGATCAAGCCAATCGTGTTTGATCATCAGGTGCAAAATGCCATTGAACAGGGCAATATCGCGGCCTGGCTTAATTGGCAAATACAGGTCGCAGGTACGGGCAATTGGCGTGATGCGCGGATCGACAACGATAATTTTGGCACCATTTTCGCGTGCCCGCCAAACATAGCTGGTGGTGATTGGCGCACATTCGGCCACATTCGCCCCGCTAATCCACACCACATCGGTGTGCAGCATATCGTCCCAGGCATTGGCAGCGCGGTCGATGCCGAATGATTTTTTGTTGGCAGCGCCAGCGCTGACCATGCATAAGCGCCCGTTATAATCGATATAGGGCGTTTTGAGGCACATGCGGGCAAATTTGCCCATCAAATAGGTTTTTTCGGTGGTCAAACTTGCGCCAGAAAGAATCCCGAAGGCGCTGTTGCCATATTGGGCTTGAATGCGACCAATTTCGCCAGCCACGCGCTGAATTGCTGCATCGTAGCCAATGGGCCGAAAACCGCCGCTACTGGCTGGATCACGCTCCAAGGCGCTGAGCAAGCGGTCGGGATGCGCCCCTTGCAAATAGCGTTTCACGCCTTTCGGGCAAAGCATGCCTTGATTAAACGGGAAGTCATACCACGGCTCAAAGCCAATCACGGTATTGTCTTTGACTTTCAGTTGAATGCCACATTGCTGGCCACAAAAGCAACAGTGGGTTTTGACCAAGCGATCTGGCTCAACGCCAGCCTCAAGCCGTTGGCCTTGGGCATGGGCGAGATGTGGGCCAAACGCGGCAATCAAATCGAGTTCAGAACGGGGAAGCTGTGCCATAATTTCAATTCCTCACAAACCTAAAAATGCAGATTGGCCTGATCTTCATGGCCAAGCGGGCCTTCGCTAATAACGGGGTTACCAAAGCGCGGGGCGGCTGGTTGCTCGTGCATGCTCGAAAACATTTGATCGCCAAAATTGCCTTGCCATTGTTTGGTTTGAGCCAAAACAAACATCGCGCGGCGGCATGGCGGGCAAATCCATTGATAATGTTCGACTTCGCCCGCAACTTCGTAGCGAAAGCCAAGTTGCTTTTGCACGCTAATCAAATCTTCGACGTGCATCCGCGAGGAATAGGCTTCGCCACAACGACGGCAATGGGCTTGCTCGCTGGTTGCGCCTGCATCTTTATAGAAGGTTGCGCCAAGTTGCGCGGGGCGCTGGAAGATGTGAAAAAACTTGCCAAACGGCATATACAGCAAGGTGAAAATCACCGTAATTGCGTGCAGAATTGCAATAAAATCGAAAGCATAGCCACGCATCCAGGTGTAGCTGGCGGTCAGCATCACACCGGTCACGCTAATCGCAAACAGCAAAATCAGCGGCAAAATATCTTCAACAAATTGCTGGACTGAGGCCGCGCCATGGTCGCGCATGCGCCGCCACATCGCTAGCATCACACCGAAAATCACCGCGAACGACGACCACACCAAGCCATGAAACATCAAAAAAGCAAAAATCGAATCGACGGGGAAGTCGAAGAGGGCAAAGCCAAACAAATAGGCTCGATATGAATCCAACGAGCCGGGCACGCTGGCGAAGTGCAGCCAGCCAAAAACTAAGGGAAACGTGATTGCGACAGCGACAATGCAGCCCCACATAATGAACCAGTGGGCCAGCCAGCGCAACTTGCCACGCTTCCAAATAAAGCGATTAGCGGCAAAATCGCTGCTGGTGCGGGTAAACAAATTGCGAATGTTGGTCAATAAGCGCTGAGGTTTAAAAAACATTTGCCAGCCGCGTTTCCAATACATGGCGGTTGGCGGGCGTTGCAGCCACATCGTGTAGCGGTAGGTAATGCCAAAGGTGGCAAAAAGCGTGGCAAAGGTGTAGGCAACAAGGGCTGCATCAAAATGCGCCAGATCGCGGGAACCAACCGCAATCATAATCGCAAGACTGATTGTTGTAATGCAGCCCCAGATAAGCGCTTTGCGAACGGGGTGGCGTTTGACCATCGGGTGCTCCTTGAACCAAAACGACATTGTTGTTTTAAGTTGGCACATTTGGGGAATTACAAGCAGCATACTGGCTATTTCCCCACAACAATGTAATCAGCTAAATACCTGTGGTTAAAAACTCCTTACAATGCAGTAATTAATGTCAGATAGGCTTGCTGGATGTGGCCTAACGACTCAAACGCATAGCCTTCGTCGCTGAGCGTTTCGTGCAAAATCACCGGAATTCGGTCGGTCACACCAATTAAATAGCTCGCTGGCGGCAACCGTTTGAGCGTGGTTATGGTGCGGACCATGGGTTCTGGTGGCTTAAGGCCACGATTATCCAAAACGATACATGGCGTAGCCGGATTGAGTTGGTCGGATTGTTGGGCTTCGCTAATGGCAATGCGTCCGATAAATACCAACCAATCATCGTCTGTATGTTGATAGGCCCAGGCTTGATAGCCACGGCGAGCTAGCCACTGATACAGCGGGACTGGCTCGAAACTACTGCGCAACAGCAAGAGTTGATCGGCGGCGAGGGCAAGTGCTGCCGGAGTAATGAGCGCCAGTGGATTTTGGGCGGTTGCTTGGGCTTCACGCACATCAAGCAGATAATTGATTTGGTTCAATTGCAGCCATGTTGGAGGCGTGGTTGGATCGGGCTGCTGATCAAAATCTTCAGCAAGTGGCGTACCCACAGCTGGCTCAGGCTGGGCTTGATTGAGCGCTTGCAGCAAGCGCGCAGGCTCAATCTTGGCAATTTGGGCTGCCTGTTCAACCGTAACCATCCGCGCAAACACCCGCCGCAACAGCGGATTGCGCAGCCGTTGGAAGGCTGTATGTTGGGCCACAAACACCTCAAGCAAGTTGGGATAGCGCTTGAGAATATCGGCGACCGTCATCGTAGCAATAATCATGGATACCTCGCGGGCTGAATGCCTTGTCTGGCGAGTCTAGCTCCAGCAGGGTGGTTGAGGCAGCGACTTTTCTCACATGACGATGGTGTGAGAAAAGTCACGCCCTTAATTGACTCAATTTGCTACGCTCATGCAGAGGTTAATTGCTGAAACGAGGATGCTATGCATGTGCCCAGCCAAAACTATAATCATGCCCGCAACGTGTTGATTTTGCTGCTGATTGCCCAAGGCTTTCTGTTGGCTTGGGCTGGCCTACAAGCCAGCATTGCCCCGCAGCTGATTGGCTTTCCCTACAGCCCTAACATCTTAAGTTTGACCCACCTAATTACCCTGAGTTGGGCAAGCTTAATCTGTCTGGCGGCATTGTATCAGCTCTTACCAGTGCTGTTGCAACAACCCTTGGCGTGGCGCAGCATGGTCGATTGGAGCTTTGGCGGGTTTGTCATTGGCAGCGGACTCTTTAGTTGGGCCTTTAGTCAGGCGGCAACCCATTGGCTGATGAGCGGGGCTAGCTTGATGAGTGTTGGTTTGGTGGGTATTTTGGCAAGCTATGGCCGCACGTTATGGCAAGCACGCCAGTGGGATGTAACGACGATTGGCATTAGTTTAGCATTAACTACCTTAGCAATTCAACTCCTGATTGGCATGATGCTCGTAATTAATCGTTCGGTCTTGCTTTGGCCAAGTTTGGTTGCTTATGGCCCACTCGGCCATGCCACGCTAGGAGTGCTCGGTTGGTTTAGCACGCTAACCTTGGCCTTGAGCTATCGGTTATTGGCAATGTTCAGCTTAGCCCATGGCTATGTTTGCCGCTGGCGTTGGGTTGCGGTGATTGGCATGAACGTGGCGGCCTATGCAACCGCTATCGCCTTATGGCTGCAAGCTTCAAATATGATTATGTTAATTTGTGCCAGTTTAATCCTAATCAGTCTTGGGGCATGGTTGGCTGATGTGCGTTCGATTTTAGGCCATCGGATTCGCCGCCAAATCGAAGGCCCGATTAAATTGTTTATTGCTGCTGGCGTATGGCTGCTTTTCTGTAGCGGCTGGGCGTTTGGCGCAGGCTTAGATTGGTTGCCCGGCAGCGGAGCAAAGCAATTCCAAGTTTTGTTTATGGCTGGCATGCAAGGCTGGATTGGGCTAGCAATCATGACGATGTTGCACAAAATCATTCCATTTTTAATGTGGATTGATCGCGCCAATCGCCCAACCCAACCTGTGCCAACCACCGCCCGCGAATTGTTTTTGCCCCAATTAACGGCTGCCTCAATTGCAAGTTATGGCTTGGGCAGCGGCTTGGTGATTCTCGCTGTGATAGTTAGTAGTGTTTGGGGCTTGCGCTTGGGCAGTGGCTTGATTGCCGCCAGTGGCCTAGCGCTGTTGCTCAATTGCTGGCATGGGCTGCGTGCAGAGCATCAATCGAAGAACATAGAACATAGAGCATAGAACATATTTCCCTCACCCCCAGCCTCTCTCCCACGAAAACGCGGGCGAGGGGAGTCGACCTTTGTATCATCCAGTGCACCAGAACCACGGTGTTAAAGCCCCTCGCCTGCTGGGCGGGAGAGGGGTTGGGGTGAGGGTATGCTCTTCGTTCCAACCTAATGAACCATTACACTAATTCCCCAACACCCGATCCTTCGTGATCTTCGCGTTCTTCGCGGTTTCTAAGCTAGGGTCGGGGATCAAAAATTAAACATCATCTTCAGCATGAACGATATTGCAGAGTGGCAGCACCTCGCTGCGTTTGACCCGCCGCCGATGGCGGGGATTGGGCGCAAGCTCAGCACTGGCGGTATATTCGTGAAGTTTGCCGCTATGAATCAGCCGAATAACCCGTTGAGTCGCCACATTGCTACCAACCAACGCTGCATCAGGGTAGAGCAGCTGCGCCGCCTCGGTAATCGTAATTAAATCATCTGCATCGAGCCATGCCAACACTGCCCCACAGACCGCGCCAATTCCAGGCTGAGTCCAAAATTCTGCCGGGATAACTGGTTCGGCGCTCAACGGCGCTTGCCACAACAACCGACAAACATCATCGAGCACGCCCTTAATTTCAAAATAACGCGCCACACCGGCAGTTTCGCGCTCGATTTCGCCATTAGCAACCTGCACCAAAAGCGTCAGTTCTTGCTCCAACAAACTTGGAGCCATTGTTGAATTGGCGGAAGCGCCACCCCACCATAAATGCTCGGCCAGCCGTTGTTGCGCTTGCATCACCGTCGCCAAGGTTGTTTGAATAATCAGCGTAGCATCAAACTGCATACCCCATCCTTACGCAATCAATTTTCAATATACGTATATTACATCAATATACGTATATTATCAAGTAATAGCAGGATGTGGATTGCGGCTAGGGCTCTGCATAATAATCCTCGCTATACGGATCATCATACAAATAACCCAATTCAACCACCTCGTGGCGTTTGCGGCGGCGCGGTGGGCGCGGCGTAGCCAGCGGATCAGCGACTGGTTGGGCCGATCTTTTGCGTTTCGTTTGCGCTTGCTCGCGCACTTCGTCGCTAATATCGTGATAAAAGCTAAGATCATCGATTTCCCACGGCTCAGCAGCGAAAAGGATTTGCCAAACCCGCAGCAGAAAAGCATGAACATCATTCGGTCGGTCAAACTGGATTTGCATTGAATCCCATGCATAATAAAATTCATGCCTCATCTGTTCATCATAGATATTCAAGCAATAGCGCAGCGATTCTTTCATCCAATATTGGGAACGAACGTAATATGGATGTCGGGCTGGTTCGAAATATGGTTTTGCATAGGTTTCGATAAATCGCACCTGATTTGCCACGTCGTCCATGGGGAGCCATTCTGACAAATGCTCAATACCACTATTCCAAGTACTAAACCATAAGTTCTCATACACGAGTCGGCGATCAACCTTAATTGGCTTAAACCCCATAGCTCAAACTCCCACTAGATAACAATCCTTGCTCTATTCTACCCACGTTTTATTGCAATAGTTCACTATTCCAAAATACCAAAAATTTCTGTATATTTAACTCTTGACAATACTGTGTATAACACAGTATGATAAAAATCATGATAATACAAGCAACAGAACAAGAGGGATACGAAAAGTTATCCCAAGAATTACGGCGGGGAGTGGTTATTTTGGCGGCATTGAGCCAGCTGCAAACGCCCCAATATGGCTACTCGCTGATTGATCGCTTAGCTGAACGAGGCTTTAACATCGACCAAGGCACGCTGTATCCGCTTTTGCGCCGCTTAGAAAGCCAAGGCTTTTTGGATAGCATGTGGAATGTCGAAGGCTCTCGTCCACGCCGTTACTATGTGATTAACGAGGCAGGTCGCACAATTCTGGCCCAACTCAGCCACGATTGGCAAAGCTTGGCCGAAGTGATGCAACGCCTCTTAACTGATGAAGGAGTTTAAGGTGGATTTGATTGAACGATACCTTGGCGCGGTCAGCAATTATTTGCCAGCGAAACAGCGCAACGATATTTTGGCCGAATTACGCTCGTCGATTTACGATAGCCTTGAGCGCAACGACCAAGCGCTCGACGATCAGGCAGCCGTCGTTGCGGCCTTGCAAGCACTGGGCGAGCCAGCCAAGGTTGCTGCCGCCTATGGCAATAACCGCCAATATTTAATTAGCCCAGCGCTGTTTCCTCAGTTTCGCTCGGTCGTCTTGCTGGTGTTTAGCATTATGATCGCGACCCAGCTTGGGTTGGCGCTGCTTGGCTCGCTCGGCAATCAGCGGCTCAATATCATTAACACAATCTGGGGCGTGATTGGCAATCTGCCTGCAACTTTTGGGCTGATTGTGGCGATTTTCTGGGGCTTGCAACAACTCGAAGTTGAGGCTGAATTTGAACCGAAAAAGCCCTTTGACCCGCGCAAATTGCCAGCAATCACGCCAGCCAGCGAAAAAGTTGGCCGTGGCTCGCAATTATTTGGGATTGCAGCGCAGGTTATTTTGCTCGGCTGGCTGATGCAATTTCAGGCTGAAGGTGGCTTTCGTTGGTTCAGTGGCCAAGGCTTCTTTGAAAATCCAGTCATTAGCCAATACTTTACCTTGGTCGTGGTTGCCAGTATTGTCAATATTGTGGTCGATTTGGTGGTGTTATGGCGTGGAGTTTGGCAAACAAGCACCAGAATTGCCTCGCTCGCAGCCAGTGGCTTGAGCTTAATCGTGCTGTTTTTGCTAATTCAAGGCCATTCCGCATGGCTGGCAAATGCTGGTTATCCACGCTCGCTGATTCAGCTAAGCAAGCTTGGCGATATGATTCGCGAGAGTAATATGGCAATTGGCATGAGCGCCTTCTACTATGGCCTGACCTTCACGGCGTTGTTTGTGATTGTCGATGCTGGCTATACCGCCTACAAGTTGTATCAAGAACGCAGCCACGCACAACAAAACGAGGTTGTAGTCACCGCATAACCAAGCAAATCCAACAAGCAGCAGTTAATCGCGAGTGATTAACTGCTGCGCTGTGCTTAAGCCATTGTTTGATTAGCCAATTTGGCTCGTCGGCGCATCCACCAACTTTCATCCCAATTGGTATAGCAAATATGAATAATCATCACGAAGGGCAAAATCCAGGCAAACCGAATTGCAAAATCTGGTTCAACCGGGATAAACACAACCCATACATACGAAAGCACGATCGTCCACCATTTAGGATAAAACAAAATAAATACAATATAGCTATAAGTGCCAAAAACTGGCGAGGCTAGCGCCATCATCAGAATACTGAGCAGCATTCGGCGCTCACGATCTTCAAATAAGAACGGAATCCAGATAAAAGGCAAAGCAAAGCGCCATGTATCGCCTGCGGCCAAACGCCAAACATGCGGCGGCAACGCTTGAGTATTGCTCAGCCAGCGCAGCGGCCAATCGATGCCAAAGACCAAAAAACTCAACAGCAGCATAATCGCTGGCGGAATAACTATTTTCCAGAGCTGCGACCATTTTTGGCCAATAAGAAAGCCAACGATGACTAAAGCAGTAACCTGTGGCTTAATTGCCAAAAAGCAAATTCCCAGCCCTTGCAGCCATGGATTTTTTGATTTAAGCATCAGATAGAAGCCAATGCATAAAAAAATATCAACTTGGCCTAGCGAATATTGACCAAGCATTGGAAAGGCAATAATCACCAACGGAGTAACATCAAGCTTATAAATCAACCAAAACATACCCGCAAAAACCAGCAAGCTCCACAAAGGCATAGTCCATTGACTATCGGGCAAGATCATCAATGGAACAAAAAACCAACGCGCATAATAGGGATTAAATCCACATGTATCACAACCTTTGGCAAACGGTATATAATATTTACGCAGATCTTCACCAAACATCGTAATAAAGAACGATGCGATTACCAGCGTTCCTGCAATAAGAATCGCACTAATCCAAGCAATTCGTCTAAAATTGATTGATGGTTGGGTCATTAAGGCTTTCCTCGTATGCTGAAGCAGTGTGCATCATACCAAAAAATGCTGAGCTTGAAGTTTGATTATTATTCTCTCTAACAGACTATTTTTATATACAAAACATCAATCAAGTGCAAGCTATGGCATAATCAAACTTGATTAACTTTGTGATTGAGGAGCATTGATGTCGCGGATCTATCCTAGCCAACCGTTAATTGGGGTTTCGGTGATGGTTTGGCACGCCCAACGGGTGCTGTTGGTGAAGCGCTCCAAGGAGCCGCTGGCTGGACAATGGAGCGTGCCAGGTGGCGCAATCGAGCTTGGTGAAACTATCGAAGCGGCTGCACGGCGCGAAATTCGCGAAGAATGCAATGTTGAAATCAGCCAACCACGCTTTATTACCGCCGTCGATGTGATTCATCGCGACCAAAGCGAGCAGATTCAATATCATTATGTCTTGTTGGAAATGCAAGCAGAGTGGCTGAGTGGCGAACCGCAGGCTGGCGACGATGCGCTGGCGATTGGCTGGTTTGGGGTTGACGATTTAAGCGGCTTGGAGATTCACCCTGAAACCCGCTTATTGGTGGAAACAGTTGCCGCCCAACGCCTTGGTTAAACGCAAAACCCCGTCATGCTAGCCAGCACAACGGGGTTTTCGCTTACTGCAATTTAGAAATAGCCTAATTCATCTTTGGCATCTTGGCTCATCATTTCTGGGTTCCAGAAGGGAGTCCAAACCAAGTTGATATTCACATCGTTCAAGCTTGGGTGAATCACTTCGAGCGCCTTGACCTCTTTATGCGCTTGGTCGATAATTTGCGGGCCAGCTGGGCAAGCAGGCGTAGTCAGGGTCATATCGACAACAATTTGGCGGCCTTCATCACGAATATCCACGTTATAAATCAAGCCCAAATCGACGATATTCACCCCAATTTCGGGGTCAACCACGTTTTTGAGCGCTGAACGAACCATATCATCACTGAGCATTGGATTTCCTTCCTATAGCTCACACCACACAGGTGTGCTTAATTCGAGAATGTTTCGGGTGGGGTTTTGGCTGATGCGTCATTGCCAAGCTCCGCCCGAATTTGATCGTTGCGATATTTCTTGATCGCGGCTTTGAGCGTGCCGAGGGCCAAGGTTGCACAGCGCGGGCGCGATTGCACCACCTCGCGGCCTAGCTCATCGATCATCCAATTAAAATCCAAGCCTTCGACGGCGGCCAAGCTTTGGCCTTGCATTTGTTCAAGCAAAATCGAGGCGGCTGCTTGGCTGATGGTGCAGCCCTCGCCGACAAATGCCACATCTTGAATCGCATCGTTGGCTGAATCGACCTTGAGATAGATTGTCACGACATCGCCGCAACCAGGATTACCACCAGGCATGGTCACATCCGGATCGGCCAATTCGCCACGATGGCGCGGTTGTTCGTAGTGTTCAATTAAAAACTCGAAAGCTTCTTGGCGATCCACATTCGCCTCCATAACTGGTGCTAATATCTATTTGTATTGTACACGATTATGCCTAAAAATTGGCTAGCTAAACGGCCAAACACCACCCCCAAAGGATGGTGTTTGGCTAAAGCGTTAGTTTATTCGCGGTTTAGCGGCCAGCAGGCAAGCTATCGGCGGCATTCTTGGCAGCGCTATCAACAACCCCAATATTTAATGGAATTGAGCGCTCGAAGCTGCTACCATCGGCAGTTGTGCCCGTAACCGTTACGGCTACTTGATACAAGCCAAAGGCTTGTGGGCTGCTAAGATTCAGGGTTGCGCGATCAACGCCTTTGGCCGCGAGGCTGCGGTTGGTTGGCATTGCGCTGTGTAATTCAGTGCCTTGTGGCGTGCCGGTCAATTGGGCCTTGATGCTCAAGCTTTGGGCATCGGCAGCATTGAGCTTGAAACCCAATGTTTGGTTGGGTTGAGCCAACAAGTTGCCAGCGTCAAGCTGCACCTTCAGGCTGCTTTCAAGCGTAGCATTGAACAAATAGCCAGTATCTGCTTTGCCACCGCTGACCACCACCGACCATGTGCCGCTTGCAGGTGCAACAACTTCGGTGCTGTAGTGGTACGCGCCACGGAAGAATTCGCCATCAAGCACTGGTTTGTTGGCAGCATAGCGCTGGCCTTGGCTATCAACGAAGCTCACATCCAGATCAGCACTGTTGCTCACAAAATCAAAGCTCGCATTTTTAACCCCAGTTTCGAGCTTGAAGCGAATTCCGCTGCGGCTGGCGCTTTCGAGCATGCCACCGCGCAAAATGCTATTGGCTTCGATGCTGGTTGCTTGCTCGGCAACTGGGCTGGCGCTTGCATTTTCGACAGCTTTGCTGCGGAAGGTGCTGCGAACGCTTGGCTCGATTGAACTCCAAACCACGCTACCCAAGCGAATGTTATCGTGGTCGTAGTTGCGGGTGAAGAGGCGAGTCGTTTGACGAGGATGAATTGAGCTGCTAACCTGCACAACTCCATCATTATCGCCTGAAATGTAGGCTCCACCAAACCACATTGCCGAGAAGAACGGGCCATGGTTGGTGCCGCCAGCAGTGTGGAAGCGCACATTATTGTAGTTGGCGCTGCCATCGGTTTGGGCGCGGAAGTTGTTCATATACGAGGTTTGCATTGAATAGGTGCCATCATCGCGTTGGCCAAGCAACGAAGCCAGCCAACCAGCCCACCAACTGTTGGCCAAATCGGCCAGTTGCGAGCCACGATGCGGCGAGCTAAGGGTGACAATATTTTGTACCTTGCTGCTTGCGCCATAGTGAATCACTGCACTATTGGTATCGACACCACCTTTGCTATGGGCGATAATGTTAACCGAACTAACCCCATAATGACTTAAAATAACATCTAATTGACGATTGAGGGTTGCGCCGTTGGTCCAAATTGTTGATGAAGGGCCATCAACTTCGTCATCAATACTGACAAAGGCAGTCCGATAGCCAGCGGCATAGGCCTTATCATACATATCGTTCGTGCCGTGGTACATGGTTTCGCCCCACCAGTTGGGAGCCTTGCCGTGCAAACCATGGACAAAGACCAAAACTGGCTTGCTGCTGCTGTTGGCTGGCACAGCGCCAACCCAAACCCGACCTTTGCCCGCTCCATTAACCTCGGCAATAATCCGTGGCGCTGGGGCGGCCATCAACTGGTTAGTTTGAGCTTGAACTGCTTGCTGGGGAAGGCTAAATGTGGCCAACATGAGGGCGATCAGGGCCAAAATAATAACAATCCGACGTTTCACGAACGACTCCTTTGCATTGCTCATCGTCACTGACGAACGATCATCGAGAGAAGCGACTGACGGATATTTGTGAGAATCGACTAGCGGCTAGGTGGGAGAAATTGGTGGATAGCAGCATGATAACGCAGAATATCAAAATAGTCAAAAATTTATTAATAGCGCATTTTTGAGGAGAATTTGGCAATGACCCAGCATCTTTGGCAGGTTGAATGGCTTCAGCAACTGTTGCAACAACCACATACGGCACTCACTCAGCCAGCAATTCAACAGCTTGTAAGCGCCAAGGGCGGCCTGAATTCCTTTCTGCAAGCGCTTTGCCAACAAGCTTTACAGCCCGATCAACAGCGCTTGCTGCAATTGATTGTGGCCGAACCCCAACGAAGTATTGCCTATTACGCCGATAGTTTGGGCATTCATAGCACCACCTATCATCGCCATTTCAAAAAGTTATGTCAACAATTAACCACCCGCTTGAATGATGGGATTGCTGAGAGCCAACCAAGCGCCAGCTTCAGCCTGCCAATTCCGCCAACCAGCTGTTTGGGCCGCAATAGCGAACAGCAAACAGTTAATCGGCTGTTGGCCAAGGGTCAACGCTTGATCAGCATTCTGGGCTTTGGTGGTGTTGGCAAAACTCGCTTGGCGCTTGCGATCGCCGAAGTGCAGCAGGCCAACTATCGCGATGGCGTGTGTTTTTGTGGGCTAGCCAGCATTAGCCAACCACAATTGGTTTTAGCTACAATTGCCGAGGCTTTAGGCGTGGCGATTGGCCCGCAACAAACTGCCGCAAAAGCGCTCCAGCAGTTTTTGGCAAGCCGTCACTTGTTGCTGATTTTGGATAATGTTGAGCATGTGGTTGAAGGCGTGACCGCAATTGGCCAGTTGTTGCGCGCAGCGCCGCAAGTGCAAATTGTGGCCACCAGCCGCGTGCCGCTCAATTTGTATGGCGAATATATGCTGCAACTTCAGCCCTTGGCCGTACCAACCAAACCAATCGCAAGCGAAGATTTGGCTGAAACGCCAGCGATTGCGCTATTTCTAGAACGTGCCCAAAGCCATGCTGCCGCACTGCAACCAGATGCAGCAACGCTTGAAGCGATTCGCCAAATTTGCAGCCAACTTGAGGGCCTGCCCTTAGCGCTCGAATTAGCTGCTGCTCATACGCGCGTGCTCTCGCCGCAACGCTTGGCCCAACAATTAACCAACCATGTGCTTGGGCTAAAAACCAGCATCCGCGATTTGCCCGAACGCCAACGCAGCCTGCGCAACCTGATTAGCTGGAGCCTCGATCTGCTTGAGCCAAGCCAACAACAAGCGCTGCACGCCTTAGCAATTTGGCCCGCTGGCTGGACGATCAGCAGTGCCAGCTTTGCGCTTAATCTGGCAGAAACAGACCATGCACTGTATGAGATTTTGGGCAATTTGGTCGATCATCATTTGATTATGCAAGTGCCACAGACTGAGCGCTGGGTGTTGCACCCGTTTGTGCGCGATTATGTGCTTGAACAGTTAGCAAGCGCCCAGCAGCAACAGTTGGCGCAGCAGCATTTAGCTTGGGCCAGCCAACTCAGCGAGGCCTTTAATCAACATTTTGCCAGCGATCAGCAACATTGGCTCGATCTCTTTGAAGCTGAGCACGATAATTTACGTGCAGCCCTTGCCTGGGCCAGCAGCAATCAGTATCCAATTGCAGCATTAAATATTGCGGTCAATAGCTGGCGCTTTTGGTGGGCACGCAACTATTTCCACGAAGGCCAACAATGGCTTGATCAAGCGCTTTCCCAAGCCACCAGCCAAGCCCAAACGCTTGAGCCAACCCTGCATTCGCGGGCATTAAACGCCTGTGGCGCAATGGCCTGGAGTCGCGGCGATATTGCTGCGGCCCAAGCCAGCTTTAGCCAAAGCCTTGCGCTCTACGATGCCAACAATAACCCAATTGGCGCAGCCATGGTGCGCAACAACTTAGCACTCGTGGCAATCAAACAACAAGCCTATAGCCAAGCAGAAAACTTGTTTGAACAAAATGCCACCGTCTTTGGCAGCAATCCAGAGCAAGCTGCCAACTATGCAGCAACCTTGAGCAACTTATCGATGCTAGCTCGCTATCGGGGCGATTTGCAACGCGCCTATGATCTGGCCCAGCAAACCCTCAGACTGCGCCAACAGCTCAATAACCAGTGGGCGAGCGCAACTTCGCTGACGAATCTTGGCGCAATTAGCTTGCAACGCGGCGAATATCAGCAAGCCCAAGCCTATTATCAACAGAGCTTGCAGGCCTTACAACAGCTTGGCGAGCGCGAAAGTATTGCCGAATGTTTGGAGGGCATGGCAATTTTGGCAATTCAGGCTGGCAACTATCAGCTTGGCGCACACCGCTTAATTATGGTCGAGCAGCTGCGCGAATCGATTGGCGCACCGCGCTCCGAGCCAGAACAAGCCTTATTAGCTCCATGGATTGACCAGCTTGAACACCAATTGGATGCAAGTGCCTATCAACAACTCAAGCAGCAAACCAGCCTTGAGTTGCTCAAACCCATGATTGAACAAGCGCTCGACGAGGGGTCAGGGGTCAGGGATTAGGGGCCAAGGCAAAAGTCAGAAGGCAAAAGTCAAAAGGCAAAAGTCAGAAGGCAAAAGTCAGAAGGCAGAAGTCAAAAGAGAGGTCAGGGATGGGAGGCTATTGGCTATGGGCTATCGGGGAGCAGAAAACATAATCAAAATAATCTGTGCCAATCTGTGGCTAACATAGCTTCGCGATCTTCGCGTTCTTCGCGGTTTCGTCCTTCGTGCGCTTCGTGCCCTTCGTGGATCACATATTTAACGCAGCGGCGCAGAGGATGCGAGGCTATAGGCTATTGGCTATTGGGGAGCAGCAACAGAATCCCAATCATCTGTGCCAATCTGTGGCTAAAAAACTTAACCTTCGCGCTCTTCGCGGTTTCGTCCTTCGTGCGCTTCGTGGATCACCAGCAGCACAGAAAAGAAACGTTTATTTGCGGTTTCTTGACTTCATCCTTGCTGCAAACGATTGTAAATAATCATTCAACCGATAATCAAGCGTATAGCCACGCCGCATTGAGCCGTCGATAATTCGCATCGCAAATTCTTCTGGATCAAAGGGAATGACTAAGTATTCAGTATAAAATACCGAAGGGTCGATGTAAGAACTATACACTCTTTCTTTATGTCTACCGCGCTCAAAGAGCATATAGATATTCAAGCCTCGATGTTGTTCTGCTGGAAGTGTTATTGGCGCATGGCCCATATACCAAATTACAACTTGCACATGCTTCGGCTCTTCAATTGCTGGAACTACATCAAGCAGCACCAATTCAGCGCCTAAAAGCGAACAAACTTCTTGAATTGACGCGATTAATTGAGGATCACTCGACCCATACAAGCCAATATGTAAACTCATTGCTAGCTCCAAAGTCAAAAGTCAAAAGAGATGTCAGGGATGGGAGGCTATAGGCTATGGGCTATCGGGGAGCAGCAACAGAATCCCAATCATATGGGCCAATCTATGGCAAAACAGCCTTCGCGATCTTCGCGTTCTTCGCGGTTTCAACGGCTGAATTCTTAACGCAAAGGCGCAGAGGATGCGAGGCTATTGGCTGTTGGCTATCGGGGAGCAGGAATAAAATCAAAATAATCTGTGCCAATCTGTGGCTAAAAAACTTAACCTTCGCGCTCTTCGTGTTCTTCGCGGTTTCAACGGCTAAATTTTTAACGCAAAGGCGCAGAGTGGATAAGGCTATGGTCTAACAGAACATTTTGGATATCTCAAACATTCCGATAGCCCATAGCCTACAGCCCATAGCCTTCTTTTAGCGCGGTGCATCGGCCAAGACGAAAATATCCAAATCGCGGTCACTGTTGATCAGTTTGGTCAACAATGAGCCACCGCGCAGCTCATCCCAACGTGAGCGCACAGGCCGCCCAATAAAGATACCAGTGGCGTGTTGCTCGTGCGCCACTTGGAGCATCGCTGCCGCCACATCTTTCTCCTCGATAATTACCACCTCGTGGCACAGTTCATCGGCATAATCAAGGTGTTCGCGGGCCGCCAAACGATAGCCACTTGAGCCACCACCAGGCGGGCGAATATGCACCCCAATCAGCAATGCACCCATGCCATAGGCCAAATCGGCGGCCCGTTGCAACAAATACATGGCGCTTGGATTAAAGCCAATCCCCACCAACCAGCGCGGACGTTCGGCACTATCGCTCAATGGACGGCGAATTTCGAGCAAGGCATGGGTTGCAGCCCGCAGTTGATTCAACACATCAAGGCGCAACGAGGTGCTACGCGCTTGCTCAGCCTCTGGCGGAGCCAGCAAAAGCCCTTCATCCAGCTGGCGAATAATATCAATTGGCTCAGGATCGATCAGCACCAACTCGCTGGCTTGCTCCAAGGCCGTTTCAGGAATAATCGGCGTTGGCGTAATGTCAGTCAAACGGGTAAAAATAGGCGCAATCGTGGTCAAATTATAGGCATAGATTGTTGACCAAACGGCAACTCCGGCCATACGCAGTTGCTCGACCAGCTTCAACGGCTCGATTGGCTGATCTGGCAAGCCGTGTTGATGGGCTAAATTGCCAAGCACAATAATTTGGGGTGGATCACGCAGAATCGTTTCGAGATCAAGCGCTTCAATCCGTTGATTGTTCTGGCGCTCGTAGATTAAAGGTAAAGGCCGCAAACCACGGGCAAAATCGCATAAATAATCGCTTGAAGCATTAAAGGCAATCCCAACATCATAGCCTTGGGCTGCCAGCAGTTGGGCATCGGCCATCAACCGACGGGTGCAGCCAATGCCTGGTGCTAAGCTCAAATAAATGCGATGTTCGCCATAACGGTGTGAAGCGGATTCAGATCGCATGGAGACCTCATTGCATAGATTGAGCTTTAATTATACCTGTAACGTCAATCGCGTGCCAAAAGCATCTCTGGCAAAACTCGGACCACAATTGGCCGACCACGTAAATCGCGCTGAGCATAGAACAAGGCTCGCCCTGCTTCAAGTTGCTCAACATTCTTGGAAAGTTTGGGGTTAGCCAGCCCAAAGCCAATTAAAAAGGCCCCAAAAAAGATCGTAAAGGCTCCACCAAAAATATAGGCACAAGCATAGGCGATCACTGCCCAAATCAGCCATGCCAAGATAGGCAAGGGCTTGAGCGCTGGCAGCAGTTTAAAATCGCGGGCGGTTTCGGCCTTTAGCAAGCGTTCGCGCAATTTGCGCCAATGGATCTTAATTTGATAAAAATAAATTGCCACTGGAATCACAATACTGATGCCAAGCATGCCTGCCAAATCTGCAAGCTTAAAGCCAATTTGGCGAATTTCAAAGCCAAGAAATAGCACGCCTAAGCCAAGCAAGATGCCGCCAGCGATGCAGAGCCAACGCCCAACTTGGCGTAATTGTTCAGTTAAGCGCATTCCATGCTCCTAGGGTTGTACCTGATAAATAATCCAGCCATCGGCTTCGTAGACTTTGGTCGCTGCTTGTTCGAGCAAGCCAATATTGGCTTGGGGATACGCTTTTTGCTCATTCGGCCCCCAAACCACATAATTAACTTTTTGGCGAGTCAGCACTTCGCGTAGTTGATTTAGATCGGTTGCATTATAAATTGCATTCAGATCGCCTTGGCGCTGCGCTACTTGTTGGCTGGCATCGGGCTGCTTGCTACGCCACAAGCCTTCGTGAGAACCAGGCCACGCCAAAAGGGTTGGCCGAGCGCTTAAGGTCGCCAATTCGCCGCCATCTTGATAGCTACTGCCAGGCGCGTTTGCCAAAACGCTGGTGCGCGGAGTGTTTGCTTCAAGCCAAGCTGCGGCTTTACGAATTGGCTCCAAAAAGTGTTGAGAGCTTTCAATCCCATCTAGTTTCGCGCCACTCGCATCCCACGAGGGCGAGGTTCGCGGGTTGATCACTGAAATTGGGTAGACCAAGCCGCCAGCCAACAATAGCCCAAATAATGGCACCCAAATGCCATTCGTCCAGCGTCGCCACTGGCCATTGCTCAACAAGCCCCAAATACTGGCAGCCGCAATAATCCCCAACAGCATCCAAGCTTGATAATAGACCTTGAAAACTGTGTTCATACGATTATCAAAAATGTCGCGCAGATACAGAAAATCGACAACCACAATCAATAAGGCTGCCAAGCCAACCACAATCAAGCTAAAGTTTTGCACATCGCGCTGGTTGCGTTGCCAGGCTGTTTGCCAACAGATCACGGCAATTGGTAAAAACACGACCGCTGGAATGCCTGCGATCAAGCCAATCAGCAGCACCACCCCAATCACTGCCCATTGTTGCCATACTTTGACGATGCGCGTCAGCCATGCAACGATTGGCACCAAGAACAAACCAAAAATGATCAGCAAATCAGTCCAGCCTGAATGATCACGGGCTGGAGCCATAATTTTGCCCAAACTGTTGATAATTGGGATGTTGGCGAAGGGTTCAGGAATCGTATCGCGGCCAGCAAACGAGGTAAATGTGAGCAAGAATGGCATATAGAGCAAAACCGCTGCCAACACCACCAAGCCAACTTGACCAGCCACATGCAACCAGTCGCGGCGCGTTGGCTGCGGCGTATGACTCCGCCACAAGTTGACCAAGCCCAAAGCATACAACACACCAAAGGTTGGCGCATCCCATGAATTAGCCGCGTACAAGCCGCCAATTACCAAGCCAGCCATGGCCAATTCAAGCCAATCGTGCTTGGGAAAGCGCAGCATTGCAGGCCGCACAAACAACGCCAAAGCCAAGGCAATGGCCAAAAGCGTCAGCGGAATCGCGAGCACATGCGGGTGCATATCGGCCAAATAGAAGCTGAAGAAGGGGAATTCGGTAATAATCTCGCGCTGAAACATCCCCGTGCGTTGCTGGTTATCAACGATGATCGTCGTTTCTTCGCTATCGTCGTAGATCACCCGTGATGGCCACCAAGCATTAAATTTCTCGCCCATTGGTGGCAAGGTCGAGCTTTTAGACTCGCCTGGGTTATCCGATTTGAGCGTTGCAGGATCGACGCTAGCAGGCTCGATGCCTTGCAATGCTTGCCATAGCACCGAAACCCGTTGGCTATCGGTGAGCTTATTAACCTCGGCAGAATTGATGATCGTTTGCAAAGCCCCCATTTGGTTGCCCACCATCAGCACCAGCACACAGCCAAGCACGCCAAGGGCGGCAATTCCAGCCAAGCGCAAACGCGATAGCACATAATCGTGCCACCACAACCGCACCATCGTTGTGACTAAACCAGCAATTCCAAGGCTACCTAAGCCAATAATCGTGGCTAAGCCTAAATTGAAGGTTTCGCCAAGCGTCGCGCCACTCAACACGCTCAAAACGCTGATCAGCACATAGCCAAAATAATAATAATTAACACTAAATCCCGCCAACCATAAATCGCTTGGCGGATAGCTGGAGCTATTCAACACGGCGCTAAACAGCATCGCTTCCATGGGTTTTTCGGTGGAATGAATCCCCGATCCATACAACCCATGCAAACGCAACTGAATGCCCAGCCAGAAAACCAGCCCAAATAACAGTTCGTAGGCCAGCCATTCAGGCCAATGTTGGCGAATTGCCGCCAGCATGCGCGCTTTATCAAAGGGCTTTTGCACAAACCAGCTCAGCGTGCCAAGGCCGATTAGGCCCAAGCCAACCGTCACGCCATCGAAGCCCGAAAGATTGAGCATCGCGCCCATCCAAGCCAGCCATGCAACAACCAACAGGCCTAGTGCCTTGCTCCACGCCAATCCCCGCCCTGGCAAATGGCCAAACACGCGCATACTCAGCGGCAGCGCGAGAATTCCGATTAAAACGATCCTTAACCACCAAGCAATCATAACAACTCACTATGGCAGGTTCTTCAAGCGCTCCTGCGCCGAACCTACCCATAAGCCCTCGGGCGGGGCGATACTCAAATAGGTTTCGTATTCGCGGCGAGCCTCGGCAGGATTATTTTGCAACCGATACACTTCGGCCAGATGGTAGTGCGGGTCGGCAAATTGGCTATCGGCCAGAATCGCCGCGCTAAATTGGGCCGCCGCCGCATCAAGTTTGGTGCTATCAATCTCGGCCCAAGCCAAATAGCCTTGGCCTAGTTTGGTTTGGTTTTGCGGGTTTGGCCCTGCATTATAGGCTTGTTCGTAGGCCAACACCACCTGATCGTAGCGTTTCAGCGAGAGCAGCACATCGCCCAAGAGATGGTGCAAACCAATATCGTTGGGGTGAACATCGGCAGCCCGACCCAAAATCGCAGCCGCGCGATCAGCTTGGCCCGACTGCCACAATTGCTTGCCAGCCTCGAAGGCATAGCCAGCATTGTTGGGGTCGCTTTCGTAAAGCGCAACCGCCGCCTCAACTTGATTGCCAGCCTGATCAACCGGCGTGTTCGGCACTGCTGGCGTTGCAGGCACGCCATCACGCCATTGCATCGCTAGCTCGCGCAATTGCGGAGTGGTTTTGTAGATTGTGACGCTATTCTGTTGATAAACTTGCTGCACGCCGGGCATCGTCACAAATTTATCAACGCCCATTGGGTCGCGCAAGCGCTCAATCTGGCCAACATACACATAATCCACGCCATATTTATTCAGCAACCATTGGGTGCGCAACACATCAAGGCTGCTATAAATCTCCAGCACATCGCGAATCCGTTGGTCAACCAATGGCCCAGGCCGTTGTTCGCCAGCATGCAAAGCACTAATGACGGTTGGCAAGCCAGTGTTGGCCGTAATCCGAATGCCATAAGCGCGATAGAATTCTTGCTCCGATTGCAGCAAAATTTCGGTGCCAGTAATATTCTCGGTAATCCAGCGAATTGCCGCCAGATCGTCAGCCAGATTAACTATGCCATTGTTGACGCTATATTCAGCAGTTTGCATATAGGCCAAGCCATCAAGGGTCAAGCCTTGCACTGGTTTATCGAAGCGCATGCCAACCCGACTGAGCGTGCCAAAAATCGGGAAGAATAGGCCAATCACAACCCCAATCGTAACCACCGTTTGCCAACTATATTTGGCCACCCGCGAGCTGCGCAGGGCCGAAGCAATATGCGGCAACAGCAGGCTCGCGCTCAAAGCCCACAGCACCCAAACTTGATAACCAAATTTGAAAACTGTGTTCATTCGCTCTGAATCGCCAGGACCGCCTTCCCACGTGCCAGGTGCAAGGTGATCACGAATGAACAACATTTCGACACCCAAGGCCACTAAGCCGCCGACCAAGCCCAGCACAATTGCCCAGCGCGCCGATGGCGAGGCCACCCGATTGATAAAGCGCCGAATGAGGCCCGCCAAGAGCAAGCCAATCGCTAAGCGCACCGGAATGCCAGCGCTGAAAATTGGCTTATAGATTGCTGCCAAGCCTGGCAAAACCGAAGGCTCGGTAAGCGCACTCTTGCCAGCAGCGCTACGGGTCAAAAGTAACACAACCAAGGCCGCCGCAGCCAAGCCATAGCCAATCAGCCAGCGCCCACGCGTCGCTTTCACCCAATCCAAAAATGGCGTAGGTTCGGCGCGTTTAAGCGGTAACAACAGCCAAGCAGTGATCACCAGTACAAACAGGCCATAAATCGCCAGCCACGGCACAAGTGCTGTGCCAACCCGAATTGGCCATACGCCACCAACCGGCGCTTTATAGCTGCCCAAGAATGGCGCATACAGCAGCAAACCAAGCGCCACCGTTGCCACACCTAGCAGGCTATAACCAAGCGTCGACCACCAACGGCGTTGCGGCGCTTGCCAACCCCGCGCCATCAAGCCAACTATGAGCACCAAGCCGTAGGTTGGCACATCCCATGCATTGGCCGCTGCTAATGAGCCAACCGCCAAGGCTGCTAAACCAAACGCTGGCAATTGGCGGCGTAAGCGTCGTCGTCTGCTCACTTCCCACGCCAAGGCCACCACCAACAAGGTTATTGGCAAGGCAATCAGGTGCGGGTGTAAATCGGCAAAAATAATGCTCCAGGCAGGAAATTCATTAATCGTATTAAGTTGATCGCTAACAGTGACCCGACTTGGCCCCCAGAACCATGGCACGCCGCCGCCCAAACGGCGGGTAAAGTTTTCGCGCGTGCCATTGGCTAGCGCATCGCCGAGCATCGCACCCAAACTGGTGTTGCTATCGAGCGGCGCACAAGCAGCTTCGCGGCCTTCGCCACCCAACTCGCACGCTTGCCAAGCCCGCACCACGCCGCCAATTCCGGTCGAGGTACCAATTGGCAACACGCCTGCCAAATTGCCGATGATGGCCACTGCAACCAAGGCCATGGCGGCAACTTTGAGCCGCCGCGTAACCACCAAGCCCACTGCCCAAGCTCCAATGCCGATCAACGCGCCAACTGTGGCAACCGCCAAATTAAAGCCAATTGCCGAGTTCAACCCAAACAACTTCATCGGCAAGGCCATCAAATACAGGCCGTAGTAGTAGTAGTTGATCGTGCCTTGCGAATAGAATGGATCGAGCGGTGGCATGTTGGGCGAGCGCAACACTGCATTCAAAAAGCCAAATTCAAACGGCTTTTCGCCACCCCAGTAGGGATGCCACAAATCAGAATTGGCTGCCCGAACCAAGGTCCAAAGCGCAAACAAGCTGACAAAAACCAACTCGCTGATGATGATGTTGCGCCGTTGTTGTCGCCAGCCAGCGCGAATCCGTTGGGCCGCACCAAAATACCATGCCGCAACTGCCAAGGCCGCCAACATTGCGAAGCCTACAACCACGCTGAGCCGCGTCCACTGCCAGAAGCCAAGGCTGGTTGGCAGCCAAATCAGCCAGCCAAGCAGCAAGATTCCAGCAATTTTGCTGGCGCTCCAAGCTGCGGCTAACGACGAACGCAAGGCTTGAGCCACAATTGGGAAGGCTAGCAAGCCCACCAATTCAAAAAATAGCAACCACAACACGATTGCAGCGCCCTGATTTTGGTTGATCCAAGCCCAATCTGAGAAGCCATCAACGCGTGGGGTTTCGACTTTGTTATCGACCGTGGCTTGGGGCAAGGGCTTTTCGGCCATGCTAATCGCCGCAACCGGATTGGCTGGCGGAATGCCCGGCAACTCGGTTGGCGGCAAGGCGCTTGGCTCAGGTACTTTGGCATCGGTGCGCAGGTAGATTTGGGTTGTGCCGCTGTCGTAGCCAATGCGCCAACGCCCCGAGGCCTTCAGTTGCTCAAAAACTGGCAACAAATCGCCGTAGACCGCACGCTCCAAGCCGCCAAGATAAATTACGCTCACGCCATAGCGGTCGAGGTAATTTTGGGCGGTATTGGCATCAAATGCGGTGTAAATTTGCTGAATGATATTTTTACGATTGGCGATAATCCCAGCTGCTTCTGCTGGTGCACGTTGCTGATTCTCGTGACCATCCCAGCCGATCAAGGTTGGCAGGCCAGTCCAAGTTGCAATGCGGCTGTTCCAGCGATAGGCTGAGGTGCTGGCTTCGAGCACAGTTGGCGTGCCTTCGACGTTGGCGCGCAACCAGCGAATCGCCGCTGCATCGTCTTTAAGCGCAATTTCGCGATTTTCAACCCAGGTCGCGCCTTCCATCCAAGCCATGCCATCAAGCCCACGCGGCGCATCGGCCACATAGCGATCGGAAACTTTGGCTTGGGTGGCGGTAATTGGATAGACCAAAGCGCCAAGCACCAACAAGCCCGTGACGGTTGCCCACGAGATGCGCAATGGAGCCGCCAAACCAGAACGCAACCCGCTGCGGAAGGCACTCAAGGTCAATGGCACAACACTAGCTGCTGACAAGGCCAACAAGGCCCAAGCCTCGTAACCAAGCTTAAACACCACGTTCATGCGTCCAGCGCCGGGCAAGACAATCGTTTCGGTCAAGAGCACCAGCAAAATGCCAGCAGTCGTCAAGGCCAAGGGCACAACTTCGCGTCGTCTGGTGCGCCCAGCCAAGGCACTCCACAACAGCGAAATTCCCCAAACTGCCAGCGGCAATAGAACCACGATTGAGGCAGCACGTTGGGCAATCGCCTGCTTGAATAAATTATCAATCAACAGCGCTACTTTGCCTGGCTCAACGCTCATATCAAGCGGGGTTACCACATTTTGCAGCAGGCTGATCAACGCCATCCAGACGAGGCTGGCACCAATCCCAATTAAGGTGTTGCGCATGCCCCAAATTCGCCGCGCCAGCAGCAGCATCCATGGAATCAAAATCCAGAACCACAAGCCATACAACGCAGTGAATTCGCGAATTGTCATGCGTTGGTCGTTGGTCAGCAATTGGGGCTTGCCATAGTCGCCAGTCGCCAAATAGCGGTTGAATGGCGACCAAACCACGGTCATCACCACAAACACTGCCAGCGGTGGCAGCACAATCCACAACCAGCGCTTGGGCCAAGCGACATTGCGGCTTTGTTGCACCCCAACCACCAACAAGGCAACTGCCGCCAACGCTAGGCTCAGCGGATAATCCCACACATTGGTGGCCTTGAGTGCGCCAATCAAAATGCCCAGCGCCACGCTCCAACCTGCCAAGGCTTTGGCCGAAATCGTGGGCGCTTTGTACAAGCCAACCAGGCTCAGCAAGAGCAAGACGAGCAGCGAAAGCCCAATAATGTGGGCATGCAAATCGCCATATAAAAACGAGAAGAAGGGAAATTCGCTAATTGTGCTGGGCGGAATCACCCGCGTTGCATTCCAATAGGGCCATTCTGGGCGCAAATTGAACGATTCGCCATCGAGCCGTTTGGCAAAGCCTGCCGCTGCATCAGCCAACGGCGAGCCACCTTCCAGCCAAATACCTTGGCTCGATTGCTCAGGATTCGACCAACTTAACTCGCTGTTGCCCAAAATCCGGGCACTATTGAAATAAAAGACTGGCTGGACCAAATTGCCCAAGAGCATCAAGGCTACCGCCGCCCCAACCGCCGTCATGCAGGCGCGGCGCTCGATCTTTTTGGCAGCTCGCCCAAGCGTCGAAAGCAGATTGTAGCCAAAACTGCCACTCAGTTGCGCGGTCATGGCAAACAAGCTAATTAATGCCAGATTGAAGCCAACCTCTGGGCGAATCGCCAACAGCTTCATCGGCATGCCCATCAGCACATAGCCCCAATAGTAGTAGTTCATGTAGCCGCCAGCAAACCATGGGTCATAGGGCGGGAACTGCACCGATTTGAGCGTCGCCGTCAGGTAGGCCAAATTCATGGGCTTTTCGCCGCCCATGGCTGGGTGCCATAAATCGGGGTTCAGGTAGCGAATCGTCAGCAAAATCAAAAAGCCAACCAGATAAATCGCCTGCGACGTGAGAATTGCCGCGCGGCGCGTCTGCCACCACAAGCGTAATTCGTGGCGCGAACGCAGCAAACTAACCCCGCCCAAGCCAACCAAAACCAGATAGACCCCAGCAATCCAGAAGCGATTGAACGACCACCAATGCCATGCCGCTGGCAGCCATGCAATCAAGGCCAGGGCAAATAGACCAACCAGCCGCGCCATGCCCAAGCCACGGTCAGGCAAGGGCAATTTTAAGCGCCACAGCAGACCAAAGGCCGCCAAGCCCAGCACTTCTAGCGCCAAAACCCAGAAAATCAATGGCGCAACATTGGCAACGCCATCAAAAACCCAAGCCCACGTGCCCGAAGTCAGTTGCTCGCGCCATTCGGCCACAGTTTGTTGCAACATAGTTGGCATTGGCGTGGCAACTTTGGGCCGCAACTTATAAATTTCATCAACATTCACATCACGCAAAATTTGCTGGCGTGCTGCATCAACATTCCAGCTATCAGTGCGCTTCCAAATCGTCACCCGAGGATGATCGTAAACGCTCCAATCTTCGGTGGCGTGATCATCGGGAATGCTGATACCCAAAAACGAAGGATACGAACTGAAATCGGCAACTTTTTCGTAGCCCAGCGAGCCATCGAAAATGCCCTTGAAGAAATTGAGCGTGGCCGGAAAACGCATCGGCAATTGATCAAGCGAATCGTAGGCACGATTTGAGGTAAAGGCCAAATAGTTGGCTTGGTTGGCAACTTGCAGAATTTGCTCAATCGAGCCAGCATCATTTTCATTGACAATTGGCAACTGCACATCAGTCCAGATCCAATTTTCCATGGCTGGAATGCCAATATCCCACGAATCGGAGGTGTGAGTGCTGCCCGGCGGCAGGTTGGCGTGCGCCCAAGCAGAAGCTTGAATCCGGGTATGTGGTCGCTCATAGATCCGGCTAAAACCCCAGCCCCAGAGCAGCGTTACCAGCGCCACCATGCTGGTGAGGCCCACTGCCAAGCCATGCAACGGCACTTTGCGAAACAGTAACGGTGTGCCTTCGCGCCGCGCCCAATCGATAAAGCTAATCAAGCCCCACGCCGCAAATAAAATTAACGGGCCATAAATCGGCAGCAAATAGCGCATCGGCTTGATCATCAAGCCGCCCTGCCAGAAGAAATAAATCCCTGTCCAAAGCCACATTGGCAAGAGGCCAAGCAAACGCTGGCGTGATGTTGAGCGCAATAGTGCAACCCCAAATGCCAGCCAGCCAAGCCATGCCGCCACGCCCAAAGGCACGCCCATGCCCCAGCGAATCATGTTGGTCAATTCGTAGGTATAGTTGCTGCGGCCAGCCCATTGATGCGATGAAGGTGCATCAACATCACCAGATGAAGTTGCACTAGCACGGCCAATTGCCTCAATAAAACGCTCATCTGGGCCAATGCCATTGAAGGCATCGGGCATGCTAAAACGCAGCGTAAACAACATTACTAACAAGGCTAGAACAGCAAAAGGCAAAGCATGCATACCACTCCAAAACAGCCGATGGAAAAGTACGGCTGGCGAGTGGTTAGCACGTAAATGCGCTGGATTATGCCAATAAGCCACCATGGCAGCAATCGCAATAATCCCACCAAGTGGCGCGAGGGTAATTTTGCAGGAAACCGCCAAAGCTAAGGCTGCACCAGCAAACATGGTGTTGAGAAATGCGCTCCACCATTGGCGCGATTGGGCCAAACGCGTGCTCGCATACAAGGTCAACAGGCCATACATCGCCGCCTGACCATCGACGACAAAAAAGTGGGCATGTTGAATGAGGGCTGGCGACCAAGCAAAACAAAAGCCAGCCAACAAGCCAATGCGGCGGCTATTGAGCGTGCGGCCAAGCAAAAACAAGAGTACGATTGAAATCAAATCGGCAATTGTTGAGACGGTGCGGCCAACCACGGCAATTTGGCGGCTCGATAGTTGGTCTGGTTCAATTTCAGGGTAGAATTTTTCAGTTAAGTAGCGCACGCTGGCAACTGGCAACGAGCCATAAACATAGCCTTGATCAATCGTGCGCGGGTTGAGTGAGTTACAGCCGCTGGTTGCGCTAGGCCGTTGTTTGCTCAGATCAGGCTCTTCTGGATTACGCGTATTCTTCAGTTGGGCCACGCCTTGATCGTTGGTCACAATCTCACATTCGGTTCTGAGATAGCTCAAAAACGAATCGGGAACACGCAGGTTGGGCGTAATCGCATCCTTGAGGTAATACTCGTCTGGGTGAATGAGTGGCGCGTAGCCATCCCAATCAGCACGATTGATCGATCGTACTCCCCAAGCCATCCAAAGGATTACCAACAATAAAAGCAAGCTGATCAAATCGGGGAAGCGTCGCCCAAAGGCACGCAGCGCAGCGAAACGTGGCATAGTTATCACCCTGAACTCAACAACGGGCGAATTATAGCGCAAAATCGGCTTGCATGGGAACACAATAGAGAAGGATGAAGGATGAATTATGAGGGATGAAATTTAGAACATAGAACAGAGAGCATAGAACATAAAATAAATCAGAAGGCAAAAGTCAAAAGGCAAAATCACAAGCTATGCAGCATTGAAACCACAAAGAGCACGAAGAACACAAAGGTTAAGTTTTTTCGCCACAGATTGACACAGATTTGTTTGATTTTGTTCCTGCTCCCCAATAGCCATCAGCCAAAAGCCAATAACCTGCCATTCCTCACATCTCTTTTGACTTTTGATTATCTATGCTCTCTGTTCTATGCTCTTCATCCCTCATCCCTCATAATTCATCCTTTCGTTCTCTGCGCCTCTGCGTTAATCCTAACTCCTGAAGCCTATAGCCTATTTTGATTTTTGCCTTCTGCCTTTTGACTTTTGCCTTCATCCCTCATCCTTCATACTTTCGCTATGCGCTATGCTCGCTGCTCTTCAGAATCAGTTTTATTGACCTGTTGGCGCAGACGTTCGGTTAGCCTAGGTTTGGTCGAGGTCACCGCAGTTTGGGCCAGCTTAACCTCAGGTTGCCACTCAATCGCTGGATACTCATCTTCGATCAAGCCTTCGAGCGACAGTAAGTTTGGTTGCCAACTATCGAAGGTTTGGCGTTGAGCAGGATCAAATTGAAAACTCTGATCGGTACACAGAAACACCTGATAGCTGGTTTCTGCGGCATTCGTCAGCGGCTTGATCAAAATGTACCAATCTTTATAGGTTCCCGATTGGATAAGGCCAATCGTGTTGTAGGCAATCGACATACAATACTCCTTGATTAGGGTACGATTGGAATATGATTATTGCTAACATATTCCCAGCGGCCAGGTCGGCGCGGATCGGGTTTGACTCGTTCAAGATGGACGTGTGGCACATCAGGCGAATGATCGCCCGCAAGGGAACCATCGTCGATGCGGCCTTGGTTGTAGGTACCATCGGCATTCGGGGTTTTGCTGCGAAATACGCCTGGTGAAACTTCCTCAGCATCGCCGATCCATTGACCAATTGCATCAAGTGCTTCATCTTCGGTCAACGTTTCGCCGCTGGTTATATTCCCAGTTGCCTTCTCTGTTTCGCCAATTACATTGCCAATTTTCTCGGCATCGACGCTTGCATTATGGCTGGGCGTTGCAGGTGTTGCATTTTGGCTGATTAATGCAGCGCCACCGATTACTGCAACCCCAAGCAAACCAAGAGCAATAAGATCGCCAATCGGCAAGGGGCCATCAGCAAGGGCTAGCCCACCAGCAATTGGCAGAACACCCGCAACACCACCTGCCTGGACAACTGGTTGTTGGCGTTCTACCAGCCAATCGCGCAAACGTTGGCGTAATGGTTCAGGATTATAGGTCTGCTCTTCAACGTGCGCTGCGACTTGAACATTTTGGAAAGCACGTGGTTTAGCAGCAACTGCTTCGACCGTACCTTTGAACAATGCCGCAGCTTCTTCTTCGCTATAACGAAAAACAATCTGAATTTGGCGCGTCAGATCGCTAGCTTCTTGAAAAACTGTTTGCAAGCGACGAATCGCCGGAAAAACTATGCTATCTAACTCATTAAAACAGCGCTGCGCCGACTCGCCTTGCCATCCTCCATCGCGCAATGGTTGCATCCCCCGTTGCAGCAATTGCTCAAGATCTTGAATCCGACTAGCAAGTTTTTGAAAGCGTTGGCGAACAGTATCAGTGCTCAAATAATCAATTTGCACAAGCTCATTAGCCACATACCCTCCAAGTGATCGTATAAACAATACTCAGATAGCTATACTGATTTATGCCTTGGAGGTTGCACTAATATTAAGCAGTTTGATGGCCCACGCCCGCACTTGCTCGGCTTCGCCCTGTAAAATCATCTCGTCATAGCGGCTTTGCTGCGCAGTTTGCGGATGCTAGTATCATGATAAACCATTCCAATAGCTGTAATGGTCCATGGCTTTAACCACCACCTCATCCACGAAGGACACGAAGGGCCACAAAGTTAGGAACCACGAAGAACGCGAAGATCGCGAAGAACATGTTTTAGCCACGAATGATCACGCTTCATCCTTCATCCCTCATCCTTCATATTTTCACTATGTTCTATGTTCTATGTTCTTTGGTCTCTATTCATCCTTTCGTTCTCTGCGCCGCTGCGTTAATTTTTCGCCACGAATTGCCCGAATACTGTTCCGATAGCCCAAAGCCTATCGCCCCGATCCCTGATCCCCGACCCCTCGGCCTTCATCCTTCATCCCTCATCCTTCATACTTTCACTATGTTCTATGCTCTATGTTCTTTGGTCTTTGGGCTATGCATAAATATATTCATAACAAACTAAGGTCAGATCAGTTGCTTTGATCGTGCTGGCTGGGCTATTTGGCTCAAACGTACTCCGACCTTGGGTTTGGTAGAGTTCGCGCAATAGCTCAAGCACGGCCTGCACATCTGCATCAGCATTATAGCGATTGAGGGCTTTGCGCAAGCGTTGCACAACCGCCCCAACCTGTGGCTCTTTCAACATCTTGCGCAATTCGCGCACTTCAGCCCGATCAACACCAGGTTGCGCTAAATGATTATGCAATAGTTGGGCAATGACATTCTGTTCTGGCGCAACGATTTTATCAACCACCGTCGCGGTAACTTGTTGCTGCACATCCCGCAAAATGCTATTCAGAATCGTATCGTGAATCGCAAAAATATCGACCTCGTGATAGGGCGGCGGAAAGCGTGGTGTATCAGGACTACACGCAATCAGTTGCATAATGGTGTAGCGATTGTCGGTAATCGTCTGTTTTGCAAGGTCGTAGTAGCGCCAAAAATGGGCAGTGCTGCCATCACGCGGGGCAGTGAAATAGAAAAACAGGCCCTTAGCATTGCTGCGCTCAATTCCCGAATGAATGCCATCATCAAGGTCGGTCAGCCAGCGCTGGGCATCGGTCGCCAGCACATTTTGCAATTCAGCAAATAATGATTCGCTACTTGCCAGTTCCAAAAATGATTCTTGCTCCTCAACGACAGCATTATCTTCGTCGGCGATGCGTTTGAGGGTGTTGAAATCGCGCGGCGTAACCACTTCGCCAAGCACACTTGCATCCAAAAAGCCTGTTTGATTGATCAAATCGATTTTGCTGGTTAGGCTGCGCACCAAGCCCAACAAGGCTTCAAGCTCGCGCTCAGGAAACATATTGTAGACATGCAACACATCGAAGTTTGAGCCAAGCCGATCGATCCGGCCTGCTCGTTGCACCATACGCGTTGGATTCCAATGCAGATCGTAGTTCAGCAAATGGCCGCAATCTTGCAAATTATGGCCTTCGGAGAGCACATCGGTGGCAATTAGAATTTGCACTTCTTCACTTGTCCCAATCAAATCTGCCTGATTGCTGGCGCGCGGCGCAAAATGGCTAACAATCTTGGCGCGATCGCTGGTTTTGACGCTGCTATCGATGCGGCGAATGGTTGGATTGCCAAGGCTGGCCTGCCAGGCGGCGTTGCTTGGGTCGGTCAGGGTCTGATATAAATAACGCGCCGTATCTTTGTAGTAGGTAAAAATCACAACTTTGCAACCATTGAGTTGGTTGGCGAGCAAGGCTTGCAATTGCACTAACTTCGCATCGTGGCTGGCCTGAATTTGGCGAATCGCATGCCAAATGTCGTTCAGCGCGTCAATATCTGCTTGCAACGCCCGATGCAAGCGCCGCCGATCGTATTTGCTGGCTTCAAGTTTGGGCAGTTTGGCAATGATGGCACTGGCCGCTGCATGCTCATCAAGCGCCGAGGCTTGCGAGCTTGGGGTGCTATCGTCGCTATCTTCTTCGTCGGCTTCAAGCAAGCGCATGGCCTGTTGAAATGAGACTGAATCGAGCACAACCCCATCTTGAACATATTCAGCAAAGGTTTTGACAAAAGCCAACGAGCGCCGAATCGAAATCCGAAAGGCTTCAATGCTCGATTCGAGTCGTTTGAGAAAGCGGCTTTTGAAAATGCCAACCAAGGCTGCTTGCCGCCCAAGCTCAAAATCGTCTTGATCAATTGGGCGCAACTTGTAGGCTTCAAGGTTGTAATGGGCTAAATGCAGGCCTTCAATCGCGCGAATAATATTTTGATACAGCCCACTGTAGGCCGCTTGCAAATCGTATTCGACGCTGTGCAACTGCCGCGTTGGCCAGCGAATTGGCTCGCCATGAATCAGCGCTTCTGGGTAGGCACGGCGAATAAATTGGCGCGTGCGCCGAATAACCACTTCTTCGAGCAGGTTGAAAATCCGAATTGAGCCTGCTTCCATCGATTCGCGCCGCGCTGCCAAGAAATATTTGTAGAGATCGCCGATGCCCGCCGAAGCAAAATAGCTGCGATCGTTGCCGGTAAACAAATTAATTTGGTTGTATAAATCGAAAATGTTGTTGTTAATCGGCGTGGCGGTTAGCATAATGAGCTTTTTGCGATTGCCACTGCGCCCCCGTCGCCCATTGGCGGCCAGCAAAAGCTCAAGTTGTTGATAGCGTTTGGCGCGCTTGTTGCGAAAATTATGTGCTTCGTCAACCAGAATCACATCAACATCCAAAAACTCGCGGCTATCAAATTCGTCGAGACCAAGCCGTTCTTGGGTGAGCACTTGGCCAGCAATCGTCGCGCTACGCAGCTCGCGCTCCCACATGCCGCGCAACGAAGCCGGACAAATGACCAAGGCTTTTTGGCGCTGATGGTAGGCGTAATCTTCCAGCAGTTTTTTGCCAATCCAGGTTTTACCAAGCCCCACCGAATCGGCGACAATCACGCCATCGTATTGAGCCAAAATCCGCCGCGCTTTGCGCACAGCATCATCTTGGAATTCGGCCAATTCGACCGCCGAACGGGTTGCTGGTTGCTCGTCGCGCTCAGCTAAATCGTCCTTGAAGTAGCGATACAGCGCTTTCATGTAGATTTCGTAGGGCGTGTATTCGCGCCCGCCAAATTTGGAGTTTTCAAGCAATTCGATCAACTGATCTTTATAGTCGATTGAGCGTTGCCACTGCTGCTCGTACCAGCGCGAAAGGTCGAGGATGGCGCGCGTGCCAATTTCGCTTTTGAGCAGGCGTTCTTGTTCTACGTCAAGCTCGCCGCTGGTTTGTTGCGCTGCATGTTGAGCAACTGTGGCTTTGGCTTCAGCATCATCTAGCTCGGCATCGGTCAGCAGAGTTTTATGCACCAAATTCAATTCATGATTGCTGACCAAGCCCGGCCCAGTGAAATTGCTGCTGCCCACAATGCCCACAATTGGCGTGAGCGGATCGAACACATTGGCATCAGCCAAACGCCCATAGAGCAAATAGCACTTGGCATGCAAAAAGGCTCGTCGCCCTTGTTCATCGGGCAAAAAGCCAGTATACAAGCGCACATCAACCTGGTCGCGGCGCAAAAAACGAATCAGCGCTTCGACCAAGCGCAAAGTGCGTTCGCTAAAGGCTTCGGCATTAAGTTCATGACGCAAAAACGCGCCCGAATCGGGCCGCATGCCCAAATCATCGCCAGCCAGCGGTTTATCGCCCAGCAACAAGCGCACTTGGCCTGTGGTTTCTAGCTCGTGGCGCAGTTGCTCAAAGCCGCGAATGCTGAAATAGGCTGTGGCAATATCCAGCGATTGGTCGCTCGCTCGCTGCAACAAATAGCGCAACACATCGGCCAAGCGCTGTTCAATATTATCTATCACATACGGAATTTGCATAAATTTACCTTTGTCTGATGCACGGAGAATGAAACCGCGAAGAGCGCGAAGATCACGAAGGTTTTTTAGCCACGAATTCCACGAATTGCACGAATGATTATTTTTAGCCACAGATTGCACAGATTAGCTAGATTGTGTTCTCCTTACCCCCAACCCCTCTCCCGTCCAACGGGCGAGGGGCTTTAATTACGTAGTTCTAATCACAAGGCAGGGTGAAACATGGCTGCTCCCCCTCGCCCGCGTTCAGTATAAAATCCACTGGTACAAGCGCGTTATCACAAGGCAGGGTGAAACATGGCTGCTCCCCCTCGCCCGCGTTCAGTGGGAGAGGGGGCTGGGGGGTGAGGGGACACGATTGCTAATCCAATGAACCATTACAGCTATGTTCTATACTCTTCATCCTTCATCCCTCATCCTTCATCCTTCATCCTTTTCTATGCTCTATGTTCTATGTTCTATGCTCTCTTAACTCCGTAATACTTGCAGCGCCCACTCGCGCAGTTGCTCGGCTTCGCTGCGTGGAATTACCTCGTCGTGAGCGGCTTTGTTGCGCAGTTTGCGCATGCTATCATTATTGAGCGTTTCGGCCAAACCGTCTGGCCCAAACATATTGCGCTCGCTAAAGCGTTGGCTCACAAAGCTGCGCAAGGCTTGCTCACTCTTGCTGTTCAGCATAATCGGGAAATTGCCCAAGGTCAGGTGGCGCGTGCCTTGCATAAATTCAGCCAAAAATTTATTCTTGCAATCAGCAGCACCAAAGCCCGATTCGTCGCGGAATGGCTTGAAGATCGTTTCGTAGAGCAGGGTTTCAACTGCCTTGGTAAACGGAATCACGCTGACTGAGAAATCCATGGTTTCGTCTTCCATCAACAGGCTATATTCGCCAGTTCGCAGGAAGGTCGGAATTTGCGGCGGCAGGGTGCGCCAATTGGGCAAGGCTGCATCCAAGCTGGCTTCAATGCTAATTGGCTCGACTCGATCGAAGAAGCGCTCGGCAGCAGGCAGAATTTCTTCAGCAATTTTGTCGATAATTGCATCTGCTTGTTCGTCGCTGGTCGCCGCCCCCAAATCTTTGAGCACGTTGGCTTTGGCTTCGCTCAACGCTTGCTCATATTGTGGGCGCTCGATTAGCTCAATCTCTGCATCGCTCAGACCATACAAGCGATAGACAATTTTATCGATCAAGGCATCGGTGCGGGCCAAATCGTGTTTAATCGGCAATAATATGGCAAGCGATTGGTGGTAGGCTTGGTTAATGCTGGCTTCTAGCTCGCTCAGGTTGGCTGCAAAGCGGTTGCGATTTTGATATAACTCGTATAAGAAATCGTCCCAACTCACCGCGCGTTGACCTTTTTGGTAATCGCCAAGGTAGCCCTGAATGATCGTTTTGCCGCTCAGACTCTCAATCCCAGTTTCGCCTTTTTTTGGTTGGATGCGGAGTTGGCTTTCAAGCCAGTTCAAGAAGCGCTTGCTCTCGTGTTGCTTGGCTTTGTTGAGGTCTATCATCTGTTGCGCGAGGTAGGCTAAGAGGTCATGCACCACATCACTAAAGGATTGGTCGGAATTGGTCGGAATTGGTCGGAATTGGTCGGAATTGGTCGGAATTGGTCGGAATTGGTCGGAATTGGTC